>JBBDSK010000241.1:0-19472 GCA_040904985.1 Woeseia sp. | reverse complement strand
TCGGCGGCCGCCTGCAGCTCGAAGTTGAATGAACGGCAAAAGCGTTTGCGCAGCGCCAGACCCCAGGCGCGGTTGATGCGGGACCCGAAAGGCGAATGGATGACCAGGTGCTGGTCACCCGTCTCGTCAAAAAAACGTTCGAACACGACGGTGGTCTGCGTCGGCAAAACGCCGAGCGCGGCGCGTGATGCAGCGTTGTAGTCGACAAGCTGGCGCGCGGCAGCCTCATCGAGCTGGAGCTCATCGCGCAACCAGCTCAGTGCAGGGAGCTCCCCGCCCGCGAGCCTTCTGTCCAGCTCCGCGCGCAGCTCGCTCAGAACGGCAGAGAGTTCGTCGCTTCGTCCGGGCGCCTCGCCGAACCAGAACGGGATGTTCGGCGGTTGTCCCTTTGCGTCCTCCGCGAATACCTTTCCCTGCGCCACCTTGCACACCCGATAGGACGTATTGCCGAGCTGGAAGATGTCGCCGGGAATGCTTTCGAAAGCGAAATCCTCGTTTAGCGTGCCAACTTTGAATCCTTCCGGCAAAAGCACGACTTCGTAATCGAACTGGTCCGGAATCACGCCGCCATTGGTCAGCGCAGTAAGACGCGCGCCGCGCCTCGCGCGCAGACGGCCGTTGACTGCGTCGCGGTGCAGGTAGGCTCCGCGACGCCCGCGGCGTGTGCTGTAGCCGTCGGCCAGCATGCGTACGACAGAAGCGTACTCATCCCGCGCGAGGTTGCGGTAAGGCCAGGCGCGGCGGAACTGTTCGTACAGCGACTCTTCCTCCCATTCGCGTCCCGCCACCTCCGCGACGATTTGCTGTGCCAGCACGTCGAGCGGGCACCGCATCACGGTAAGCCGGTCCAGCTCGTTCCGCCGCACCGCCTCCAGCAGTGCAACGCACTCCGTCAGGTCATCGCGGGTTAGCGGGAACAGTCTCCCCTTCGGCATCGCATGCACGGCATGACCCGCGCGGCCGACCCGTTGCAGCAAAGCGCCGATGGCGCGCGGCGACCCGAGCTGGCACACAAGATCGACATCGCCTATGTCGATTCCGAGTTCCAGGGACGAGGTGGCGACGAGCGCGCGCAGCGTTCCGGCTTTCAGCCGCTGCTCGGCATCCAGCCGATGCTTTCGCGACAGGCTGCCATGATGTGAGGTTACGACCTCTTCACCGATTCGCTCCGCGAGATGCCGCGCCACCCGTTCGCACTGGCGGCGGTTGTTGGCAAAGATCAGCGTTGTGCGATGAGCCCGCGCCAGGTCGGCGAGCTGGTCGTATACCTCCTCCCAGACCTCGTTCGCCATGAACGCCTCCAGCGGCGAGCGCGGCAGGGCCAGCGCCAGATCGCGCTCCCTTTGGTGGCCGGTATCGATGACGGTACAGTCAGCGTCACCTGCCAGGAACCGGGCAACGCTGTCCATCGGTTTCTGCGTGGCCGATAGACCGATGCGAACCGGGGCTTCGCTGCAAAGCGCGTCCAGCCGGGCGAGCGACAGGGCAAGATGGGCGCCGCGCTTGCTGCCGGCGACCGCGTGTATCTCGTCGACGATTACCGTCCGCACGGTCGACAGCATTTTTCGGCCCGATTCCGAAGTCAGCAGTATGAACAGCGATTCCGGAGTCGTGACGACGATGTGCGGCGGAGTGCGTCGCATCTTCGTTCGCTCGTGTTGCGGCGTGTCGCCAGTCCGCACCAGCGCGCTGATGGCGACGTCGGCTTTCCCCAGCCGCAGCAGTTCGTCACGAACTCCGGCCAGCGGCTCATCGAGATTCCGGTGAATATCGTTCGACAGCGCCTTGAGCGGCGATACGTAGAGGACGCGGGTCTCATCCGGCAGGCCGCTGTCCTGGCCCTCGCGCACCAGGTCGTCGATTGCCGAAAGAAAGGCTGCAAGCGTTTTGCCGGAGCCGGTTGGGGCCGCCAGCAGGGTGTGTCCCCCGCCGCGGATCGCCGGCCAGGCCTTCTCTTGCACCGGCGTCGGCCGCTCAAATTTCCGCTCGAACCAGCCGCGGAGCGCCGGATGAAAGTTGATGAGACTCATGCAAGAAGGATAGCGGATTTGTGTATGCAAAATGGCCGTTCCCGATCGCTCCAAAAAACCGAGTCGACGGGTCTCGCGCATTTGCCGGAAAGTCCCGCGACAGCCCGACTGTGAAATATGTCACAGCCGGCGGAAGGCCTCACCATTAAGCTCCCTGATCCATTTTCAAAGTCCATCGCAGATTCGACGCGGAGTACGAGGCTGATGTCAACACTCAACACCTGGATGAAACGATTTCGCAGCATGGGGCAGTACAAGCCCAGGGAGCATGTGCTGATGCGGGACAGGTTCGAGGTTCTGACATCGACTCAGGCCTGTCGGTTCAAGGAATTGCAGCACATTCACCTCGGCCGTCAAGGGAATGTGCCGAAGGACCTGCCACACTACGCCCTGAGCGAGGCCAGTGCCCGGCTGAACCTGTCGGTGGACCGGATTCTTCTGTCGGCAGCGGCCGGCGATCTCGAATGCTATGTGCTTGCCGCACAACTCCGCGGGCAATGGCGCATTGGCGGCCGGGACGCGCTTGAACTGCATCATACGGAAGCCTTTGTGATGCCCCGCTATCTGGCGCTGAAAGCGGTCGATTGCCGCGAAATTGAAGCGTATGGGAGCGCCAACGTCTTTGAACTTGAGTATCCGGCAACCTCGGACAGCTCCATCAGCGAATTCGGGGAGCGAACCCGGTTCCAGCTTCTGGAACCCCTGTGGGTAGACCCGGAGCGCATCGTGCTCAGGCATCCGCTCCCGGTGCTCGACGCGGCCCGAACCGGTTTGCCCCGAGCGGGGATCGATCGTCAATCCGGAAGCGCGTAGGCGACAACGTAATCGCCGGGCGTAGTGCCCATCCACGCATGACCACCGGCAGCGATTACGACGTGCTGCCTGCCTTCCGCCATGTAGGTCATGGGCGTCGCCTGCCCGCCCGCCGGCAGCGTCACGCGCCACAGTTCGCGACCGCTGTCGGTCGCAAAGGCGCGCAATGCATCGTCCATGGTGCCGCCGATGAAGACGAGTCCGCTTGCGGTAACGAGCGGCCCGCCACGGCTGGGCGTGCCGAATTTCAACTTTAGCGGAAGACCGAGTTTCTCCGTCGTCCCCAGCGGCACCCGCCACAGAACCTCCTGACGCTCGACGTCGAGCGCAACAAGCTCTCCCCACGGCGGTGCTATACAGGGCGCGCCGAGCGGGGACAGCAGGAGAGTCGAGGCCGATCCTGCCTCCAGCGCTTCCGGCGTCCGCGCGACGGGCCATTCCAGGATGCCCGCGGTCCGGATCAGGTTGACGATGAGCAGTCTCCGGCCAGGGTCGTAAGCACGCATGCCGAGGTTGCTGCCCCCGGACAGCCACGGATAGACGAGGGTGCCGTCACGGCTGGGCGGGCCGTACAAGCCGAGAGCGCGGCGCCGCTCCATGCCGGTCCGGCATGCGCCACGGTCCCAGAAGGTGAAGCCCCAGGCGTCGGCGGCGGAAATCCCGTCGCTCCCGGCGCCGAGGCCCATGAGCCAGGGCATGGTTGATGGGAATGGCTGCGTCTCCGCGCTGTGCTCTCCCGGGATGTCGCTCTGCGCCACCGGCCGTTCTTCCACGGAAAAGACAGGATCGCCCGTTTCCCGGTCGAGCACGAATACGAGCCCCTGCTTGGTTAGCTGAATGACCACGTCACGAGGCCCGTCTTCGAGCTCGAGCGTCGTCAGGAGAGGCGCCGAGGGCAGGTCGTAATCCCAGATGTCGTGATGGACCACCTGAAAGCTCCAGAGCACCTGGCCGCTGGCCGCTTCCAGCGCCACGACCGAATCGGAATAGCGGTTGTCTCCGCTGCGATCGCGGCCATCGTGATCCGGAGACGGGCTCGAGGTTGCGAGATAAAGAACGCCGCGTTCTTCATCCGCACTCATATCGGCCCAGACGTTGGCGGATCCGTGCCGCGAAGCGCTGCCGTTGTCCCAGCTCGCCTGCGCCGGGTCGGAGGGCATGCGCGGGACAGGCTCGAATTGCCAGCGCGGTTCGCCGGTACGCAGGTCGAAAGCGCGTACGGCTCCGCTGGGAGAGTGCGCGGGCCCGTGGTCGCTCACGGTGGAGCCAAGCACGACAACATCGCCGACGACGGCGGGGGGGCCATTGAACTGGACCTCCCCGGGAAACCGGAGGTCGGCTTCCGGCTTCACGCGAACCTCGCCGTTGTCGCCGAAGCGCGGGCAGCGAGTCCCGGTGACGGCATCGAGGGCAATGACCCGCAGGTCATTGGTGCCGACGATCAAGCGCTCCGCGCAAGGCTCCCCTTCAGGTGCAAGCGGGTCGCGCCAGGCAGCCACCCCCCGGCAGGTAAAGCGGTGGCCCGGCGGCTGCCGCATCGTCATCCCGGGGTCAAAGGACCACCGCTCTTGTCCGGCAGCGGGATCGAGTGCGATGACCCTGGCCCAGGGCGTGCAAACGATCAGCGACCCGGCGGCCATGATGGGGGTATTGCCGAAGGAACTCGTTTTGAGGTCGGTCCCGCGCCGTTCGGCCTCACCCGTGCGATAAGTCCACGCCAGGCGCAATCGCCCGACGTTGGCCGGGCTGATCTCGCTGAGGCCGGAGTACTGTGTCGCCGCGGCATCTCCCGCAAAATGCGTCCATTCGAGAGATTCGCTCGTGGCGACGGGCGAAGCTGGTTCCCGAGTTCCGCTTGCGTAATGGGCAGGAGGCAGCAAAGACAGCAGGTAGGCGAACCCCGTGACGCCGCCGACCAGAGCGACAGCCAGCGCGACCCCTGCTATTCCCAGGGCTCTACGAGTCGGAAAGCGGTTCTTGCTCTTTGTCGCTGGATAGACGTCGCGCCCCGCGCTTCTTTCCGGTCGCGACGGGCGCAACTCAATTCCCTTCCGGCGCTTTGGCAACAGTGGCGCGGCCTTCGATTTTCGAGGAGAACCGGGCGTCGATGTAGTCGTAAAGGGCTTCTGCCGCCGCGGAATGGCCGGCGGCCGTCCAGTGGCCGTCTCGCTGGTAGTACAGTTCGAAGCGGTCTTCTCGCATGCGAAAAACCGCTGGCAGGTCGATATGGCCGGCGCCAGCCTCGCGTGCCGCCCGGGCGACGATGTTGCTCCCGGCGATTTCCGCTGCAGCCTCCGCAATGACGGGCGCCTGGCTAGAGGTGAACATGAACACGGTCGCAGCGCCGCGCGTGCCGGCAAGCCGCGCGATCTCCCCCAGCAACCGAAGAGCAAGCTCCTCGTCTTCCGGGGAGACGCGGGGCGCGATGCGTTCCACCGACAGAAGTCCGCTGCGGGTAGCAAGATAGCCGGCGCGTTCGCTCAGCAACCTGGCGGCATGGCTGTGGTTCTTGATCCAGTCCAGCGTTTGCCATGGCTCTTCCCGCGGAGGGACCGGTGAGCGAAGCCATCCGTCCTCCACCCGTACACGACCCAGCGCCGGATCGCGGCTTTCCACGAAATCGTTCTCGGCGAGGAAGGTCAGTACGAGAAGATCCGGATCGAGCAGGTCGAGGCGGCTTTGCAGGAATCGCAGCTCGTCGTACGTCCCGTAGCCGGGCACGCCGGCGTTCACAACCTGCGCGTCAATCGCCGGATAGCGGTTTGCGAGCCGCCTCTCCAGCACGGACGGGAAGGCTTCGTCGTCACCGACGCCGAAACCCCAGGTAAAGGAATCGCCAAGACAGACTACGCGAAAGGTATTCGGCTGCCGGGGCCGTGGATCGGGCCCGCGCAGTCCCGCAGGACCAATGCTGACGTCGTGGCTGAACTCGCTGCGCTCCAGCGTTCCTGTGACTCCGGGACTGAGGACATAACCAACCGAGGCGTCCGCGGTGTAAAGGCCCCGCGGGTGGATGTCGAAGTTCTGGGGAGCAATAGCCCGCAACAACACCTCTGCGGCGATCCCCGCGATGACAAGCGAGATAAACAAGAGCGCCATATTGGCAGCCCGCTGCGATGAGGGCTTTGCGGCACGCCGACGATTTGCCAGATCACCTTTACCCATGCGCTGCCAATGCCTTTTGCTGATGGGATCACATTACTCCGCGTTCCGGCTGTTCACAACCGGGCTCGGGAGACACTCCCATGCGAGTGGAAGCGCTTCTTTATGAAGATAAAGAGCGGCAGCAGCGCCGCTTGACGGCCGCCGCTTTCCGCATAACACTCAATCCCCGGCGGCAAGCTTCACAGACGCAAGCGATGAAACGCCACGAGTATGTTTTGGGTCTGTCCGCGTACTATCACGACAGCGCGGCGGCACTGTTGGAACGCGGTACGACAGTTGCGGCTGCGCAGGAGGAGCGCTTTAGCCGAAAGAAACACGATTCCCGCTTTCCGGTCCATGCGCTGACCTGGTGCCTCCAGGAAGCGGACGTGGATCTGACGGAGCTCGAAGCGATCGTCTTTTACGACAAGCCGCTGCTCAAGTTCGAGCGCCTGCTCGAAACCTACATGAGCTACGCGCCGAGAGGGATTCGTTCCTTCACTGCGGCAATGCCTGTCTGGCTGAAGGAAAAGCTGTATCTCAAAGAGATGCTGAAGAAAGAGTTCGCGGCCTGCGCCGAATGCAAGCGAGAGGCGCTTCCGCAGCTTCTGTTCGCCGAGCACCATCAGTCGCACGCGGCCTCCGCCTTCTACCCGGGCCCGTTCCGGGAAGCTGCGGTACTGTGCATGGACGGCGTTGGTGAATGGGCCACGACATCCGTCTGGGTCGGGAAGGGAAATCGCCTGACGCCGCTTTGGCAGATCAATTTCCCGCATTCCCTGGGTCTGCTGTATTCGGCCTTTACCTACTTCACAGGATTCCGGGTCAACTCCGGGGAATACAAACTGATGGGCCTGGCGCCCTACGGAGAGCCGAGGTACGCCGACACCATTCGCGAGCATCTTGTTGACGTGAAAGAGGACGGCACATTTCGCCTCAACATGGACTTCTTCGATTACTGCACCGGGCTCAGGATGACGAATCGCCGCTTCAATGCGCTATTTGACGGCCCTCCGCGGCAGCCCGAATCCGCGATCACTCAGCGAGAGATGGATATCGCTGCCTCGATACAGACCATCACGGAAGACGTCGTACTGCGGCTGGCTCGTTCAGTGCACCGCGAAACAGGGTCAAAATACCTTTGCCTGGCAGGCGGCGTAGCGCTCAATTGCGTTGCAAATGGGCGTCTTGTTCGCGAGGGCCCGTTTGACGATCTCTGGATACAGCCTGCGGCCGGTGATGCGGGCGGCGCGATCGGCGCGGCGGCCGCCGCGTGGCACGAATACTTCGGCAACGAGAGAATCTGCAACGGCTCCGACGGCATGCGGGGCGCTTTCCTCGGCCCGAAGTACGGAGCTTTCGAAATTCGGCGATCGCTGGGCGCCTTAGGCGCGCGCTATCACGAAGAAGACGAGGCAGCGCTGCTATCGCGGGTGGTGCAGCAGATTGAAGCCGGGAAAGTCGTGGGCTGGTTCCAGGGCCGGATGGAGTTCGGCCCGAGGGCGCTTGGCGGCCGCTCCATACTGGGCGATCCACGGAACCCGAAGATGCAATCGGTGATGAATCTCAAGATCAAGTACCGGGAGTCGTTTCGGCCGTTCGCCCCGTCCGTTCTTGCGGAAAGCGTGTCGCAGTATTTCGAACTGGATCGGGCGAGCCCTTATATGCTTTTGGTCGCTCCGGTAAAAACAGATTTGCGAAAAACCGAACAACAAGCGCTGTTCGGTATTGATAGACTGAAGCTGCCGCGCTCCAGCCTGCCTGCAGTGACGCATGTCGATTATTCAGCACGGGTACAGACCGTGCACGAAGAAACCAATCCCCGATACTACCGCTTGCTCAAGGAGTTCGAGCGCCGCACGGGCTGCGGAGTACTTGTGAACACCTCCTTCAATGTGCGCGGCGAACCTATCGTTTGCACGCCGGAGGATGCGTACCGCTGCTTCATGCGTACCGAAATGGACTTCCTCGTTTTGGAGAACTGCATTCTCGACAAACAGGAGCAGCCACAATGGCGGGAGAATGAAGGCTGGCGCGAGGAACTGGAGCTCGACTGATGAATGATGCCCAGGTGATCCCGGAGCTGGACCGAAAGGGCCTTCGTGACTTCGGGCTCACGTCCGGCGCAATCGTCGCCGTTCTGTTCGGCCTCTTTTTTCCCTGGCTTATGGAGCGCGACTTTCCGCTTTGGCCGTGGATTCTTTTCGGGACACTTGTTGCATGGAGCCTGGGCGCGGCATCGACGCTCCGCCCGGTGTACCGCGTCTGGATGCGATTCGGCCTCCTGATGAGCAGAATCCTGATTCCGGTTCTCATGGCGCTCGTGTTCTTCCTCGTCGTAACGCCGCTGGGCGCGGTGCGGCGGGCCATGTTTGGCGACCAGTTCCCGAAGCACAAGGACGCTTCTCTCGACAGCTATCGGTCTCCCAGCGAGAGTCGCAAGGCAGACGATATGAAGAGGCCATTCTGATGTTGGACCTGGTGCGGGATTTGTGGGACTTTATGCGGGTACGAAAGAAGTTCTGGCTTTTGCCGATCATTTTCGTTCTGGTGCTTTTCGGTGGGCTGATCGTTCTGTCGCAGGGCTCGGCGGTCGCACCCTTTATCTACACCCTGTTCTGAGGTAAGGCGGCCGGATGCGGGCCAGACCTTTACCATTATTCACAAGCTGCAATGCGGGCGCCGATGAGCAAACAAAAACGACTGGGCCGGGGACTTGACGCACTTCTGGCATCGCGCCATCGCCAGGACGAGAATCCGGCCGGCGCCGCCGTCACGGAGGCGCCAGTTGATGAGCTCGTGCCCGGCCGCTATCAGCCGCGACGGAATCTCGATGACGAAGGTCTGGCAGAACTTGCGGCCTCCATCCGCGAGCAAGGCGTTTTGCAGCCGCTGGTCGTCCGATCTGCGAAACCGGATGCGGAAGTTACTGCTGCAAAGCTGGAGATCGTGGCGGGCGAGCGTCGCTGGCGCGCCGCAAAACTGGCCGGGCTTGCGACGGTCCCGGTGGTGCTGCGCGAGCTTGACGACCAGTCCGCGCTCGCCGTCGCGCTTATCGAGAACCTGCAGCGCGAGGATCTGAGCCCGCTAGACCAGGCGAGATCGCTGTTACAGCTCGCGAGTGAGTTCGACCTGACACACGAGCAGGTGGCAAAGGCGGTCGGCAGGTCACGCGCCTCTGTCAGTAATCTGTTGCGCCTGCTGGATCTCGACGACGACGTAAAACGCCTTTTGGCGGACGGAGCAATCGACATGGGCCATGCGCGGGCCCTTCTGCCGCTGGACGCGAAACGCCAGGTTGCAATGGCCATCAAGTCCGGCAAGGAAGGCTGGTCGGTGCGCCAGGTGGAAAAGGCGGTCAGAGCCCTTCTCGATGCACCGGCGCCGGGCGCTCGTACAAAGCACCCGATCGACCTGCAGACGCGCTGGCTACAAAAGCAAATTTCCGGTGAGTTGGGACGGGAACTTGCAATACGTCCGGACAAGGACGGCAATTACAACCTGCGCATCGGTTTCAGCGATCTCGAGCAATTGCAGGACGCACTGCAGCGAATCCAGGAACTCATCGGCCAGATACGCGATGCCGCGGGCCCGAGGGCGCGCAGCGCAGGCAATGCTTGAGTGCCTGACGAACGATCAGCGCAGGGTAATGCAGATCGTCCTGTATCGCCGCACCTTGAGTCTCACGAGTGGCGGTGGGCAGCTTATCCGCATGCAGGCTGAGGGGCTTCGCAGCGCAGGAGAGCAGGTTCGGATTGCCTGCCAGCGCGGCGGCCTTCGGTTTATGTTGCGAAGCGGCATGCGCGCGAGCAAGGGAACAGTGGCAACGCTGGGGCGCCTTGCCGATTCGCCGAACTACCTGCTGGTTGACCACGGCATGGAAGTGCCGCAAGCGGACCTCGTTTTCGTTCATAACGTGATGATCGAAGCGGTGCGGCACATCGATCGTCCGGACTGGGTGAAGCGCGCCGCCGAGGAAGAAGCCTTTTTCAGCCGGCTGGCTCCGCATGTGAAGGTCGTTGCGAATTCAAACCTCGTGCGCGATGCGCTTCTGAAGCATTTTTCCCTCAGGCCCGAGCGTGTAGATGTGCAGTATCCGGGTTTCGATTCGGCCCGTTTTCATGCGCCGGTACGCGGCGGTCAACATACGCCCGCCGAAAGCTCGAAGGCCGAAGTCAACGCAGGGCGGCTCCGGCGCCAGGCGCGTGCCGACATTGCCGTGTCCGAGCACGAACCGCTCATCGGCTTCGTTACCTCGGGCGAATTCGGAAAACGCGGGCTCGACATTTTTCTCGACGCCGCCGAGCGCATTGCAAGCGTGCGACCGGACCTGCGCTTCCTGGTCGTCGGCGGTAAAAGGCTGCCGGAGCAGGCCGCGCGGCATCGCCTCGTTGGGACCGGGCGGGTGACGTATCGGCCGAAAAGCCTGCGGCCGCAGCGCTGGTTCGCCGCACTGGATATTTTTCTTTACCCGGCGCTGTTCGAGGAATTCGGCATGGTCGTATCGGAGGCCCAGGCGTCGGGGCTGCCCGTTCTGACGTCGCGCCGAGTTGGCGCGGCCGAGTGCCTGGCGCCGGCGTACGAGCCTTGGCTCATAGATGCTCCGGACGGCGCAGCCTTTGCCGCGAAGGCGCTTGCGTTACTGGAAGACGACGATGCCCGTGCCGAGCTTTCTCGAGCCGGTATGGCAAGCATCCCGGCGTACGACCGGGAACATTACGTGCAAGCGACCGTGGAGACGATACGCCAGTGCTCACGTGAGAAAGTCAGAAGCGGCGGCTCAGGTACAGGCTGACGCCAGTGATGTCATAAAAGTTATCGGGGCTGCCACCCTGCGGGTCGCTCGGCAGAAGATTGTCGCGCGCTACCTTGTCCCCGTAGCGCAGATCCAGGTTCAGGTCCCAGTTCGGCAAGAGGTCGCGAAACTGTAACCCGCCGCCAGCGTAGTAGCCATAAGCCGGCGTCGCCAGATCAAGGCGCGCCGCACCGAGAAACGCGCT
The DNA here is from genome assembly GCA_040904985.1 of Woeseia sp. Taxonomy (GTDB): domain Bacteria; phylum Pseudomonadota; class Gammaproteobacteria; order Steroidobacterales; family Woeseiaceae; genus IDS-8. The sequence goes on along the minus strand of JBBDSK010000241.1, from coordinate 8,485 downwards.
GACGGCGAAACGCTCTGATATATGGCGCCGGTAGTCAAGCGCGCGCACGGCCAGCAAGAGATCCGAACCGAGGCGGTCGACCTCGAGGCGTGCCCCCAGCTCATTCTGCGAGCCGAAGTACCGCGATACTCCAGCGCCGACGTGCAACCCCGTTTCTGTGCTGTCTACGGTCTCTTCGATATTGGCGATCCTGGCCTTGATGCGGCTCGATTGCAGACCGAAATCGACGAACACTTCTGCCGTTGCCACTACAGGCAGCGTTAGCAGGAGGGCGGCACAAAAAGGTCGGTGCATAATTGCCTGTTCCTCAAAAGCGGAAGAATGCGCTGACGCGCGAGTAGTTTTCGCCGAAAACGTCGCGGCCGACATTCAGCTCGCCGCCCACCAGGAACTCCCGTCGCCATCGCCGGCTGTAACGGACGTCCACCGAATGCGCCCGTTGGTAGTCCGTCGCGCTGTAGTCTTCATTTTTCAACGTGCGGTAGGTCGCTTCGATCGAGTCGCCGCTCCTGAGTTGCCAGCCTGCGCGCGCCATGAGGCTCATTGCTCCGACTCCATCGTCGAGCGCCCGCCAGTCGCCTCCCCAGTGGCCAATCGCGTTGCCTTCGTTGCGCAGACCGTCGCGGTAGATGTGGTGCACGTACCAGCCGTTCTGCCACTCACTCGCCTCGAGCGTCAAGACGAGATTGCGGCCGAGGCGCGGAAAGTGGATCCCGGCCGAGAGCGCCGCGTTACCGAGGCGCAGATCGTTATTGGTCGAGGTGTCTTCGCCTGCGTATTCGAAGTAAATGGCGAAGGGTACCGGTGTCCGCAGCAGAAAGCGCGACGTGAATGATGCGAGCTGGTTGCCGAAGTCCGTAACGGTGCCGGTGTTGTCGTACAGCGACGGCCGGAAAAGCGCATCGAAAAGATCACCCGGAGAATCGCTTCCGCGTTCTCCGCCGCCATACTGCATCAGGCGGTTGGCGCCGATCGTCCAGCCCGGCACGGGCTCGATCGAAAGGTGCAGGCCGGCCAGCTTTGGCTTGCCCGTCGTGAAGCCGCCCTCGAAGCGGATATTGTCGGATTCACTCATCTCGGCGTAGAACATTTCGTAGTGAATCCCGAACCTCGTCAACGGCCGGTAATTCGACAGCGTAATGGAAGGCATGGCCTGCGCCTGGGTGCCGAGCAGCATGGCGCTATCGGTCATTGGCGAAAGCCAGTGACCGCGCCAGCCGATATCGAGCTGCGCAAAGTCGAATCCGACGCTCAGGAGACTGCCGGTCGGCAGGATCTCGCCATCGTAGGCCGTGAATCCTCCTGTCACGAGCAGGTGGTCAGCGGGTTGCCAGTAAACGCGCCCTGTCATCTCATAGAAACTGTCCGCGCCCATGCCGTGGCGGTTCTGCAGCGGCGTTTCTTCACCCGAGGCCACCCCCGCCGCAAGGCTCAGATGAGCGATGCCCACCTCTTTCATGAAGCCCCGCAGGTAGTGACGAACCTCAGCACAGACGTCAGCGTCGCGCTCGCAGGCGGCGGGCAGCGCGTCAAAAACGGTAGCAGCGGCAATGGGCCGGGTGAGAACAGGCTTGTCCGCCAGTATCAGCACGCGCTCGATCATGCGTTCGATTTCAGGCGCCTGGCTCAGCGGCAGCCAGGGGCTGACGCCGCGCGCCTCCGCCGTGAGAGCCATGAAAGAAGCAAACGTAAGAATTGTGGAGCGTAGGAGCATAGTCTCGTGTTGCAACAGGAACTGGACGCCGTTCCCCGGGCTTCTGGTGGCGGAATGGTACCGCAGTACCTGCTCCTAAACGACGCTGGAGGCCGCGCCCGTGGGCCGGGAAAGGCGCTCGCGTGGCGCCGCGGACGCTTTTCCACTTTGCAGGTGACCGGGAGACGTTGTGGCATCCGGCTGCGCGGTCAGCCTCGGCCATGCCTCGTCTGGATAAATCGTTCTCCAGTGGTTATGGTCTGGCAGCTTCAACGGAGACCGAGAATGATCGAACAGCTGAAAGCAATACATCCGGCGCTGCCTGCGCTGACGGGCCTGGTCCTGCTGTTCTGCGTTGCTGTCATCGCCAGCATTATCACCCGGGCGGTACTGACGAGGGCCGTCAGTTCGTTCACTCGCCGCACCCGCAGCGACTGGGACGACGCTTTCGCCCGGGAAAATGTCTTCAGCCGTACAGCGCAGGTGGTGCCGGCGATTATTGTCTATACCGGGGTGCGCCTGGTTCCGGAACTGCCCGAGCTGGCGGTAACGTTGATCCGTAACGTGGCGATGGCCTACGTCATTCTGATGGTCAGCCGCGCGCTCTCGGCGTCACTGAGTGCCGCGAACCGTATCTACTCGAGAAAGGCGGCCGCGCGCAAGAAACCCATAAAGGGCTTCATTCAGCTCGCCCAGATCGCTGTGTACATCGTCGGCGCGGTCCTGATCGTAGCGACCCTGATAGAGCGCTCGCCAACGCTTCTTCTGGGCGGTTTCGGAGCGATGACCGCGGTTCTGATGCTCGTATTCAAGGACACCATCCTGGGATTGGTGGCGAGCGTGCAGCTCACTGCCCAGGACATGGTGCGCGTGGGCGACTGGATCGAGATGCCGCGTTTCAATGCAGACGGCGATGTCATCGACGTGGCCCTGCACACGATTACCGTGCAGAACTGGGACAAGACCATCACTACGATCCCCACGCACACGCTCATATCCGACTCATTCAGGAACTGGCGCGGCATGTCGGAGTCGGGCGGCCGGAGAATCAAGCGCAGCTTGCACATAGACTTGGAGTCAGTCCGCGTTCTTACCCGGGACGAAGTCAATCGTTTCAGACGCTTTTCACTGCTGCGCGAATACGTAGATCGTAAAGAAGCCGAGCTGGAAGAATACCGCGCGAATCTGGAGGAAGACGACCGGGACGACGTCAACCTGCGGCGGCTGACAAACATCGGCACGTATCGTGCGTATATTGCCAACTATCTGCAGAACCACCCGAAAGTGCACCAGGGCATGACGATGATGGTGCGTCAGCTTGCGCCCGGCGCGGAAGGATTACCAATCGAAATCTACGCGTTTACCAACACGACTTCGTGGGCAGACTACGAGGGCATTCAATCGGACATATTCGATCATGTCCTTTCGATCACAAGCGAGTTCGGCCTGCACCTGTTCCAGAACCCGACCGGGCAGGACCTGCGGCGCGCCTTCGGTTCGTAATCACCATCGCAATCCCGGCCAGGATAGCGATGGCGGCCAGCACCAGGCGCAACGTTAAAGCCTCGTCGAGTAGAACCACCCCACCCACGGCGGCAATCACCGGAACGCTCAACTGCACGGTCGCTGCATTCGTGGCTTCCAGCCGAGGCAAGGCCGTGTACCAGACGGCGTAGCCAATGCCGGAGGCCAGCGCGCCAGAGGACACCGCATACCAGAACCCGGTCAAATCCAGTGAAATCTCGCCCGGCATCAGGATGTTTAGCGCCGCGGCTACAGGGACTGCACGCAAAAAGTTTCCGGCAGTAACGCGGAGCGGATCTCCCGCACCTTGCCCGCGCAACGAATAGACACCCCAGGCGATACCCGCGCCCACCATCAGCAACGAGCCCGAAAGCGGCGGAGCTGAAAGCCCGGGCAGCAGCAGCCCCACAAGACCTCCGACCGCCAGGACGAGCCCAAGGACCTGTAGCCGCCGCAGCCGCTCCCCCTTGAAGAGGCCATAGCCGATCATCGTAGCCTGAACTGCGCCGAAGAGCAGCAAGGCGCCGGAACCGGCGGACAGGCTCAGGTAGGCAAAGGAAAAGCCCGCCGCATACACGAACAGTGCAAGAGCCGACGTCCAGTTGCCCGCGCCAACGCGCGAAGTGCTGCGCAGCCGCACGAGAAACCACAGAGTCAACGCTCCGGAGATGACGCGAATCGTGGTGAACGTTGCCGCATCAACGGCAGTATGCTCGAGAGCCACTCTGCACAGCAGCGAGTTCCCCGCAAAGGCAAACATTGCCATCGCCGTCAGCGCCATGACGCTTGTCGAGCGTTCCCCCTGCACAAAGCCGCTCCGCGAGCTTTCTCCGGGGTGTAGAATTACACATCATGCCTACCGCTGCACTGCCGGCCTTTTTGTTACTGCTGCTCCCGGCCGCTCACGCGCACGCGCAGTACTTCCCCGCGCCGCATATCTGGGAGCACGTTGAGGCCGAGCTTGCCGGTTTCGATTCCGTTAGCCTGCAACACGCCGTTTCCTTCGCGCGGTCCGGGGCCGAGACTGAGCCGGCCGATTTGCATCAGGTCATCCACGATGCCTTCGCGCCGCGCGAGCCGGACTTTCGCATTCTCGGACCGACGAAAAACCGGGCCGGCGACAGCGGGGTCGTCGTCCGGGGCGGGCGAATCGTAGCCGAATGGGGAGACGTCGACCGGACGGATATGACCTTCAGTGTGGCGAAGAGCTACCTGTCGATGATCGCAGCTATCGCCATTCGCGACGGGCTCATTCGTTCCGCTGATGACCGCGCCGCGGCTTATATCCCCGACCCGCTGTTTGACGGGGAGCACAACGGAGTGATCACATGGCATCACCTGCTGCAGCAGACCTCCGACTGGTCCGGCGAATTATGGGACATCCACGACTGGGCCGACAGGCCCGAGGGCGACGACCCGGAGCAATGGCCGCGGCGCCGGCTTTATGAGCCGGGAACCCGTTTCAAGTACAACGACGTGCGCGTGAACCTGCTTGCGCTGGGTTTACTGCAGGTCCTGCGCGAGCCGCTGCCCCAGGTGCTTCTTCGCGAGATCATGCGGCCGATCGGTGCTTCGAGCACCTGGCGCTGGTACGGCTATGAAAATTCCTGGGTGGAGCTTGACGGGCTGAAAATCCAGTCGGTTTCGGGCGGCGGGCATTTTGGCGGGGGACTTGTTATCAGTACGCGCGACCATGCGCGCTTCGGGCTGCTGATGCTCAACCGGGGTGAGTGGGCCGGAGAGCGTCTGCTGCCGGCAAGCTGGTTCGAACGAATGCGAGAACCGTCCGCGGCGCAGCCCGACTACGGCTACCTCTGGTGGCTCAATACCGGGCGTAAAAGAATTCCGGCAGCGCCCGAGTCGGCCTACTGGGCTGCCGGCTTCGGCGGAAATTATATCTACATCGACGAGTGCAACGACCTGCTCATCGTGCTGCGTTGGATTCCCGATCTGCCTGGCGTGGTCGAACAGGTCATGCGGTCGATGAACGACCCGCGCACTTCCTGCAGCGGATAACCGCTGTTCGGGCAGGAGTTCCCCCGGAAAAAGCGGCCCGGTCCCACCGATGTCTAACCGCGGCGGGTAATCGCGGGGGAAGTGCTGACGCCCCGGCAGGTAATCACCGCGTCTCCGACGCTCCCCTGATCGTCTCGTCGATCTGTTCCGCCAGGCTTTTCGCCCCCCGCCGCACAACTTTCTCACCGGCACCCTTGATTTCGACCACGTAATCGCCGGCGACTCGCCCGGTTTCGACATTGACGAGGTGCACCTTCAGGTATGCGAACAGGAAGCTCGGCTTGTGCAGCCGACCGACGGCAACCCAGTCCGTTCCGAACTGTTTGCCGAGCTCGGCTGCAAGCTCCGGTCGATCAAAGAGATAGCCGAAGGAGGCGTCAGCATCTGCCTGCGCTTCAGCATCGATCACCGTCAGCTCATATCCGCTCTTTTGCGAGAGGGCATCTCTCAACGTCGGCGCAATCGAGGCGGTACGCTCCAGCTCGGCCGGTGTGCGCGGCATCGGGGTCAAATCGTTCAGTTCGAACTCGAGGACGGCAATTCGCGTGTCCGCGAAAGAAGGGAAGGCGCACAGCGCGAGAAAAACCGCGACGATTGCGGCTAGTAACCGCGGAAAACCGGACTGCATTGAGACGTCTCCATCAGCAGGTTCGCACAGATTTCGGGAAGCTTCGCATCCTGCTGTGTGAGACCGCCGAGGCGGGGCTTAATTCTTTCTGAATTCTGAAAACGGCAGGCATCCCGCCACCAGGGCCTTATCGAAGTACTAACCGAGCGCATCGGCGTGCTTTGAGCGATAAGGACTGCTCCTCGTCCCATGCCTCACCTGCCCCGAAAGGCTCTGGCTAAGTGCCCTCTGCCGCAAAACCGCGGTCGCGCATCAGCGCCTCTACTGCAGCGCCGCGTCCCCGGAAGAGACGGTATGCCTCCGCGGGATCCAGCGAATTTCGCGGCGCGAACAAATAGTCGACCAGCCGTGCTGCGACGTCTTCGTCATAGAAACCGCCGGAAGCCTCGGCGAACGCCTCCGCCGCGTCCGCGGTCAATACGTCGGCCCACATGTAGCCGTAATAGCCGGCCGAGTAGCCCTCCCCGGAAAAGATATGGCCGAATTGCGTCGAGCGATGCCGCATCGGTATCTGCCGTGGAATCCCGAGCTGCGCCAGTGCTTTGCGCTCGAAGGAATCCGGGTCGATTTCCGAAGGATCCGCCGTGTGGTACATCATGTCCACCAGCGCCGATGCCAGGTACTCCGTCGTCTGAAAACCCTGGTTGAACGTCGCCGCATTCCGGATCTTCTCAACCAGCTCGTCGGGAATGGGCTCTCCGGTTTCCCAGTGAACGAGGTAATTCTGTATCACCGGCTCCGTGGCCAGCCAACGCTCCAGTAACTGCGACTGGAATTCCGTGTAGTCGCGAACGCCGCTGTTGAGCGTCGGGTAGGCAACGTTGGAAGACAGCGCATGCAGCGCATGACCGAACTCATGGAAGTATGTCTCGGCATCGTCCCAGGAAATACGCACCGGCTTCCCGGTTTCACCCTTGATGAAGTTTGAGTTGTTGGAAGTCAAAACCGTTTCTCTGCCATCCCAGGTGGAGTGGTTCCGGTAGGAGCTTGCCCAGGCGCCGGAGCGTTTGCCCGGGCGCGCAAAAGGATCGAGATACCAGAGCCCCACATGATCGCCGCTCGCCTTATGCGTCACTTCCCAGACCTTGACGTCCGGATGGAACACGGGAACCGAACCATCGGGCACCGGTGCAAAGGCGAAGCCGAACAGCTCGCCGGCGACGTAGAACATCGCTTCACGCAACTTGTCGAGCTGCAGGTATTGCTTGACCTCGTCCGAGTCGAGTTGGTACCGGTCCCTCCGGACGAGCTCGGCGTAGTAGCGATAATCCCAGGCCTCTATTTCGATGGCGTCACCGCGCGTGTCCGCAATTGACTGCATGTGCGCAATCTCCTCGTCCACCCGCGCGAGAGCCGCCGGCAATACCGCATGAAGCAACTCGAACGCATTTTCCGGCGTCTCCGCCATGCGATCCTCGAGGCGCCACTCGGCGTAGTTGTCGTAGCCGAGCAGAGCGACGCGCTCGTGACGCAGCTCGAGTATTCGGGATATGACTGCGTTGTTGTCATTCTCATCGCCGTTATCCCCGCGGTTGTAATAGCTGCGCCAGACCTTTTCGCGCAGGCCGCGCTCCTCGGAATAAGTGAGAAAAGGATCCATGGACGAGCGGGTATTCGTTATTGCGTATTCCCCTGCCGCGCAGCGCTCCTCGCCGGCGGCCCTTGCCGCCTGTACGAAAGAAGCCGGCAAGCCGCCCAGCTGATCGTCGCTAACGCAAAGTACGTACTTTTCCTCGTCGGCCAGAACGTTGTTGGCAAACTGCGTGTAAAGGCCGGCCAGCCGTTCGTCGATTTCGGCGTAGCGGGCCTTTGCCTCGCCCTCCAGCGCAGCGCCGTTCGCTGCGAAACGGTCGTAGACCAGCTGCACCAGTCGCTGCTGGTCCGGGCGCAGCCTTTGCATCTCATCGCTTTCGTAAACCGCGCGTACACGGTCCAACTGCGCCTCGTTCTGGATTACGGAAGTAAAGTGCGCCGCCAGCCGTGGCGTCATCTCCTCCTGGATGTCCCGGAATTCCGGGGTCGAAAGACTCGAGCGCCAGATGCCGTAGTAGGTCAGCGCCCGGTCCAGCATCTCGCCCTCTCGCTCCAGGGCGAGGATCGTGTTCTGGAAAGTCGGCGCCTCCGGGTTACTGGCGATCAGGTCGATATCCACCAGGCGCATTTCCATGCCGCGCTCGAGCGCCGGCTTCAGGTCGGACAAAACCATGCGATCGAAAGCCGGAACGCCGCCGTAAGGCCCGGTCCAGTCGGCAAGAAGCGGATTTATTTCGGCATGCGCCGTTTCGACTTCAACCGTTTTGCTCGCGTCACAGGCCGCCACCGTCGTCACGCAGAATGCGGCTACGAAAATTTTCGCTATGGATTCTTTCATCGATCGAGGATTCCCTGTTGCTGTGCCTTCCGCATCCCGCCCGTCAGGGACAGGCGCGGGCGGGCGGCATCTCGGCTCATTTCAGGCGCCGGTCGAGGTCCCCGGGGAGGCCCCGGCCGCTACTGGAGAAGAACGCAGATGATAACAGTGTTGGGGGAATGCTGACGGCGACGCCGTGAATGCGCCGGGAGGTGCCGCTGGAGCGCAACAGGCTCTGCTCCCGGCGTCCCGGGACCGGTGTCCCGGGACGCTT
>JBBDSK010000240.1:11886-19748 GCA_040904985.1 Woeseia sp. | reverse complement strand
GATAGAACACGGCGGGACATTCAAGCAGCTGATAGCCGCATCGAAACGCCTCGCGATCGTCGTGCCGGTGACGCTGCTGCTTATTTGCGGGTTGTTGTTCAGCGCATTCGGATCAGCGCGTGATGCGGCGCTCGTCTTCACCGGAGTGCCGCTGGCGCTGACCGGCGGCGTCGCGTCCCTCGCCCTTCGGGACATGCCGTTTTCGATCTCGGCGGGTATCGGATTCATCGCGCTCTCCGGCGTGGCCGTGCTCAATGGCGTCGTGATGCTATGCTTCATCAAGCAGGCTCGAGGAAGCCATCCTAAGGGGCGATGAAGCGCCTCCGGCCCGTCCTTATCACGGCGCTGGTCGCCAGCCTGGGATTCGTGCCGATGGCTTTTAACGTTGGAACCGGTGCTGAGGTGCAGAGGCCGCTTGCTACGGTCGTCATCGGCGGGATCGTTTCATCCACTACCCTGACGCTGTTGGTGTTGCCCGCGCTTTACAGGATCTTTCACGGCGCCGGACGGCAAACGCCGGAACCTGTTTCCTGAGATCCGATCGGGAGAGTCTTCAGTGCTTCTTGTCAAGACATTCGCGCTATTCGTGGTAACAGCAGTGGCCGAGATCATCGGCTGCTACCTGCCGTATCTGTGGTTAAGGAAAGACGGTTCCGCGTGGCTGCTGCTTCCGGCAACCGGGTTTCTGCTGCTGTTCGCCTGGCTCCTGTCCCTGCATCCGACCGCCGCTGGCCGTGTGTACGCCGCATACGGCGGCGTTTACGTAAGCGTTGCGATTCTCTGGATGTGGGTGGTCGATGGGGAGCGGCCGGGACCGTGGGATCTGATTGGCGTGTCCGTTGCAATCACCGGCATGGCGATCATCATGTTTGCTCCGAGGCCTGCGTGACGGAATTTGGCGTGAACTGCAGCGTGTTTACCAGATCATGAACGACCGTTGCTGTCAGACCACACTTGATACGGCGGCGCTGCACAGAAGCCAGCGGCGGGTGCTTGTGGTTGTCCTCGTGATCAACGTGGCGACCTTCGCGATGATGATTGCCGCGTCGTTCCTGAGCGGATCCTCGTCCCTGCTTTCCGGCGCACTCGACAACTTCGGCGATGCCGCGACGTATGCCGTCAGCTTTGCCGTGGTCGGCGCCGCGAGCGTCGCAAAGGCGAGGGTCGCCCTGTTCAAGGGCGTACTGATTCTCGGTGCCGCTATCGCCGTCGGTGTTCAGATCGCGTGGCGCCTCTTGAATCCCGAGGTACCGTTGGTCGAAACGATGGGGCTTGCGGCAGTGGTCAATTTCGGTGCGAATCTCGTCTGTCTCCGCCTGCTCACGCCGTTTCGGCACGGTGACGTGAACATGTCCTCTGCCTGGGAATGCTCCCGCAACGACGTCATGGAGGGGCTGGCCGTCATCCTGGCGGCAGTGGCGGTCTGGTCGTTCGGCTCGGGATGGCCGGACATCGTGATCGCCACCGCCTTGCTTCTGCTGTTCCTGCGTTCCGCCTTCCGGGTATTGGGGGCGGCTTGGCGGCAGATGCAAGCGGCTCGGGTGCGATAGCTCGAGCCGTGCACCACCAGGTCGGTCGGCGCGGACTGCCAGAGCCCAGTCGCCGCGTCGGCAGCCTTGTCGAAGCGCCTGCTTTTTTGATGGCGAGTTGGCCGGAAGCTTCCCCGGAGGCTTCCATGCCGATCCTCTCTCCCTGGGCTTGACTTCAAGTGGACTTGAATTCGTAAGTTTGAGCTTTGGTCTCGCGGAGAGCATTATCATGGTCACTTTCTCCAGACGCGCGGAGCTCAAAAAAAATGCGACGGTGAGCTGACGAGCGGTAGCGGCCAGGTAAGCGTCGGCAGCAGCGCCTTTGCCGTGCCGGTGAGGCTTCGAGTGTCTCCGGCGATCCTCCCGGTATGAGCACTCTAGAAGAACTCCTCGCTGCGTCACAGGCAAGCTGTTACGGGATCGGCGTGCGCTCGCTGATAGGGCGACGAGGAGGACGTGCACGGCGAATCACCGTTGACGCCACCATTACCGCAGAGAAGGGCTCCGGCGGAATCCGGATCCAGTCGTCTCATTTGAGCGCGTCGGCTGAGGCACTCGAGGGACTAGACGATACCGAATTGGCCGATGCCGCCCACGAAGTTGCGGACGAGTGCCCGATCTCGCTCGCGCTGCGAGGCGCCGTACGAATCACTCATGAAATCACGGACAAATCCGGCGACCAGGCATCACGAGTTGCGTCCACGTCCGCTCCGATCTACGCAATTGCGATCCGTTCTCGGGTGGCGATTCATCCGTCCGCAGGGTGAACTCCGGCGCATTCTTCTGGTCGCTTCTTGCCTCGACGGGAACCGTACATCTATGGATTGACTCGAGGTGAAAGCATAGGTGCATGGCGACTATGCTTTCGAACGGTGAGCTTGCGCGGCGTACGGGACTACGGTCTTCTGCGTTGCGTTACTATGAGGAGCGCGGAATCCTCCCGGCCCGGCGCGCGTTGGCGGACGACGACGCATGACGCCGACGTCATCCGGCGTTTTACCGGACCCCTGGCAACGTGGGCGCTGCGGTGCGCGTCCGGCTCTGCCGGACTTATCCCTGCACCGACTTGCCACGGAGTCGATGCAGATTCTCCAGCGCGTCGCCCGGGCATTCCCCGCACAGCCGATTGCCGGGCACCGCCATGTCGATCTTCTTGGGATAGGGCAGGTTTAGACCCGCCATGATCGCGATGAACGCATCCAGCGTCTTGCCGCCCCCGAGGCGGGGATTGCGCTCGCGCTCCTGCGCTACCGTCGAGACGTGGCGGTGATTGTAGTCGTGGGCTGGATAGACCAGCGTATCATCGGGCAGCGCAAAGATTTTCTCGTGGACAGACCGGTAAAGGGCGGGTGCATCCCCGCTCTGGAAGTCCGTGCGACCGCAGCCATCAATGAGCAGGGCATCGCCCGTGAATACCCGGAGCAAACCTCCTTGGTCGATAAGATAGCTATGGTGTGTGTCGGTGTGACCAGGCGTGAACAGCGGCCGGAATGTAAACCTCCCGACGGTGAGCGGCCGATCCTCGGCAACGCCAATATCGGCGCACGGTAGACCGTCCATCGCCGGATAGGCGACCTTGCAGCCCGTGAGGCTTCTCAGCCGGCAGGCGGAGGTCAGGTGGTCGGCGTGGATGTGCGTCTCTAGCGTGTACGCGAGCCGGAATCCTAGTTCCCGGACAGCTGCCAAGTCGCGGTCGAGGGTCTCGAGCACGGGATCAAGCAGAACGGCTTGCCCACTGTCACGGCAGCCGAGGAGATAGGTGTAGGTGGACGATTCGGGCTCGAAAAGCTGGCGGAAGATCATTCTTTCCTCTCTAAGAGCAGCTTCAGTGGGGAATGGTCCGCGACCGGGTCCGCCCGCCGGCACACGGCCACAGGGAACACCGATGCTGACCTTGGTCGACGCTCCTCTCGACAATCGATGCCGCGATCACCGCGGATCCTGCTCCACGCGCGACGACTTCCGCAAGCGATAGCTGCTATCGCAACTTTTCGTCATTATCCTCTGGCGGCTCAATCGCGGCCGCCGCCGCGCATGTTGTCGCCCTGCATCATGCCGGCTTGCGTATCCCCGCCCCGCATCATCGGTCGCTGGGGCGCATCCGGCGTCGCGATCTGGGCAAAGCCCGGCGCAATGCCGAGGAGCCCAACCGTCAGCACGGCGGCGACTGCCGGTTTGGGAATTCTCTGCATGATAGCTGTCCTTCAAATTGGAATCATTCTCGACGCGTCACGAAGGCGCTGTATCACGCCTAACGAGTTGAGCCGGGATCGGTTCGGCAGAATCAAACATCCAAGAAGCCAACAGGGAGTTCCAGGCTTCGGCGCTTTTATGCGGCGATAAACGCTGCCAGAATGCCGCCACACCGACGATCGCTTGAGCAGAATGCTCGGCCCAGACGTATAGCCCACCGCCGGGCCCATTCTTCGGAGAGCGTCCGGGTGATCTCGAACCGCCGCCAACTCAGGGGGAGGTCTGTCGGGCTGCCGCGGCCGTAACACCCGGGGAAGCCAAATGCAGCTGGCGGGGTCCGGGTGCCGCACCAGGCAAAAACCATTTCTTCTGGCCCTCAATACCGTACGGGGCACCACTACCGTTTCAGGTACTTCACCAGCGCCACCGCCGCGAGGACCAGGACGACAATGACGAGGAGCCAGACCAGCCACATGCCACCCATCTTCTCCATCATATTCCGCTCCCCGTCATCACCTGTTCGTCGTTCGCATGGCATCGTGTCACGCTAATAGCGTACGCCGACCGGCCAAGCCAGCCAGTGAAGATCCCGCCGCGGAACGCCGCCAGCGCCATCGGTACCATTCGCGACAGAAGCCCACCCGCTGGCAATCTGAAACCATCTGATCTCCCGGTTCCGGCACGTCCACCAAATTTTCCGGTCGGAGTTCTCGTTATGCGCGCCTCTCGTCGACATAGTTCCGGACGAAGTCCTTTAGCTCCGGCGTTTCGCAGTCGCATCCCATGTTTAGGGCCTTCTCGATGACTTCCTCTCCCGGCGTTCCCCTCTCTATGCCCACGTGCATCATCGTGAATGCGCCGGATCGTTTGCCCGATGCGCAGTGCACAAACACCGGACCCGGCAAGGCCGAGACCTCATCCCGAAACTGGTCGACGACTTCCGGGCGCATATCGTCTCCTGAAACCGGGATGTGGGTGTAGGCTAGGCCCGCCTTGCCCGCTTGTTCACCCTCCTCCTCCGGTGACATCGTCTGACCTTCCTCGCCAGGTGTCCGCAGGTTGACAAGCGATTTGAAGCCACGTCTGGCCAGGCCGCTCAAGTCTTCTGCTCTCGGCTGATCTCGCCCGACAACGAAACGCTCGTTCACTGTGATGGGGTCTTTCATCCACTTCCTCCTCTGCGAAGTCGCACTATCTGCTTTGGTGGTGGCGATCGTCGATGCATGCAAAGCTGGTCCAAGGACATGCCTGCTGTTAACCGACCGGCGCCGGCGTCGCGATGGGTCCTTTCTCGACCGGAAATTGCAACTTGCGCCAAGCCGTCATCCCACCCAATAGGTTGAACACGTTCAAATACCCGTTGCGCCTGAGGATGCTGGTCCCAAGACTGCCCCGGTGGCCGACGCTGCAGGTGACGACCAGCGGCGCATCTTTCTCGAGGCCCGATTCGCCAAGCCATTTCTCCAGTTCACCGACAAAGATGTGCCGCGCGTTACGGATGTGGCCTTCGTCCTCGAACTCACTGATCTCCCGGACATCAAGGACAGTGTATTGATTGCTGGCGGCCTTCAGCCCCTGGGGCACAATAGTTCCGGACATCTCGATCGGGAGCCCCGCGTCACGCCAGGCCTCAAAGCCGCCCGCAACGGTGGCGGCAATGTCGTCGCGGCCGATGCGCGCCAGGGCGAGGTGCGCTTCGACCAGCTCCGCCGGTCCATTGACGATGAGATAGATAGGTGCCTGGCTTGGGAGCCAACCTCCGTACCGCCCCAAGCCTTCCAGCCAGATGCTGTACGAACCCGGAAGATGGCCGCCCGCGAAAGCCTCCGGGTCACGCGTATCGATAACGATGCCGTCGCGGCATCGTTCCTGGAATTGCGCCGGCTGCAGCCAGGATACAGGCCGCTCGTCGAGCGGGCGACCGGCCTCCCGGTTTACCTCTTCCATAAGTGTGAAGTATGGTGGCCGCGCGACGCGCTCGTGCACTTTGTGCCGCACAAACGCATCCCGCGTCATCACGGCCGCCGCATTCGACGCCCGCTCGATGCCGATCGTCGAATGATCCCGATCGGCGACGTTGCCGCCGCACACGGAACCTGCGCCGTGTGCGGGAAAGACATGGGCCTGGTCGCCGAGCGGGAAGACCTTTCCGTGAACTACGTCGTACAGCACACCGGCGTTTTCGGCCGTCTTGTCGGCGTCGGCGAGGTCGGTTCGGCCAGTGTCTCCAACAAAGAGCGCATCGCCCGTGAAGACGCCCCACGCGTGTTCCGGGCTATCGGCCAGAAAGACGGCATAGCACATGCTCTCGGGGGTGTGGCCGGGCGTATGAAGCCCGCGCAATTTCAGCCCGCCAAGCTGCACCTCTTCGCCTTCCGAGAGCCGAATATCGGCATGGGCGAAGTTTTCATGGTCGCCGGCCACGATTTTGGCTCCGATCAGGCGGCGCAGCGCGGCGCCACCCATCTCGAAGTCCTCCTGCCGGTGAGTTTCGAGCACGTATCGCAGAGTCAGGCCGTTCTCGTTCAGGACGTCCAGGTACTGTTCCACGTCGCGACGCGGATCCACCAGCGCCGCATCGCCGTCATCCGCGAGGACGTAGGCCACATGCGCGATTCCCGGAGTCTTTATGCGCTCGAAAAACATCAGCCAGGCTCCCTTGGCGTAGCTAGTTTCAAGGTGTCGTGTCCCGTCTGGCGCTTGCTGAAGCCCGTTATTCCGCCAGCTGCCTCTTAGCCAGTGCCGCAGCACCCACACCATGGCCGGCGCGAGCGAGGGACATGGATAGAGAGGAACGTTTTGCGCCTGCCGCAGGTTACCGACTGTATGACCCGCTACGAGGCGGCTGGTGCTGGGATTTTCGCAGAATGCGGCTCCATGCAAGTTGTTGGACAGACCCGCAAGATCCCGCCTCACAATAATCGACAATGTCGAGACATACTGTCAAGAAGGTGATTTCATGCTCGCCGACCGGCGCTATTGCTACCCGCTGAATCACCGACTTCGAAGCCGCTATCTGCTCGGCTGCGACGCCCTTTCCACCACTCGGGAGGTGTACGCCTTATGAATCTGACTGGGCAACTTTTAACCTTCGAAGTGCAATAGGGACGAGGGAGCGTCGTCGAAATCTGAATTCGACTATCGCTATGCTCGTGCGCTTCGGCGCACCACCGGATGTACTCTCAACGGCGCCATCGCTCTGGTATCTCTAATCGTGGTCCATGCCCTCCATCTTGTGGCGTCGCATCCTTTCCATCATCGCCGTCTGCTCCTCCTGATCCAGCTTGCCATCGCCGTTCTTGTCCATGGAGGCAAACATCTCTTCATGAGCCTGCACGAATTCCCCCTTCGAAATCTCGCCGTTCTCGTCGGCATCCATTTTCTTCATCATCTGCATGCCGCCCTTCTGCATCATTTCCATCCGGGGCTCCCTTTCCTGAGCCATGAGCATCGAAGCGGCGGCGGTGACGAGTATGGCGGCGAATGTTGCGGTGCATAATTTGCACATGGGACTTCTCCTTGCAAGGTAGGCGCTTGTGAAAGCTGAAGGCGGCCGGCCGCGAGGTAAATGCAGGGGGCTTTCCGCATCCGCACGGCCAGGGCGGCCTGAGAGGCTTGCCCCATCGGCAACCTGGCGGATCGGCACCATCATACGATCAGCCGATCCCATTGCCCATAGTGTTCCATGCTGCGCCGGCCCCGCGGCAGGCTCAAGCCGATCAGGACGAGTCCCGACACCACCGCCGAAATCGCACCTCCGAGCTGCCCGCCTTCCAGCATCCATGGCGAGATGACGAGCCAGAGGCCAAACAGGACATTGAGGAATCTCAGCGGCCGGGCGACCTCCGCCATCGCGATGACGGCGGTCGTCAAAACGAGGGCGCCGACCAGGTGATCGCTATCGGCAAGCGGCGGAACGGTATCGAATACCAGCCGGCTGAACATGAGCCATATGCCGATCGCGCTGCTTGCCAACAGCGTCCAGGGCACGTTGACGCCCCGAACCGCGGAGGCTGCAGCCGCTCGGACCGGATCTCTGAATCCCGGTCGGTCGTCCTTGGATCCTCCCGGCAGGGCATCACCGCGGAAAAACGAGCGCCAGAACGGCCGCCCACGCCGGGTGTTGGCGACCAGGAACTG
>JBBDSK010000240.1:0-11876 GCA_040904985.1 Woeseia sp. | reverse complement strand
CGCCACGAGCTCGTCCAGCGACAAGGGAATCATGAGGAGCATGCCGAGCGCCGTGATCAGGCAGATCGTGCAGTAGGTGCCGATGACGATTGGCTGAATGATGATGAAGTAAATGCTGACCACGCCGAGCGGCACGACCACGATCCCGAACAGGAGAACCATCCAGGGCATGGTTCGCCAGCGGCTGCGCCCGCCCATGAGGCCCATGAGTACCTCGAACATGTAGGTGATCGCGCCCAACCCGCCGTCGGCGATCGGCCAGGCTTTCGAAACCTCCGACGTGATGATGAACTCGGAGCCGTTTTCACCCCCGTCGCCGGGGAAGAACGGCTCCCAGACCGAACTGACGTGGCCGAGTTGGTAGGCCGCGAGTATGCGGGCGAGTACGAGGCCGATGAGGCCGAGTGCGACGATGGGGATGCGTTGCAGATACGTCGACGGTGAGTAGGTCCAGCCGGGCGGCATCTCGGACGGATCCATCATGCCCTCGTGGCTCATGCCGGGCATCATCGGAATCAGGATCGTAAAGGCGATAAGGAATCCGCCCACGAACGTGTCATTGGCATAAACCGCGGCGCTGGGTGTCCAGAACACGATCGGCGCGAACAGCAACCAGACCCCCAAGCCTGCGTTGGCCCATTGAGCCAAACCGCCACGCCGGGACAGCGAAAGCGCGGCGAAGAGCATGATCAGCAGTCCGACGATCACGTCGTTCCAGGCGGTCAGCAGATTCCTCAGGTCCGCATTCCAGAGCTCGCGCTCCGCGGTCACGCGCTGCACAGCTTCGGAGAATTGCTGCTCGCCGAACGTACCGAACGCAAACGGGCTCAACGCGAGCCAGAGTCCCAGCATCATCGCAGCGAAATGAACCCAGAGCATGTCGAAGTGCATCCGGGACATCATGTCCATATGTTTGCGCATCTGTTCATGCGCTTCCCCGTGATCACGAGCTGCTGCTTTGCCTTCGGCCGTTTCCACTTTGTCCTGCGCTACGCGCGCGGCGTTCAGCTTGTTCTCCTTGTACCAGGCGAATGGATCGGCCTTCAGTTTCTCCACGATGGCCGGCAGGCACTGCCGCAGCGAATATTTCGGCGACCAGTCGATCAGCTCGCGGGCACGCCCGATGTCCAGCTCGTAGTGGTCGTTCGCGATGGTCACCATCCAAGGCTTCTGGAACTCGTCCTGGTCGAAGATCGCTTCCTGCGCCCAGGCGCCGGAGTGCGCGAGTTCCGTCGGAATGGAAATCATCTTCCAGTTCTCGCCGTGGATCAGCTGCCCCAGCTCCCCCTGAATTTCGCCGTAACCCATCACGTCGTCTTCACCCAGCAGCATCACGCTCGGGTCCGGCAACCCGGTGCGCCCATCGACCGTGCGCCGCGTTGCGTCGATCAGGTCCTCGAGATGCAGCCAGGATTGACCGGTGGCGAGATCGCCGGGATAGAAGTGCGAGATCAGGCGCCGCTCGTAGACGCCCGCGATCTGGTTGGCGAGAAACGCGGAATGGCAGCCTTCGTCGTAAACGCCGGCCGGCCGCAGGATCACGATCGGCATGCCGCGAGCTTCATCGCGGACGATCTGTTCTGTCCGCGCCTTCGATGCACGATACGGCAGCTTCGGATCGATGGGAGAGGATTCCTCGATCCGCCCGCCGGGCCGGGTGGCGGCGTGCACGAGCATGGTGCTGACGAAGACGAACTGCTCGACGTCGAAGGCGGCCAGGCAGTCGAGCAGCTTGCGTGTGCCGCCGAGCGTGACGGCTTCATAAGCCCGATCCGGTTTGCCGGTCAGGTCGAAGTAGGCGGCCAGGTGAATCACGGAAGCTATGCGCGTGCCGTGTACCGCCTTTACCTGTTCGAATGCAGCGCGGACGCTTTTGATGTCGGTGAGATCGATTTCGATGAATTCGGATCCGGTCGGCGGATGGGGCGCCGCCTTGCGGTCGAAACCAAGCACCCGGTAATCGGCGGCCAGCTCGTTCACGACGCCCGATCCGATATAGCCGCTGCTGCCGGTTACGATGACGATCTCTTGCTCGGGTTTCACCCGGCGAAATCATGCAAAGCCCGTGCCACGCAAAGGTGCGGGCGCCTGGCAGAAGCGATCGCCCGGCTGCCTGGCTGCCACGCGCCCGGTTAATTGTATAGGTAGGCAAAACAAGGACGGTGAATTTTGACAGATGGCCAAAGTCACTGTGACCTCGGTCGGGATGGCCGAGCTGTCCCGATGTTTGGTGCCGCAGGTGCGCCGCGACCTGGCGAAAAAAATGGTGTTCGTCGCGGGCCCGCGCCAGGTCGGCAAGACGACGCTTGCGCGCGGACTGCCTGGCGCTGCAGCCGGCTACCTCAACTGGGATGTCGCGGAAGCATCGCGAGAAAATTCTCAAGGGCGAGCTGCCGCCCGTGCGCCTGTGGGTCTTCGATGAGATCCACAAGTATGGACGTGGCGCAATTTCCTCAAGGGCATGTACGACGGTCGCCCCGTTCGGCGCACCACGCATTCGCGTTGTCAAGAAGGAACAGAAGCATTATCGAATGGCCTGGACGCTGGTGCCGGACGATGCCGCGAATTTCGAAAATCTGGTGGCGTCTCACCTGCTGAAATGGGTGCACTTCGAGCAGGATGCCTCCGGACGCGATGTCGATTTGTGCTTCTTTCGCGATACCGACGGCCGCGAAGTGGATTTTGTGATTACCGAACGGGGTCGGCCGATACAGTTCGTGGAGTGCAAATGGTCGGACGCGGAAGTGGACAAGGGCTTACGTTATCTGCACGCCCGGTTTCCGGCGGCGGAGACGTGGAAGTTCCCGCGGTCGGTTGCAAGAACTACCGTACACCGGACGGGATCCGGGTCGCGCCGGCGCTTGAGCTGCTGGAGACGCTGATTTGAGACCAGTTGGTGTTCGACCCGTGGGCTGGTTTTACACCACCCTCGCTAAGAACTACACGCGCAGCCGGTACGGAACGACCGGGCCCACCCGCAGTCAATCCTAACAGCGGGGGCATTTTGCAAAGCAGGAGGTTCGCATGGACTGGGGTCGAGTAGAAGGTAACTGGAGTAATCTGCGCGGGGAGCTCCAAGAGAAATGGGGAAATATAAGGGAGGATCGGTTCAACCAGATCGCTGGCCAACGCACGCAGCTCGTCTCAGAGCTGCAGCAGACCTACGGGATTTCGGAGAACACGGCGGAGCGGGAGGTTGATGAATGGGCGGACTCCCTGGATCGGCGGGGCTGCTGCTGAACACTTGTACAGCAAATTGGGTCGGCCGCGAAGGTGCGCCCGCTGATCTTGAGCCGCCGAACCGTCAGCGCGAGCGTGTACCTGCTGCTGCGCCCTTGTAGTTTTTACATACTGGCATCCCGCACAGTAAAAGCTACAGTGTTTGTAGTGCCGCTGGCGGTGGCAATGCTTAGCTCTTTGTTGTCCGTTTCGCTTCCTGACAAGCGTCGGCACAGGATCGGCAGGATGCGGCGCAGATCCGGCAATGCTCATGCTCGCCGGCGTGTCGCTCGCATTCTTCACCGCGTATCCCACACACCACGGCACAGGCGTCGAGCATGCTGAGCACGACTTCCTCGTTCATTCCAGTGAGTCGCGTTGCTATGGCGCCCGTGGTGCTGCAGACGTCAGCCTGATGCACCGCGCGAGATGTCTGGCAGTCTCTTCGCCGAGGCAGGCATCACCGCACGATATGCACGTACGCGCGCAGTCATAGCACTCGTCCATGCAGCGGACCAGCGCGTCGTTTACCTTCCCTTGGGCGTGTGGATGAGCTCGGATCATTTGCTGTGCGTGCATAAGTGTTCCTCGACTCTTCGGGAGCGACGCTGCAATTAACATACCGACAGCCACCGGCGTAAAGGCTCAGCTCCTGCCTGATCGCAGATATTTAACGAGCGCCACGACTGCCAGGACGAGTACTGCAGTCACCAATACCCAAAACAGACCCATGGCGAACATCATTCCCATTCCCATATCCATACCCATACAACCCATCATCGTTCCTGCTCCGTCAGTGACCGGTATCGCTTGCTCCGGCGTTCATTCGTCCAGTCAGCCGTCATGTTGCTCGTCGCTTTTTACCCCAACCGAGCCACAACAGCAGGCCGGTGACCGCGATCGCGGCCAGATTCAGGAAAAAAACGTAATCGATTTTGAACTGCGCCAGCTCCATAACCCGACCGGACTTTGGCTCCGGTATCAACGCGAGCAACCGAAAAAGGCCATGTATGGCAACGCCCGCTCCGATTGCCGAGACGGTGAAAACGGCGGCGAGGTAGGCGAGCTCTTCATTGCCTTGCTTTCTTCCTGACAAGCGTCGATGACACATAGCCGTCCGTGTCATGGCGCCGAGGTGCCAGACCGGCCGTTACTTTGTTCGACGTCAGCTGGTGATCTGACGTCGAACAAAAAACAGTATTAGTGGAGGCAGAACGATCCACTGTAGCAGCGGCAGCACACCGGTACCGAGAAGCGGCAGCTGTGGCATTGTCGGGGCGTAGCTCCAACGCTCCAAGGGGCCGATCGCGAGCCACTCCAGCCCTGTCGAAATTAATATTCCGATTGTCAAATAGACGAGCAACGGCGCAGGCTCGACCCTATGTAGCCACCCTCGCGATCGAGCCGTCAAAGCGGCGCCCCAGAAAGCCGCCACGGTGATGAAGCTGTCGCCGATACTCGCTTGGGTGCACAGGCGAATCGCCTTGATATGATCGGTTGAAGCCATTCCTCGATAGAACGGTACCTGCCACATTTCCCAAACGAAGTTCAGTAAAAACGCAAACAGCAGCAGGTTGATCTCCGGATTTCTGGACGCCCGCTGAAACAGCCCCCGATCCAACGCCTAATTTCCCGACGGCTACTTGATCAGGCTACGCATTACCGAATTTGCGCCTGCGCAGGCTGGTGGTGCCATCGTCCTCTACCAGCTGCTCGAGTATCGGACAGTCCGTCCAGTCGTCGTCGTAATGTGTGCATAAGCGCCTCCTCTTTGGGAGCGACTACGATGCAATTAACGTACCAGACACGCACGGGCCCAAAAGCTTTACCCTCTGCCTGATCGCAGATATTTAACAAGCGCCGCAACTGCCAGGACGAGCACGGTGATCACCAATGCCCAAAACAGCCCCATGGCGAACATCATGCCCGTACCCATGCCCGTACCCGTACAGTCCATCATCGTTCCTGCTCCGTCAGTGACCGGTATCGCTTGCTCCGGCGTTCATTCGTCCAGTCAGCCGTCATGTTGCTCGTCGCTTTTTACCCCAACCGAGCCACAACAGCAGGCCGGTGACCGCGATCGCGGCCAGATTCAGGAAAAAAACGTAATCGATTTTGAACTGCGCCAGCTCCATCACCCGCCCGGACTTCGGCTCCGGTATCAGCGCGAGCAACCGAAAAAGGCCATGTATGGCCATGCCCGCTCCGATTGCCGAGGCGGTGAAAACGGCGGCGAGGTAGGCGGCGAATATGAAACGGCCGAACCCCGTGACATTCATGTACGAGGGCAGCGCGAGCCCGCGATAGGCGCAAACCGTTTTTGCGTGCGCAGCGACCGATCGTGGCGCGCCCTGACCGGACCGCCCTGACCGGACCGCCCTGACCGGACCGCTTACGGTCTGGCTCCTTTACGCCGGGTCCTCTGGACGTGGCACACTCCCGTTCTCTGCGAGCCGCGCTCCGCAGTGAAGCGCTTCACGCCTTCCAGCACGCGAGTTTCTTCTTCAGTGCGGCGCTGTTTTGGCGGGCACTGATATACGGACGCCTCGGGTACGGTGTCTCCGTGCTGTACGTGTTCACGACCGCCCTGCACAGCGGCCTGCTCGGCGCGGTGATCACCTCCGCTAGCCAAGACTGGTTACCCGACGTACGACAGACTCAATCCGTTTCGTCGACGGGGCTTACGTCGGTGACCGTCGCGCTTCCCTCGGCCGCCCTGAACGTAAACTCCACGCGCTGGCCCGGCCTGAGCTGTGTCGCGAGATTCGGGTCTGCCAGCTGAAAATTCATCGTCATGGCCGGCCAGCCGATGCTCTCGACAGGCTCATGAGAGATGTTCACCGTGTCGCTTGCCGCATCGACAGAATTGACAGTGCCTTGGGCTACGTGCTCGGCGCCGTCCTGCGCGGGTTGCTGCATGCCCGGCATGTTCCGCATGCCGCCCGACTCTCGACCGGTGCTCCCTGTGTTCGGCGCCTCTTCAGCGCAGCCGGCCAGAAGGAGCGCTGTGATGGCCGCGGTTGTAAGGGGGATAGCCCTGTGTTTCATATCAAGTCTCTCCTAAGTGAAGGCAACGCCATTGGGCGTTGCCTGAATTGACGATGGTCCCGCTCATCTAACGATACGATCGGTATACGCGCGCACTGCCGTCGTGCTCGACCAGCAGCACGTCGTAGGGTCGCGCGCACTGCCGTAGATCGGACCGTCCATGCCAGGTGCGCCCCCGCGGCATTGCCGGTACCGACAGCCCGATTGCATCCGGGCGCTCTTCAAGCAGACGATGAATTTCCGGCGCCGGCACATGACCTTCGATCACGAAGCCATCGATCTCGGCGGAGTGGCATGCTCCGTACCGGATCGGCATACCGAGAGCGGCTCTGGCTTCATGGATGCCGCCGTCGTGGCTGATGACCTCGAATCCGTCGGCTTGCAGGTGCTTGATCCACTAACAAGCAGAAATAAACCATGGCCGCGTATGGCAGAAAGTACAGCAGCGGCAGGACAGCCACATGATGTCAAGGTAAACAATCCACGCTTGTAAAATTTACTCGGCCCCGCTGCGCGTCGCAAAAACATCGACCGCACCCTCGGGATTTACACGCATCACGGAATAGGGCTCCGGATTCGGTCCTTCCATGCCCGGGGATCCGACCGGCATACCCGGAACGGCAAGACCCCGCACGTCCTGCGGTTGTTCGGTGACCAGCCTTTTGACGAGATCCGCCGGCACATGACCTTCAATCCAATATGCACCGGCCTGAGCCGTATGGCAGGCCCGAAGGACAGCGGGTACCCCGAGTCGCTCCTGGATTGGCAGAGTGCTGCTCACAGTTCGCACGGTGACGGCGAGCCCGTTTTCCCGAAGGTGTGCGACCCATTTGCTGCAGCAGCTGCAGTCGGCACGTTTGTACACAACGAGATCCGAATCGTCCTGAGCGACCGAGGTCGCTGGCTGCCAGAACGACATGCCGGCCGCTGCAATCAGTATGGCGGCGCCTGCTATCAGCGTGATTACTAGCGCGACGGAATGCTTGCGATGGGTTCTCTTTTTCTGGCCGATAGTCATCTGTGGTTCTCCTCTGTCTGCTCCGCTGCATTCGATGAGGTCCGGACGAAGCGCCGCCGTTGCCCGCGCAGCGGAATGAACATGGGCACTTGGCGCCGATAGTTTCTGTAAGCATCGCCAAATTCTTCAATCATCTTCCGTTCCTCGCTCCTGGCAAGCCGGTAGTAGGCAAAAACAATTAGCGGGAACAAGCCGACAGAGAAAAGAGTCGGCCAATGCACGACGCCTTCGCCGAAAAGCGCGATGAACAATCCAGTGTATTGCGGATGACGGACGAAGCGATAAAGCCCATCGGTCACGAGTTGATCCTTTCCCCTAGCGCGATACACCTGACGCCAGCCTTGTGCGAACAAGCCGATGCCCACGATGACAAGCGAGTAGCCGATAATCATCGCAATTAACATGCCCGTTGGGCCCACACCCAGCAGTGTCGACCACAGGTTGGCGCTGATGTACTCCCGATCGAATCCCGTATACCGCGCAATGAGATAGATCGTCAGCGGAAAACCATACATCTCGGCATACAACGCGACGATGAACGCCTGAACCAGCCCGGCCCCCGTCCATTCCCGCCAGCTCCGGGGGGCGAAGTAACGATAAAAGATCCAAGACGCCACCACGATCATGATGAGCGCGAGGCCCCACATTCCAGAGTGCGAAATTCCTTCATCCACGGCCGGTTACCTCCGCTTTTCCGGGGCCAGAATCCTTCACTCTCGATCCTCGGGTGTATCCGTGGTGCGGCGATCGGCCGGCAACGGCACCAGCGCGGACAGGCCTCGGCCCCGCCAGAAGGAAAAAATCGCGGGAAATACGATCAGCACCAGAAACAACGCCGATCCCACGCCGCCCAGCATCGGCGCGGCGATGCGCTTCATCACGTCGGCACCGCTGCCGGTGCTGTACATGATCGGCACCAGGCCCAAGAAGAGCGCCAGGCCGGTCATCAGCATAGGCCGGATGCGATGACTGGCGCCCACCGTGATGGCGGCGGTGAGATCGAGGCTGCTTTTGATCAATCCTTCGTCGCGGTCGCGAGGCCACGCCAGGTCAAGATACAGCATCATCAGGAGGCCCAACTCCACGGCCAGACCGGCTACTGCGATCATGCCTACCGCCACTGCCACGCTCAGGTTGTAGCCGAGCGCCGCCAGCAGCCAGATGCTGCCGATGAGCGAAAAGGGCAGGGCCGTCATCACGATCAGCGTTTCGGTCATTGATTTTCGGTGCATGTACAACATGAAAAAGATGACGAAGACAGTGAGCGGCACCAGCACGGCAAGACGCGCCTTGGCCCGTTCGAAATAGGTGAACTGCCCGGCCCATTCGATGCGATAGCCCGGCGTCATCTCGACCTCGTCGGCCACGACTTCGCGCGCCAGATCGACATAATCCGCGATGCCGATCTGCTCGCTCACGTCGACAAACACGAAGCTCACGAGCTGCCCGTCTTCGTTGCGTAGTGCCGGCGGACCGGTGCGAAACCGGATATCCGCGACCTGGGTGATCGGAATTTGGGCACCATTGGAGGTGGTGACGAACACGCGCTTCAGCGCCTCGATGTTGTCGCGGTATTCGCGCGCGTAACGCACCAGGATTCCGTAACGCTCGCGGCCTTCGACGGTTTCGCTCACCTTCATGCCGCCCATGGCGGCTTCGATCACGGTCTGCACGTCGCCAATGTTGAGACCGAAGCGCGCGGCGGCTTCACGATTGATGTCGAAATCGAGAAAATAGCCGCCGGTCGCGCGTTCGGCGAATGCGCTGCGGGTAAAAGGCGCTGTCCGTTCGTCCTTGAGCAAGGCGCGCTCGATGTCGACAGCGGTAGCTTCAATCGTCTCGAGCTGCGGCCCGAAGACCTTGATGCCGAGCGAAGAGCGAATTCCCGTGGCGAGCATTTCGGTGCGTGTCTGGATCGGCATCCACCAGATGTTCGGCATGCCGGGAAAGCGCATCGCTGCGTCCATTTCGCCAATCAGCTTGTCCCAGGTCATGCCCTCGCGCCATTCGCTCTGAGGCTTGAGCATGATGTTGGTTTCGATCATGGACAGCGGCGCGGGGTCCGTCGGGCTGGTGCTCCGCCCGACCTTGCCGAACACCCGCTCGACTTCCGGGAATTTCGCAAGCTCCCGGTCCATCGTCTGGAGCACCCGCGTCGCTTCGGCGATTGACATGCCCGGCAGCGCGGTCGGCATGTAGAGGATGCTGCCTTCGTTCAGGGGCGGCATGAACTCGTTACCCAGACTGCGGTACACCGGTACCGTCGCAATCAGCGCAAGTACCGCAACGATCACGACGGGCCAGCGCCACCGGACCGAGAATTTCACCACCGGGGCGTAGGCCGCCTTCAGCCCGCGGTTCAGGCGGCTTTCGTCACCCCGAATACGGCCCTTGATCAGCAGCACAGCCAGCGCTGGAATCAACGTCACCGACAGCAGAGCGGCAAAAAACATGGAATAGGTCTTGGTATAGGCCAGCGGTTTGAACAGCCGCCCCTCCGTACCTTCTAGCGCAAACACCGGCACGAACGAAACGGTAATGATGAGGAGCGAGAAAAAGATGCTGGGGCCGACTTCCTGCATCGCTTCGATAACCACCCGTGTTCGGGACTCGCCTTCCAGTGGCTCGCCCTGCAGGCGCTTGTGAATGTTGTCGATGATGACGATCGCGGCATCGACCATGGCGCCGATGGCGACCGCGATGCCGCCAAGCGACATGATGTTGGCTGTCAGCCCCTGGTAGAACATCGGGATAAATGACAGCAGTATGGCGATAGGCAGCGTGAGAATGGCGACAAAGGCCGAGCGCGCATGCAACAGGAACAAGCCGATGACGAGCGAGACGATCAGCATTTCCTCGATAAGCGTGTTCCGCAGGGTGTCGATGGCGCGCTGGATCAGGCTCGATCGATCGTAGACCGGGACGATCTCGACGCCGGCGGGGAGGCTGGTTTTCAGAACCTCGATCCGTTCCTTGATCCGGCCGATCACGTCGAGCGCGTTTTCGCCGTAGCGCATCACGACGATGCCGCCCACCGTGACGCCTTCGCCGTTCAGGTCCGCCTGGCCGCGCTGCATCGCGGGACCGAGGCTGACGCTGGCGACGTCGGCGACCCGGATCGGAACCCCCCCTTCGCCGAGTCCAATCACAACCTTCTGGAGGTCCTCAACCGAACGGACGTAGCCGCGGCCGCGGATGAACTGTTCATGCCCCGCGATCTCCAGTACCCGTCCGCCTACGTCGTTGTTGGACTCGCGCACGGCCGCGGTGACCTTGTCGAGCGGAATGCCGTAGGACGCCAGCTTGTTCGGGTCGATGTTGATCTGGTATTCCTTGACGAAACCGCCGACGGACGCCACTTCGGCCACGCCGCTGACGGATTCCAGCGCATAGCGCAGGTTGAAGTCCTGCAGGCTGCGCAAATCGGCCAGAGACTGATTGCCGCTTTTGTCGACCAAAGCGTATTGGTAGACCCAGCCGACGCCCGTTGCGTCCGGTCCCAATGTCGGGCGTACGTCGTCCGGCAGCTTCGGGGTTGCCGAATTCAGGTATTCCAGCACCCGCGAGCGCGCCCAGTACATGTCGGTGCCGTCTTCGAATATGACGTAGACGAACGACAGCCCCATGAAGCTTTGGCCGCGGACGAAGCGCACTTCAGGAGCGGCGAGCAGGGTGGTGGTCAAGGGATAAGTGATCTGGTCCTCGACCAGGTCCGGGCTGCGCCCGGGCCATTCGGTGAAAACGATCACCTGCACGTCCGACAGATCGGGTATCGCATCGAGCGGCGCATTGATCAGTGAGCGATAACCCCAGAAGGCAGCCGCCGCGACCAGCATCAGGGTTAGAAGCCAGTTTCGCGCCGAGAACGCGATCAGCTTCTCGAGCGGCCCGTGTCCGGAGCCGTTCCCGTTAGCGCCTACCATTGGTCAAGTCCGGTCTTGAGCCGCGTTTCCGCGGCGATCAGGAAATTGCCGGAGGTCACGACGGTATCTCCCGAGGTGAGGCCCTCCAGCACTTCCACGAAGCCCTGTGCGCTACGACCGGTTCTGATCCTGACGGGCTTCAGGCGCCCGCCGCCGAGATCGACGAACACGACGCGGCTGTCGCCCGCGACGATGATCGCCTCTTCCGGTACGCTCAATTGGCGGCCCAGCTCCGCCTCGAGCGAGACCTCGGCGTACATGTCAGGTTTCAATACTCCATCGGGATTGTCCAGCGACAATCGGATACGCCCGGTGCGGCTGTCTCCCTCCAAATACGGATAAACGTATTCAACGGTCGCCGGATAGGTTTTCCCGGGCAGGTACGGAAGCGTCACGCTTGCGGTCATTCCGGTCCGGACCAGTTCGAGGTCGGCTTCGAACACTTCCGCCTCGATCCAGACGCGGGAGAGATCGGCAATGGTGAGCAGCGTGCGCCCCATGGGAGCCGCGCTGCCGTCGGCGATGTTGCGCTCGATGAGCGTTCCGCTGCGCGGTGCACGAATAGCGACGTAGTCCTGCGGCGTCCCTCGGCGTTCCAATACCTCGATCTCGCCCGCGCTCCTGTCCCTTAAGCTGAGGCGCTGCCGGGCAGCGCGCAGCAGCGGATC
>JBBDSK010000239.1:0-19813 GCA_040904985.1 Woeseia sp. | reverse complement strand
GAAAATTTTCGTACTGAAGCGGCAGGTCGACGTCCGCTTCTTTCAGCAGGCTTATGACGGCCTGAAGATCGTCCCGCTTCTTGCCGCTGACTCTCAGCTTTTCGCCCTGGATCGCCGTCTGCACTTTGAGCTTGCTCGCCTTCACCTTCTTTACCAGGTCGCGCGCAAGCTCGGAGTCGATGCCTTGCCGCATCACCACTTTCTGCCGCGCCTCGCTGCCGGATACCTCAACGGCCTCTTCCTTCAGGCAGGCAATGTCGACGCCGCGCTTCGCCAGCTTTTGCCGCAGAATATCCAGCATCTGCTGAAGCTGGAACTCCGTCTGGCTGGTCATGGTGATGACGCCCCCCTCCAGCAAAAACTTCGAACCCGTTCCCTTGAAGTCAAAGCGCGTGTCCACCTCGCGATTTGCCTGGTCGACTGCGTTGCTGGCCTCATGCGGGTCGTACTCGCTCACAACATCAAATGACGGCATTTCACTCCTCCTGATCGGCGTAAGGATAGCAACATTGCAAATCTCTGCAGGCTGACGAGAAAAGGGGGCGGTATACCCCGGGGGAGACGGCCAGAATCGTGCCAGGTCCAGGTCCAGGTCCAGGTCCAGGTCCAGGGAAGGGCAGGGAAATTATGCGTGAAAGCAGCAGGCGTCATGGGGACGTAGAGCCACTGCCGGCCATCGCGGCCGGGGGGTGCGGCCGCTCCGCTGTTGCCAAGGCGGCGGCGAAGCTTGCCCGGCATAAGCTGCGTCTGCGCCTTTCGCAGGGGCCGAAGGGGGTCACTGCCGGCGGCGTGGCGCTTCGCGTATCGGTAGGTAAGGTCCTTCGAAGTCCGGATGCGGCCGAGCGCCTGATGCGCCGCGTCATCGCGTTGCTGCATGAAAGCGTCCCGCTGACATTGTCGCTCGTGGATCTCGGCGGCGACGTCGAGGCCACCGACTCGCTGCAGGCCTTTTGTACGACCCTGCGGCGGAGCCTTGCCGGGCAAGGCCTGCCCACGGAGCCGGTCGGTATTTCGCTGCAGTCGCACGTCCTGCCTTTGCAGGCTTACCTGCTGATCTGCACCGCAATTCTCGGCCACGGGCCGCGTTATGTTCTGCTCGACAGCCTGCAGATGAAACACCACGAGGACGCGCGCGCGCGCCGCGAAGCCGACGCCAACTGGACATTCCTCTGGCGCACCCGCAGCGCGGCGCCCGGAAAGGTTTGGGCTGCGATGATTCCCGCATACGCCGCAAGCGTTACGACGCGCTGCCCGCTCCTCGGAGACGAGGCCGCAACCGCGATATTGCCCGCGCAGGGGCTGCAGGCGCCGGTGGCGTCCGCCTGGTTACCGCTGGAACTCGACCTCATGGATTTCAGCGACGGCCACGGGCGGCTGCGCTGGCCCGCCCTGCAGGACGCCCTTGAACGGGCGGTGGATGAGGGTGATGAAATACTCGATCAGCTTCACTGGCCTCTCCCGGAGCAGCGAAGCGACGCCTGGCAAAATCGCAGGCTCGCCGTGACGGTCGACGGGGTAGGCGATCTCGTTATGCAGCGAGGGGCGGACCCGGGCAACCTGCGCTGCCTGCAGTGGATCGACAGCACTGTCGCCCGCATACACGAAGTCCTGTGGCAGCGGTCGCGGCTGCGGGCCGGGGCCACCGAGCCGCTGCCAGCATTGCTGGCCGCCTGTCCTTCGGTGCGCTGGAACTGCGACATTAAAAAAAGCGATTGGGACTCCCGCTGGCGCAGTGCCGTCGCCAGTTCCGCTGTGCGCCATCGCAATCTGCTGGTCATGTCACCTTATTCGGTGTTGCCGTCACGCGCCGCCTCCGTCGCGAATTTCATCGATCTCCTGCCGGTCTTGCGCCACGCGGACGCCTTCAGTTTCTCGCAGCCGCGCGTCCGGGGCTTTCGCAGCTGCGACGAATTCGCCAATTTTCACCGGCGCGCATGGGCGGTGATGCAGCGCCGGAATGCGGCATCGCTCGTTGCGGCCGGGGTGTGAACTGAGATAGCTTCCGTTTCGGGAGCCGCGGCGGGAGCTTCGGAGCGCCGCCTGCCCTCATCCCGTTCGAGTAGCGCCGGCGTCCGCGCGGGGGCATAAAATCCAAAGATAGAATCCGCACACAAGAACGATCTGGTCTGCGAGGGTCCATTGCAAGCGATTACGCCCGATGCTTACGGAGTTGCCGTACTGCTGCTGACCGCGGTGGCGCTTGTCCTGTTTACCCGCGACCGGATTCCGCTCGAGACGTCGAGCCTGACCATCCTCATCATCCTGATCGCCGGGTTCCAGATATTCCCCTACCCCGAGGAGGACATTCAGCTCGGGCCCAGGCATTTCTTTGCAGGCTTCGGTAACGAGGCGCTGATCGCCATCTGCGCGCTGATGATCGTGGGCAAGGCCCTCGAAGCTACGGGTGCGCTACAGCCTGTCGCCACGCTCGTCGGCCGGATGTGGGCGAGGAAGCCCGTCGTGGCGCTCGTGTTCACGCTGGTGGTAAGCGCGGTGCTGAGCGCCTTTCTCAACAACACGCCGATTGTCATTCTGCTGATGCCGATACTGGTCGGCGTCTCACTGCGCGCAAAGTCGCCGGTTTCCGCGCTGATGATGCCGCTGGGCTTCGCGACCATCATTGGCGGCATGTCCACCAGGATCGGCGCCTCGACCAACCTGCTGGTGGCCGGCATTTCCAGCGACATGGGTTACGTCGATTTGCGGATGTTCGATTTCGTTCTGCCGGTGGCGATCGTCGGCGGTGCGGGGCTTTTGTTTCTGTGGCTGGTCGCGCCTCGACTGCTGCCAGAACGCATCGCCCCGATGGGTGACGTGGCGCCACGTATTTTCAGCGGGCAGCTCCACATCCGGGAAGGTGGTTTCGCCGACGGTAAGACGCTGTCCGAGGTGCTGGCGAAAGCGGACGGCCGCATGCGCGTCGACCGCATACAGCGGGGCGAGTCGCTGTTCCTGGCGAAATTGCCGTCACTCGTGCTGCAGCCGGGCGACCGTTTGTTCCTCAAGGACTCGCCGGAAAACCTGAAACATTATGAAGCGATTCTCGGTGCCACGCTCTACGGCATGTCCGACAGCGAGCACCCGATCGATGAAGAGCGCCCGCTGACGGCAGAAGGCCAGCAGCTTGCCGAGGTTGTCGTCACGCGCGGGTCCCCGCTGCATTTGCGCAATCTCGCGACCACGCGCTTCAGCACCAGCTACAACCTGACGCCGCTCGCCATCCACCGGGCGCGCCTGCCGACGTCCCAGGTAACGACGGGTCTGAACCAGATCCGCCTTCGCGCCGGCGATGTGCTCCTGGTTCAGGGCAGCCGGACCGCCATCGACAGGCTCAAGGCCGGCGGCAGTATGCTGGTACTGGACGGCACCACCGACCTGCCGCACACGCAGCGCGCCAACACCGCGCTCGGTGTGATGGCCTTCGTCGTCATCGCGGCAGCGACGGGCATCCTGCCGATTGCGGTCAGCGCGCTGATGGGCGTCGGGCTGATGCTTGCGACCGGTTGCCTGCGCTGGCGCGACGCTCTCAACGCCCTGTCCACGCCCGTGATACTGGTCATCGTCACGAGCCTGGCGCTTGCCAAGGCGCTGGTCGGCACCGGCATGGCAAGCTGGCTCGCGGCCGGCTTCGTCAGCGCAGCCGCGGGCCTGCCGTTGCCGGTGATCCTGAGCGCGCTGCTGCTGGTCGTAATTCTTCTGACCAACGTCGTGCCGAACAACGCGGTTGCCGTGATCGGCACACCGATCGCCCTTGCCATTGCCTACCAGCTGGCGGCCGATCCGATGCCGTTCGTGCTCGCGGTCCTGTTCGGCGCCAACATGAGTTTCGCCACGCCCTTCGGTTACCAGACGAACCTGCTTATCCTGAGCGCCGGCGGCTACCGCTTTTCCGACTTCCTGCGAGTGGGCATTCCGCTCTCAATCATCATGTGGATAGGCTATTCCCTGGTGTTGCCCATCCTGTACGATCTTTCGCTGGACGGTTGACGGCTTGACCCCGGCACGGTCTGCGGGGATACTCCGGAGCATGAGCAAGAGGCACCTGAACGACCTGAACTGGCTGTGGCTTGATCCCGAGGAGATGGCCTCTGCCTGACGTTTACGCGTAAGCGACAGAAAATGAGAGAGCCCGTCTCCGCCCGAAGTGGAGGCGGGCTTTTTTATGCCCGATGATTGTCCGATGATTGATCTTTGTCCGGCCATTACAAATGAAACCGTTTGGGGAGCAATGCAACCGCCTTTCGACATAGCCGCCGATCTCGATACGCCGGTATCCGCATACCTCAAGCTGGAAAGCCTGGGTCCTAAGTTTCTGCTCGAGAGCGTCGAGCGTGGCGAACGCCTCGCCCGCTATTCGTTCATCGGCTTCGGGGAGGCGTTCGAGCTTCGCATGGACCGCGACGGGCTCAGAACGGATGGCAAGCTCTTCCCTTTCCCGAAAGGCAGGAAGGAGTACCTGGATCACTTGCGGTCGGCGCTGGCAAAAGCGCCCCGGCCGAAGCCTCTTGTGCCGGGCCTGCCATTTGCCGGCGGGCTGGTCGGTGTCTCCGGTTACGACGTCGTGCGGTTGTTCGAAACGCTGCCGCGCGGCACCAGGGCGGATCACGGGATCCCGGACGCCGCATTCACGGCGACCAGTTCCGCGCTCGTCTTCGATCACCTGACGCGTCGCGTCGCGCTTCTGCACGACGGCCCGGAAAGCGAACGGCAAAGCCTGCGGCGCGAAGTGATGGAGCTTCTGCGCGGACCGATCCCCGTTGCCCCGCAGTCGGTCTCCATTTCAACGCCCGTCGCCGGTATGACCGAGGCGCAGTACGTCGAACGTGTCGCTGCCTGCAAGGAATACATCGCGGCCGGCGACCTCTACCAGATTGTGCTGTCGGTGCTCTTCCGCGGCCGCGCCAATGTTGCGCCCTTCGAAGTGTATCGCGCGCTCCGGCTGTTGAATCCCTCCCCCTACATGTTCTTTTTCGACTTCGGCGAGCTGAAGGTGGTCGGCTCCTCGCCGGAGGCGCTTGTCAAGCTGCACGGCCGCACCGCATCCTTGAGGCCGATAGCCGGCACGTTGCCGCGCGGCGCAACGCCCGCGGAGGACGCGGCCAACGAACAAACGCTTCTTGCGGACCCGAAGGAGTCGGCCGAGCACGTCATGCTCGTGGATCTGGCGCGAAACGACCTCGGCCGTGTAGCGACGCCCGGCTCCATACGCGTCGATCCTTATCGCGCTGTGGAACGCTACAGCCACGTGATGCATATCGTGAGCGGCGTGCGGGGCGAGCTGGCGCCGCAATACGATGCCTTCGACCTTTTTGCCGCGACCTTTCCGGCCGGCACGCTGGTCGGTGCTCCCAAGGTGCGCGCCATGGAGATCATCGAGGAACTCGAAGACAGCGGCCGCGGCCTCTATGCGGGTACCGCCGGCTACTACGGCATCGGCGGCGACATGGACCAGGCCATTACCATTCGTACGCTCGTCTTCAACGGTGACGAATACACATTCCAGGCCGGCGCCGGGATCGTCGCCGATAGTGTGCCGGTCAGGGAGTATTGCGAGGCGCTGGCGAAAAGCGCCATCCTCAAAAACGCGCTGGAGATTGCGGGAGAAGGGCTGTGACGACGGTGACAGCGGTGCAGGCTCGCATACTGCTGATCGACAATTACGACTCCTTCACCTACAACCTCGTGCAGGCCTTCGCCGCCATGGGCGCCGAGGTGATGGTGCACCGCAACGACGCCCTCGATGTCGGCGAGGCCCTCGCCCTGTCCCCCAGTCACCTCGTCATTTCGCCAGGGCCCGGCCGCCCTGAGGATGCCGGTGTCTCGCTCGCCATGATCGACGCCTTTGCCGAACGCATCCCCGTTCTCGGCGTCTGCCTCGGCCATCAGTGCCTCATCAGTTCCTTCGGTGGCGACATTGTGCGCGCCGAACGTCTCATGCACGGCAAGACCTCGCTCGTCACGCACGACGACGAAACCATCTTCCGCGGCCTGCCGCAGCCTTTCGAGGCCGGCCGCTATCATTCTCTCTGCGCGCGGCGGGAATCGCTGCCGGACGTTTTCCACGTCAGCGCGGAGACCGATTTCGGGGAGGTCATGGCTGTGCGCCATCGGGCCCTGCCGCTGGAGGGGGTGCAGTTTCATCCGGAGAGCGTTCTTACGCCTGAGGGGGATCGGTTGATGGCGAATTTTTTGCGCATGGGCGACAAGACTTCTCTCGGAGCTTGTAGCGGTCATGAATAGTGCTTCGGGGGTGGCGGTGGTGAAACTTCTAGACCGGTTGCTGGAGGGGGAGTCGATCGGGGAAGCGGAGGCCTTCGGGCTCATGCATGCGCTCGCCGGTGGAGAGGTGCCGCCGGCGCTGGCGGGGGCGCTTCTGGCGGCGTTGCGGGCCAAGGGGGAGACGGCGGAGGAGATTCGCGGATTCGCTACGGCAATGCGCCAGCTGGCGGTGCAGCCGGTCGTGCCGCCGGGCGCCGCGACTGTGGATACCGTGGGTACCGGCGGTGACGGGTCCGGTAGCTTCAATCTTTCTACCGGCACGGGGCTTCTTGCGGCGGCTTGCGGGGCGCGCGTCGTCAAGCACGGCAACCGGTCCGTCTCCAGCCGTTGCGGCAGCGCCGATCTCCTCGAGCGGCTCGGCATGCCGCTGCCGCTCGAGGAAAAAGCGGCCATGGCCTCGCTCGATGCCCTCAACTTCACCTTTCTTTTTGCGCCCGCCTATCATCCGGCCATGAAAGCGATTGCTCCGGTCCGCAGCGCCATGGGTGTGCGCACGGTTTTCAACCTGCTGGGACCGCTCACCAATCCGGCTGCTCCGGCCTACCAGCTTATCGGCGCTTTCAGTCCCGGCGCCGCCAGGCTGATGGCGGAGACCCTGTCCGGCATGCCGCTACAACGCGCCTTTGTCGTCCATGGCGATTGCGGCTGGGACGAGGCATCGCCGATCAGCGAATTCCTGCTCTACGACGTCCGGCCCGGAAAGGTATTGCAGACCCGCCGCAGCCCGGAGGATTACGGCTTCACACGCTGCAGGGCGGAGGACCTTGCCGGCGGCGATGCCGCGCATAACGCGCGTGAGCTGGAGCGGGTTTTTTGCGGCGATGACAAAGGTGCGCATCGTGATGCCCTTTTGATGGGGACGTCTCTCGTTCTCGAAGTGACGGGGCAGGTGACGGATGCCAGAGAGGGTGTCGCGCTTGCTGCCGCAACACTGGACAGCGGCAAGGCCAGTGCCTTCCTGGATGACTTCAGGAAGCACTTCGCCTCATGATCGATTTTTTAAAAACGATGGCGGAGGGCAGCGCGCAGCGAGCGGCTGCGATACGCCGCACATTCGCAGCGCGCGACTTCGATCTTCCGATCCTGCCGCTCAATCCTTCCGAGTTCGACCTCATTGCGGAGATCAAGGACAGCTCTCCTTCCGAGGGGCAGCTTGCAACCCACGCGGCGGGCCGCGCCGACCGAGCGCTGCAGTACGTGCAGGGCGGCGCCACCGCCATTTCCGTTCTTACCGAGCCCAGCCGTTTCGGCGGTGAGCTCGGTCACCTGCGCGAAGTGGCCAATGCCGTTTCCGGCAGCAGCGTGCCGGTCATGCGCAAGGACTTCCTGGTCGACACGAAGCAGATCCTGGAGGCTCGCGCCGCCGGTGCAAGCGGCGTTTTGTTGATCGTGGCGCTGCTCGAGCGAAAGAAGCTCATGAACATGCTGCACTGCGCTTTCGAGCACTCTCTTTTCGTTTTGCTGGAGTCCTTCGACGAAGTTGATCTCAAAGCGACGCATGAACTTTTGCAGGATGCGCAAATGGCGGACAGGGCCGCGCACGGGCAGTTGCTGGTCGGCATCAACGCGCGGGATCTGCGCAGCCTCGCGGTGGACCCCGAGCGTCTCGCCGAACTTGCGTCACGGCTGCCGGAACAGGCGATCGCGGTCGCGGAAAGCGGCTTGCGCAGTGCCGGGGACGCCGCCACCGCCGCCTCGCTCGGTTATCGCATGGCCCTGGTGGGGACTGCGTTGATGCGCGAGCCGAACCCGGCTGTGATGATCAATGAAATGCTGCTTGCCGGGCGTGCCGCTGCGGCTGAACAGGAGGAGATCCGAACAGCATGAGCTGCCTGGTAAAAATTTGCGGCCTGAGCCACCTGGAAAGCGTTCGTGCCGCGGTCGCGGCCGGCGCGGATGCGCTCGGTTTTGTTTTTGCGGAGTCGGCCCGGCAAGTGACGGCGCGACAGGCCGCGCTGATCGCAAGCCGCGTGCCGCGCAATATCCTGCGCGTCGCCGTCATGCGGCATCCGACGGCGGAGCAGTGGCGCGAGGTGGAGGAAATCTTCTGCCCGGATGTACTGCAGACAGATGCCGGCGACTTCGATCATTTGGAGGTTTCTGCCGATATCGTGCGCTGGCCGGTGATCCGTGAAGGCGCATTGCCCTCGGCACCGCTGCCCGAATTGTTCCTCTACGAGGGTACGGTCAGCGGCCGCGGCGAGCGGGTCGACTGGGAGGCCGCCGCCGGCATTGCCCGCAAAGGCAGGATGATCCTTGCCGGCGGGCTGGACAGCCGTAACGTCGCGTCGGCCATGGCCCAGGTGCGGCCCTACGGCGTCGACGTGTCGAGTGCGGTTGAAACGGCGCCCGGCCTGAAGGACGCGGAGCTGATCCATGAATTCGTGGCGGCCGTGCGGACGGCGGAGCGCGCGGCGCAGCGTGATGCCGGAATGGGGCCGGACCTCGGCCAGCAAAAGGCCGTTGGAGACCCGGCCGGGGAGACAGGACAGTGAAAGCCGTACTCGATGCAGCAGAAGCCGCCCGGCTTCTGGAAGCCAGCCTGGCCGGTCGCCTGCCGGACGAGCGAGGTCGCTTCGGTCCCTTCGGCGGG
Organism: Woeseia sp.; assembly: GCA_040904985.1. Lineage (GTDB taxonomy): Bacteria > Pseudomonadota > Gammaproteobacteria > Steroidobacterales > Woeseiaceae > IDS-8. The sequence continues at coordinate 10,941 of JBBDSK010000239.1, read as the reverse complement.
CGCTATGTGCCGGAAACGCTCGTGCCGGCCTTCGAGCGGCTGGAAGAAGGCGTGCGCAAACACCTGCCGAGCGCCGATTTTCAGGAAGAGTACCGGCGCGAGCTCTCCGGCTGGGTGGGCCGCCCCACGGCGCTCACCTTCGCACCGCGTTTGAGCCGCCAGTGGGGCGCGGAAGTGTGGCTCAAGCGCGAGGACCTGGCGCATACCGGCGCCCATAAAATCAACAACGCCATCGGCCAGGCGCTGCTGGCGAAGCGCCTTGGCGCGCGGCGCGTCATTGCCGAGACCGGCGCCGGCCAGCACGGAGTCGCCTCGGCCGCCGCTTGTGCCAGGGTAGGACTGCCCTGCCGCGTCTACATGGGCGCCGTGGACATGGAGCGGCAGGCGCCCAACGTCGAGCGCATGTACCGGCTCGGTGCCGAGGTCGTGGCGGTCGAGACGGGCGACAAAACTTTGCGTGCTGCGATCGACGAGGCCTTGCGGGCCTGGGTTTCGGACCCTGCAGGCATCTATTACCTGCTGGGCTCGGCGGTCGGTGCGCATCCCTACCCCTGGCTCGTGCGCGAACTGCAGTCCGTGATCGGCCGGGAAGCCCGGCAGCAGATGCTGGACCTTGCCGGCGGCCTGCCCGACGCGGCGTTTGCCTGCGTCGGCGGCGGCTCCAATGCCATAGGCCTCTTTTACCCGCTCCTCAACGATCGCGACACCGCGCTGATCGGCGTGGAAGCCGGTGGCAGCGGCGCCGGCCTGGGGCAGAACGCGGCGACACTGGCGACCGGCACGCCGGGCGTGCTGCAGGGCTCCTACTCGCTGATCCTGCAGAACGACGACGGCCAGGTGCAGGAGACCCATTCCATCTCCGCCGGCCTCGACTATTCCGGAGTCGGCCCCGAGCACGCCCTTCTTCAGGCCGTCGGCCGCGTCACCTACGTGACTGCCGGCGACGAAGAGGCGCTGGCGGCGCTGGAGGAGCTTTGCGCGGCGGAGGGCATCCTGACGGCACTGGAAACCGCGCACGCTTATGCCGCGGCCCGGCGCTGGGCCAGGAACAACCCCGGCAAGCGCATCCTGATCGGCAACTCCGGCCGCGGCGACAAGGACATGCCGACCCTCGCACATTACCCGGTAAAGGCACAGCACAATGCTGCCGCATGAACGCGTAACGGCCGCCATCCGCAGCGCGACGCGCGAAGGCCGCACCGCGCTGGTGCCTTTCGTCACGGCCGGCTACCCGGAGCCCGCCGGGTTTGCCGAGTCGCTGCGCGCCATTGCCGAGGTCTCGGACGTGATCGAGATCGGCGTGCCGTTTTCGGACCCGATGGCGGATGGCATGACGATTCAGCGGTCGAGTTTCGTCGCTATCGAGAAAGGCGTGACGCTCAAGTGGATTTTTGCCGAACTCGAAACCGCCGGCATAGAGCGGCCGCTGGTCATGATGTCCTATCTCAACCCGCTGCTCGCGTTCGGCCTGGACGCGCTTGCCGCGCGCGCGGCAATGGTCGGCGTTTGTGCTTTCATCGTGCCGGACCTCCCCTTCGAGGAAAGCGAGGGCCTGCGCCACGCGCTCGAAGAAAAAGGGCTTGGCCTCATACAGCTCGTGACGCCGGCGACGCCAGCGCCGCGGCTGAAGAAACTCGCCGTTGCGTCCAAAGGTTTCGTTTACGCCGTGACGGTCACCGGTATTACCGGCGGCAACGCCGGCTTGCCGGACGATCTTGCCGGTTACCTCCATGCGGTATCGGTCCATTCACCACTGCCGGTCTGCGCAGGCTTCGGCATCCGCAGCGCCGCCGACGTGCAAAGCGTCGGCCGGCACGCAGCGGGCGCGATCGTCGGCTCGGCACTGGTCGAGGTTCTCGAAAAAGGCGAAGATGCAACAGAGTTCCTGCGCGCGCTCAGAGTCTGATGAAAAAAATCACTTCGTCAGCATCGCTGATTACGATCAGCCACTATAGAAACCTCCTGGCAAGCGAGGGTATCCCTGCGTTCATCCGCAACGAGCATTTGGGCTCTATCATCGGTGAGATACCGTTCCAGGAAGTCTGGCCGGAATTGTGGGTCCGGAACGATCTGGATTACGACCGCGCGCTGCAGTTGATCGACAGCGCCACCATCGGCGGTGAAAGCCCTCAATCGCCGTGGACGTGCCGCGCCTGCGGCACGGAAATGGAGGGCCAGTTCGCCGCTTGCTGGAACTGCGGCAGGGAAGTCCCCGCAGGGGCCTGAATCCTCAGGCGGTCAGCGCCCCGGTTCCCAGCTCACGCGTCAGCAGTCGCGTGCCTGCAATCTCGCTTCGCAGGATGGCGCCGACTTTTTGTGCCTGCATCGGCCGGCTGATCAGAAACCCCTGCGCCAGGTCGCAGTCGCAGCTTTTGAGAAACGCGAACTGCGCCGCCGTCTCGACGCCCTCGGCCGCGACCTCGATGTCGAGCCCGCGCGCCATGGCGATCGCCGCCCGCACGATCCGCTGATGGCTGCCGTTTTCCACGACGTCCTGAATGAGCGACTGGTCCAGGTTGAAGCTGTCGATGATCCCGTCATCGAGCGAGCGAAGAGAAATGTCCTGGGTACCGAAATGATCCAGCGACAGTCGCACTCCCAGCGACCGAAGGCCCTGCAGGGTTGCAAGTTCCGATGAGCGCGAGCGGATCATGTCGCCGTTGGATACTTCGAGTTCGATGCAGCCGGCATCCAGGGAACTGTCCGACAGCGAACGCTCCACAGCCTCCACCAGCCTGCTGTGCAAAAGCTGTTGCGGTGACAGGTTGATCGCCATCGCGAGATCCGGCAATTCATACTGCCGCTGCCAGGAGGCAAGCTGCCGGCAGGCAGTGTCGATCACCCACTCCCCGGCGGAGTGAATGAGTCCGCTGCTTTCCAGGATTTTCAGAAAGCGCGCCGGCGGCAGCAGGCCGAAGGTGGGATGCTGCCAGCGAAGCAACGCTTCGAGGCCGATCAGCCGACCGCTGCCGATTTCGATGCGCGGCTGGAAGTGCAGCACGAACTCGTGCCGCACCAGCGCGTGCCGCAGGCCCAGCTCCAGCTCCTCGCGCTGCTCCAGCTGGCTCATAAGCGCGCTGGAGTAATACTGGAAGCGCCCGCCGCCGCGTTTCTTGGCCTGGTACATCGCAAGGTCGGCCGCCTTCACCAGCGACTCGGCATCGCGGCCGGATTCGGGGTGCATGGCTATGCCGATGCTGGGCGTGGCGTACACCTCGCTGTTGTTCACCTGGTATTTCTCCGACAGCACGAGCACCAGCTTCTGCGCCGCGGCGGCCGCGTTCTGCATCTCGCCGAGATCTTCGAGGCAGATCACGAACTCGTCGCCGCCCCAGCGGCCCGAAAAGTCGCCGACACGCAAATGCATTTTGAGGCGGTGGCCGACCTGGCGCAGCAACTCGTCGCCGACGTCGTGCCCCAGTGTGTCATTGACCGACTTGAAGCGATCGAGGTCCACGAAGAGCACGGCCGCAGGTTTACCGCTCCGGCGGCTGCGGCCAATGGCCTTTTCCAGCTGGTGCAGGAAGAGACTTCGGTTGGGCAGTTGCGTAAGTTCGTCGTACTGCGCGCGGTTTTCGAGTTCTATGGTTCTGCGCATGATTCCGGTGATGTCGCGAAAGGTGATGACGCCGCCGGCCAGTGCGCCGGTGCCGTCGTAAAGGCCGTGTCCGTTGATGCTGAGAATGAGTTCCGCGCCGGGCGACGGTTTACCGGGCGAGCGGTACAAGGCGACCTGGTCGGAAAACTTCTCGCCCCTGCGCGCCTTCACAAGCGGCAGCGCATCATCGTCGATTTTAGTTCCGCCATCGGCCGAGACATTGCAGAACGACTGTTCCCACCGCGGGGGCGGGTGCTCCCTCGGCTTGAGCCCGAGAAGAGAGCGCGCCGCGGGATTGATATCGAGTACATGACCGCGCCGGTCGATCACAATGACGCCGTCGTTGATGCTTTGCAGGATAGACAGAACGGTCGCATCGTTGCCCGAAAGCCTGTTGACGAGCCTGTGGCGGCGGAACGCGTGGCTGAAAATTTCCTCTTCGGTATTTTTATCGATGTCATCTACACAGATGCAGCCCTGCGCACCCGCGCGTACCGCGGCAATACCCTGCTGCTCTTTCTCGCGCTGCGTCAAAGCAATCAACGGCCACTTGCGCATGGACCGGATAAACGACTGCAATGCATCTGCGGTGCGCAAGCGACACGATCCAGCCTCGAAAAGCACCAGGTCCACCGCCGGGCCGTCTGCCGGCGGTGCGCAAAAATGCGATGCGCGCTTGAGACTGGCCGCGCCCTGCCGCTGATCCAGTTGATCCAGGTAATCGGCCGCAAAGTCAGCGCTACCGAGGTACAGAATCGAACGTCCTGTCATCTGCGCCCTTGCATTCTTAACGCATCCCCCATGTCCACCCGCCGCTTTTTAGTTATTCTCGGCGACGAGGATAATAACAGAATGGGCGGGAAACCCGACGGTAAATCAAGCATTTGCCCCCGTCCCCCGCTGAGCCCTTAAACCAAGCGCGGCCGCCGACCATCAAAGTAACCAGAGAATGCGGAGATTTTTTATTGGAAGCGCTATGGGCCGCCGGGCTCCCCGAGACCGCCACAGGGAATGAGACGGTGACAGAGAAGAGCGTCGGCGACGAGCAGCGCTTGCTGCAGAGGGCAAGAAAGTCGGATTCGTCCGCATTCGAGGCGCTCTACCGGCTGCATGTCGACCGGGTGTACGGACTTTGCCTGCGCATGACGGGCAACGTGAGCGAGGCGGAAGATTGCACGCAGGAAGCGTTCATCCAGGCCTGGACCAGGCTGGACAAGTTTCGCGGCGACAGCTCCTTCGGCACCTGGCTGCACCGGGTAGCGGTGAACGTGGTGCTCGGGCGGCTTCGAAAGTCGCGCCGTGAACAGGACCGCATGAGGGCCGTGGCCGATGTAGCGCCGGTTCGGGAATCGGTTGGCGACAGCGCGGAGCTGAACGATCTGGAAGCGGCACTTGGCGAATTACCCAGCGGAGCGAGGCACGTGTTTGTACTGAATGCAGTGTATGGCTACAGCCACGACGAGACCGGCGAGATGCTCAACATCGCCGCAGGTACGAGCAAGGCGCAACTGCACCGAGCGCGAAGACTGCTGGCGCAGCAATTGAACATGGGCACTGGTGAGGCATGAACAAATCTGACGACAACGGCATGGACCGCGAGCAGGATGAACTGATGTCGATGGCGCGCCGGCTGCCTGAGGGTGTTGCACCGCAGCGCGACCTCTGGCCCGGGGTAGCCGAAGCGATCATCGTGGATCGGCGGCGGGCATCATTCCGCTGGAACAGGGCGCTGGCCCAGGCGGCTGCCGTCATCCTGCTGGTGGGCGGCTCTTCGGGCATTACCTGGTTTGCCATGAAGCAGAACGCGCAGACGCCGGCGCAGACCTTCGAGGCGCAACCGCTGGCATTGCAGCCCGTCTCCGGCAATTTCGGCAGCGACTACCATCTGGGCGCCGAGTTCATGGAAGCGAGGAACGACCTTGCGAGCCGCCTCGAGCAGAGGCTTCAGACCCTGCCGCAGGAAACGCAGACGGACGTGCGGCGCAACATCGTCCGCATTCGTGCGGCGATAAACGAGATAAACCTGGCACTGGCGGAGGAACCCCACAATTCGTTGTTGCAGGAGCTCCTGCTGAGCAGCTACCGCGAAGAGCTGACGGTAATGCGGAGAGTCGAAGGGCTCGCCAGTTCAGCCATGCGCAGAACGGACATCTAATCCAGGATACAGTAATGAGTATTTCGAAATCGACACTCCCGCTTTTAGCGCTCTGCCTTCCGGCGCTTCTTTTTTCTCTGGCCAACGCTGAGCCGGTGAGCCGAAAACTGGATGCGGCTCCTTCGGGCCTGGTGACGGTCGACAATACTTCGGGGACTATCGCGGTCCGGGGCTGGTCGCGGAACGAGGTCGAGGTGACTGCTGACCTGGGACGCGATGTCGAGGAACTGGTGTTCGAGCGCAATGGCAGTTCGATCATCATCCGCGTGGAGGCGCGGCAGCGGCGGAATCACAGCCGCATCTCGAGTGATCTCGTTGTCCGCGTCCCGCAGGACAGTTCAGTCAATGCCACCGGCGTCAGCACGGACGTCGACATTCGCGGTGTGCGGGGCGAGTTGCGCCTGACTTCCATAAGCGGCGATATCGTCAGTGATATCTTTGCGGCGGATGTCGGCGTCGAGACGGTAAGCGGCGACCTGCGCGCCGAGGGAGCCGTGGGACGAGGGGCGAAAGCAAAGACCCGCTTCAACTCGGTCAGCGGCGACATCGACATCGAAAATCTTTCGGGCGAGATCAATGCCAATACGGTCAGCGGCGATATCGCCATCACCGGCGGCTCCTTTGAACGGGTCAATGCGCAGACGACTTCCGGAGACGTCGATTTCCGTTCGGCCCTGATCGGCAACGGGAGGATGGACATCGAAACGATCAATGGCGATCTCGACGTAGTCTTTACGGGCGACGTCTCCGCCACCTTCGATATCGAGACCTTTAATGGCGACATCCGCAACTGCTTCGGTCCGGAACCGGAGCGTACAAGCCGCTACACCCCCGGGAGCCAGTTGAAGTTCACAGAAGCCGGCGGCGCGGGACGCGTGACCGTCCGTACCCTGAACGGCGACCTGCGGCTCTGCCGCGATTGATTTTTGCCGGGCGCGCACCTGCGGGATCTTTACTGACGCCCCGCAGGAGCCCGTCCTGCGGTCGATCCTGTGAAAACGCGGCACCGGCTCACCATTTCGCGGTCCCTTTATTTGCTATGCTTTTGCGACCTCGCAAAGGATTGAAATAATGGGCCGAGTCCTGAAAGTTCTGCTGATAGCCATTGCCGCCGTGATCGGCATTTTCGTCATTGCCGCCGTCGCATTGCTCCTGTTTTTCGACCCAAATGACTTCCGCGACGACATTTCGGCCCGTGTGACGGACGCGACCGGACGCAAATTTGCCATCGAGGGCGATCTGGGTCTCAGCGTTTTTCCCTGGCTCGCCGTCGAGGTCGGGCGCAGCCGGCTCGGCAACGCCGAGGGCTTTCGCGACGGGCCGTTCGCGACCTTCGAGGAGGCGCGCCTCAGCGTACGGTTGATGCCGCTGATCTTCCGGCAGGAAATAACGGTCGGTACGGCGTCGCTCGATGCACTGGTGCTGAATCTCGAGGTCGGGGAGGACGGCAGGACGAACTGGCAGGATCTCGCCGAGACGGATGAGGCGGCGCCGGCGGACGCCGAAGAACCGGGTCGCGGGCTTGCCGGTATCGATATCGCGAAGGTGCAGGTAAGGAATGCACGCATTTCCTATCGCGACAGGCAGGAAGGCACTGCCTACGCGGTTGAGGGGCTGGGCCTCGAAACGGGCCGCATCGTCGCCGGTGCGCCATTCGATGTGGAGGCGGAGTTCGATTTCGAGGCAGAACCGGGCGAACTGGCCGGCCACCTGAACGTCAACGGCAGGGCCACCCTGGGCCGTGAATTCGAGCGCCTGGCCCTGGAGAACCTGGCCGTCGCGGGGCAGCTCGCGGGCGTCGCGCCCGAGACTACGAACGTGGAGTTCAGCAGCCCCGCCATCGTTCTCGACATGGACGCGGAAACGGTCACGACGGGCGAAATGTCGCTGAGTATCCTGGGGCTTCGCATGGTCGCCGACGTCGCGCCGTTTTCCTACGCCGGCACGCCGCAGCCGCAGGCAGCGCTGCAGGTGGAGACTTTCTCGCTCAAGGAACTGATGCGCAGGCTCGGCACCGAACCGCCGGTCACGGCCGATCCTGCCGCGCTCGACCGCGTGGCCTTCCGTGCCGACGCCGCCGTGGGCGAGACGGCGGTGGTGCTGCGCTCGATGACCCTGACGCTCGATGAGACGACGATGACGGGACAGCTCAGCTACCCGCTGACTGAAGACGGCCTGATTGAATTCGACCTCGCCGCCGATAGCATCAATGTCGACGCCTACATGGCGCCGGGCGATGCCGCGGCCGATGACAGTGCGGAAACGAGCCCCGACGACATCGAAATCCCGGTCGAGCTCATACGCAGCCTGCAGGCGCGGGGCAAAGCCACGCTCGAGCGCGCCACGCTGTCCGGCATGCTGTTCCAGAACGTGGAGCTTGGCGTGAACAGCCGGAACGGCAAGCTGCGCCTGCATCCTGTTTCCGCAATCCTGTTCGAGGGCAGCTACAACGGCGATGTGCGCATCGACGTCTCGGGCAACGTTCCGTCGGTTTCCGTCAACGAAAAAATCGCGGAGGTCAGCCTGACGCCGCTCGTGCGCTCCATGTTTCAGCAGGAGAACGTGAGCGGCACCATTGCCGGAACCTTCCAGCTGAGCGGCAGCGGCCGCAACCTGGAGGAGATTCGCCGCGACCTTGACGGCAATATGGCGTTCCAACTGGCCGACGGCGCCTGGGAAGGCACCGATATCTGGTACCAGCTGCGCGCGGCGCGGGCGCTGTTCAAGAAAGAGCCGCCGCCGGAGCGGCGCAATCCGCCGCGCACCGAATTCACCTCCGTCATCGCTACGGGCGCCGTGACGGACGGCGTTTATCGCAACGAGGACCTGCTGGCGGAACTGCCCTTTCTGCAGTTGACGGGCAGCGGAACGGTCAACCTGGTGGAGGCGTCTCTGGACTACTCCCTGCAGGCGCGGGTGCTGGAGCGGCCGGAGTTCGTCGGCGGCGCGACCGACGCGGAGCTTCGTGATTTTACGGAGGCGGTCATTCCGTTGCGGGTTACCGGCTCGCTCGGTTCGCCCGGTATTCGCCCCGACATCGAGGGCATGCTGAAGGCCGAAGTGAAAAAAGCGGTGGAGGAAAAGCGCGAGGAACTGAAGGATCGGGTAATAAACCGCCTGTTGGGCAACGACGACGAGACTGAAGACGGGGACGAAGCGGCGCCGGAAGAAGAAAAGAAGGATGATCTTGCAAACCGTCTGAAGAAACTGTTCGACCAGTAAATGCAGGCGATTGCGAATCCTGTAACACGAACCGTGCTGGCGCTGGGTCTTTTCCTGGCGTCAGCAGCCGTCGTCCAGGCGGCGGATCTGCGTTCCGTGGAGGTCGAGCGGGAGGACGATCGCTACCTCCTCACTTCCGAAGCCTGGCTTGCCGCAAGCCGCGAAGAGGTCTATCGCGTGCTGACCGACTACGACCTGTTCGTGCAGTTCTCCAGCGCCTATGTCGAATCGCGCAACCTGGAGGCCGACGCCAGGGGGCGTCCGCGGTTCTTCACGCGACTGCAGGGCTGCCTGCTTTTTTATTGCCGCTCGGTGGTGCGCCACGGGTACCTGTTGCTGAAGCCTGGCTCCGAGATCATCGCGATCGCCGATCCGGAGGGAAGCGATTTCGAGTACAGCCGCGAACGCTGGCGCCTGGAAAGCGAGGAAGGCGGCACGCTTCTCAGGTACGACTTCGAAACGATACCGCGCATGTGGGTGCCGCCCGTGATCGGGCCCTACGTCATCAAGCGGTCGCTGCGCTCCAACGGCGTCGAGGCGATCGGCCGCATCGAAGCGCTTGCGCGCGGCAGGACGCCCGCCCGGTGAGCGACAATCTCGCTGCGCGCCTGCTGCAATGGCAGGCGGCCCACGGGCGCAAGGACCTCCCATGGCAGCAAAATCCGACGCCGTACCGGGTATGGGTCTCGGAAATCATGCTGCAACAGACGCAGGTGACAACGGTGCTGCCTTTTTACCTGCGATTCATGGAAGCGTTTCCCGACCTGAAGTCGCTGGCGAATGCCCCGGTAGACGATGTTTTGCGGCTCTGGTCGGGCCTTGGCTATTACGCCCGCGCCCGTAATCTCTACAAGGCCGCCTGCGAGATCCGCGACCGCTACCGGGGCGAGTTTCCCGGCCGCTTCGAGGACGTCGTCGCGCTGCCGGGAATCGGCCGCTCGACGGCCGGCGCAATTCTGGCGCTGTCGCGCGGCCAGCATCATGCCATTCTCGATGGCAACGCGAAGCGCGTACTGGCGCGCTACCATGCCGTCGCAGGCTGGCCCGGCGATTCGTCCGTAGCGTCAAAACTGTGGGAGCTTGCGGAAACGCACACGCCAAAGCGCAGCACGGCGGCTTATACACAGGCGATCATGGATCTCGGTGCGACTCTCTGCACGCGCTCGAATCCGAATTGTTTTCGCTGCCCCGTGTGCAGCGACTGCCGCGCCTTCGAGCGGGGCCGGGTAGCGGAGTTCCCCGGCAGGCGCCCGAAGAAGGACAAGCCCCTGCGGAAAACGCATATGGCACTCGCCTGCTACCGGGGTGAGCTGTACCTCGAGCGCCGCCCGCCCTCCGGCATATGGGGCGGCCTGTGGAGCCTGCCCGAGTTCAACCTGGAGGATCAGCTCCTCGAGTGGTGCGAGCGGCGCCTGAAGACGCTTCCTGCGAAGGTCGAGCACTGGGCAAATGTGCGGCACAGCTTCAGCCATTACCACCTCGACATCCGACCGGTGGTGCTGCACCTGGAGACCGCGCCGGCAGGCATTGCGGACGCCGCGGACTGCATCTGGTACAACTACATCGAGGCGCCGCGATTTGGTGTGGCGGCGCCGGTGATGAAACTTATCGATTATTTGAAGTCAGGCAGGTGAAGGAATGGCACGAACGGTTAATTGCGCATTGCTGAAAAAGGAAGCGGAAGGGCTGGATTACGCGCCCTACCCCGGCGAACTGGGGCAGCGGATTTACGACAACGTGTCGAAGGAGGCATGGCAGCAGTGGCTGGCGCACCAGACGATGCTGATCAACGAGTACCGGCTGACCCCGATGGAGCCTGCCGCCAGGAAATACCTGGAAACGGAAATGGAAAAGTTCCTTTTCGGCGGCGGCTCGGAGAAGCCGACCGAATACGTTCCGGAATAGTTGACCTAGCCCGGATATCTCAGTGCGCCGTGCAAAGGCGCCATTTCTCAGTGGGTGAGAA
>JBBDSK010000238.1:0-20199 GCA_040904985.1 Woeseia sp. | reverse complement strand
AACGACGGCAGCACTGAAGGACTCGAAGACTTTTTGGTCCGGCTGACGAACCCCGGCGGTGGCGCCACTTTGGCGCGAGAAAACGTAGCAAGCGTGTACGTAAGCGACCCGGCTGCAGTTTCGGAAGTCGGTTTCTTCTCCGATAGCGTCGAGGTCGCCGAGGACGGGTTCGGTACTGCTGTGATCGTGCTGCGACGCGGCGGCAGCGCGGTCGAGGCAGTCAGTGTCGATTTTGCCGCAGGCGGCGGCAATGCGATTGCGCAGACAGATTTCGATGGCCCAACAGTCGGTACCGTCAGCTGGGCCGCCGGTGACGGCCGGCCCAAGAATCTTCTGTTCGACATCATCGACGACGACAGCAGCGAAAGCACCGAGTCGTTCGAGATCAGGCTGAGCAACGCGGTCGGTACGGTCATAAGCGGCCCGCCGACCGCGACTGTTCGTATTGCCGATGCCGGAGGATCCGATGCCGATCCGACACCCGCGCCTGACACCGGCCGCTCTGGCGGAGGAAGCAGCTTCGCTTTGCTCGTTTTGCTTTGCCTGCGCCTGTTACCTGCGGTGCTCAGAGCGTATCGAAGGGATGCCGCTTGATGATTGTCTGATCGCGGTCCGGGCCCGTTGAGATGATGTCCAACGGCACTGCGGCGAGCTGCTCGATTCGTTCAAGATAGCCGCGGGCATTCGCCGGAAGTTGTTCGTAGCGCGTAATACCGACGGTTGACTCGGTCCAGCCCGGCATGTCTTCGTATATTGGCTGGCATTCCGAAAGGCGGTTGATCACGATCGGCAAGCTGGCAACGGGCTCGCCGTCGATCTCGTAACCCACGCAGATTCTGATGGTCTCGAGACCGTCGAGAACATCGAGTTTGGTCACACAAAGTCCGGAGACACTGCTGTTGACGATCGAACGCCGCAATGCCACCGCGTCAAACCAGCCACAGCGCCGAGGACGACCCGTTGTTGCGCCGAACTCCGCGCCAATGGTCGCGAGATGCTCGCCCTGGTCGTCGAACAGCTCCGTAGGGAAAGGTCCTGCCCCGACCCGTGTGGTATACGCCTTGACGATGCCGAGAATGTAATCGAGCTGCCGCGGACCGACGCCCGTACCGATGCTGGCGGCCGCCGCAACCGTGTTTGACGAGGTAACAAAGGGATACGTGCCGTGATCGATATCCAGGAAAGTGCCCTGCGCCCCTTCGAACAGAATACTCTCGCCGGCGTCGGCAAGATCCTGCAGGATTTGCGTCACATCGGCGGTGATCGGCGCGATGATCTCTGCCTCGCTCATCGCCGCATCCAGCGTCTCCGCAAAACTAACCGGCTCGGTGCGGAAGTAGTTGCGCAGCAAAAAATTGTGGAAGTCGAGCACTTCGCCCAGTTTGGCTGCAAATTTCTCACGCACGAAAAGATCCGACACACGTAACGCGCGACGCGATACCTTGTCTTCATAGGCGGGACCGATGCCGCGGCCGGTTGTGCCAATCGCCGCGGCACCCCGTGCTTTTTCCCGCGCCATGTCGAGCGCCACATGCGATGGAAGGATGAGCGGGCAGCCCGGGCTGATTTTCAACCGGTCGAAAACCGGCACGTCGTTGCGCATAAGCGCTTCTGCCTCGGAAATCAGCGCCCGCAGGGAAACCACGACACCGTTACCGATGAGGCAGCGAACCCCGTCACGCAGAATGCCGGACGGGATCAGGTGCAGAACGGTTTTTTTGCCCCCGATGACAAGCGTATGGCCGGCGTTATGACCGCCCTGGAAGCGGGCAACAGCGGCGGCCTTGTCCGTCAGAAGGTCGACGATTTTACCTTTGCCCTCGTCACCCCATTGCGTGCCGATGACAACAACGTTCTTTGACATTTCCGTTTTTTTCCTAGGCTCTTGAGAGGCTCTTACGGCCGACGGCAAAGCGGTCTACGCTCGCACGATGAACAGCAGCAGCAGCCCCGCGCCCATTGCGACAAGACCAACCGCACGGAGGTTATTGTCACTGAGCTTCGAAATCTGCTCAACAGCATGGCGGAACCGGTGCGGTCCGATGAAGGGAATCATGCCCTCAATGATCAAATACAGCGCGAACGCCGTCAAAATATCCTGCCACATAAGACCGGGTCACTCAGCCGGAAAACGGCGCCGTAGCAGGTTTCCGCATGCGCAGATTGCGCCAGCCATCAGGACAAGGCGACGCTATTCACCGCCGCCTGACCTGTTGAGATAGCGAAAGAACTCGTTGTCGGGTTCGATGACAATAATATCGCCCGGCTGCCCCACGGACTGTCGATAGGCGTCGATGCTGCGGTAGAAACTGTAAAACTCGGGATCATTGTTATACGCGGCAGCGTAAATCTGCGCCGACAGCGCATCTCCTTCACCACGTATGATCTGGCTCTGACGATTCGCCTCCGCGAGGATCACGACCCTCTCCCTGTCCGCGCCGGCCTTGCGTTCTTCTGCGATCTCGCGACCTTCCGCTCGCCTTTGCGCGGCCACTCTCGCCCGCTCTTCGCGCATCTGCTGATAGACGGAGTTCCTGACGTCGTCGGGGAACTCTACCTGCTTGACGCGCACGTCGATCAGGTCGACGCCCAGGCCTTCGGCCGTTACCGACGCCGCATCCAGCATGTCGCGCATCAGCTCCACACGCTCAACTGAAATTGCCTGCTGCACGGAACGCTTGCCCAGCTCCGTTACGATCGCGTTTTTTACGATCTCGCCCAAGCGGTCGTTCGCCACCATCTGCGAGCCACCGGTGGAGGTGTAGAAAATAACAGGGTCCACAATGCGCCACTTGACGAAAAAATCGACCTGCAGCGCCAGCCTTTCCGCGGTAAAGATCCGCTCCGGCTCGTCACTGATGGTAAGAATGCGCTTGGGAAACTTCTTCACTGTCTGGAACACAGGGATCTTGAAGTGCAGCCCCGGCTCGTAGTCTGCCTTAACCACCTGCCCTACCTGCAACTTGATGGCAAGCTCACGCTCGTTGACGGTGAATGCGGAAAGGCCCAGGACGACCAGAAGCAGCCCCGCGACGACGAGGATCGCGAATCTCGTGTTGTTCATTGTCGGGTCCTCCGGTCGCGGGCAGGGTCTGTCTCGTTCGGCGTCATATTGCTCTCGGACGCGCCCTGTCTTTCGAACGATGAGGTGGCGTCGGTTCTGGTCGTTCGGCGTTCCTGATCGCCGATCAGCTTGTCGAGCGGCAGGTAAAGGAGATTGCCGCTGCCGTCGGCATCGATCAGCACCTTGTTCGAATTGCCGTAGACCTCTTGCACCGCTTCGATGTAAAGCCTCGTACGAGTGACTTCCGGCGCTGCCTGGTACTCCGTCAGCAACGCTTCGAAGCGGGACGCGTCACCCTCGGCGGCAGCTATCACACGCTGCCGATAGGCCTCTGCCTCCTCCAGTATCCGCGCGGCCTGACCGCGGGCTCTCGGAATCAGGTCTTGCGCGTAGGTGTCGGCCTCGAGAATGTACCGATCCCTGTCGTTGCGCGATTTCTGGGTATCGTCCACCGCCTCCTGAACAGCCTGCGGATAGTCCAGAGTCTCGAGACTGATCGACGTCACCGTAATGCCCGCGCCGTAGGTATCCAGCGTGTTCTGCAGAATTTCGTGCGTTCGCGGGGCGATCTCGTCCCGGCGTTCTGTTACGAGGACCTGCAGGGTACTGGTACCCACCACTTCGCGCAGCGCACTTTCCGTTACATCCTGCAAGGTCATGTCAGGGTCAACGACTTCGAAACTGTACTTGACCGGATCTGAGCGCCTGTACTGCACGACCATCTGGATGAAGACGTAGGACTCATCGGCCGTCAGAATTTCCGTGCGAAACGAATAGTCGGCGACTACGTTCGTATTGACCATATCGACCGTTTCCATGGGGTACGGGAGATGCCAGTGAAGCCCCGGCATTGCCGTCACCGTGTAGGCGCCGAAACGCTGCACGACGCCCCGTTCGGCTTCATCCACGCGATAAAGTCCTGTCAATCCCCAGGCCACCAGTACCAGCACGATCAGGACATAGGCACCCGTCGAACTGCCGGCCGAACGGGACCCCCCGCCGCCCCTACCACCGAAGATACTGCTTATCTTGCGCTGCCAGTTTTGCACGATCCGGTCCAGATCATGCGGTTCGCCATCTTCTTTTTTCCAGGGATCTTTTCCGTTACCAGGGTCGTTCCAGGCCATGCTCTTCTCTATCGTTATCGTTATGTTGAAGCGCTGGTCGGCATTCCTGCCTCCGGGCGCTCCAGAATGTCAGCGGGCAGATTTTCACGTTTTACAAAACGGTGAAAGTCCCGCTCACCCATATCCAGCTCCAGAGTCCAGCCGCCGTCATCAGCGGGGAATTCCTGCGAAACCGCTCCCATGTTGAAAAGCAGCGCGCGCTGGCGACCCTGCCCCGGATGGAGGCGTAGAAAACCGCGGACTTTTTTCCGTAGCAGCCGCTCGCCGATGCTCTCCAGCAGCAGCGGAACACCCTCGCCTGTCACGGCGGAGACCCACACCGCTCGCGCCGGACCTCGCCGGGCGCCTGTTGATTTGCGCGGCCGGCGTTCCAGCTTGTCAATTTTATTGTACACCCTGATCTGCGGCACCTTGTCTGCATCGAGCATCTTCAGCACCGCATTGACCTGCCGCACCCGCTGCCAGCGGTTCTCGTCGCTGGCGTCTATCAGGTGGAGAATCAGATCCGCCTCCCGCGTTTCCTGCAGTGTCGAGCGGAATGCGGCAATCAGTTCGTGTGGCAAGTCCCGCACGAAGCCGACCGTATCTGCGAGGATAACATCGGTCTTGTCCGGTAACCGCAGCCGCCGCATGGTCGGGTCGAGCGTCGCGAAGAACTGGTCCTCCACGTAGACGCCGGCCTCCGTCAGCGCGTTAAAAAGAGTCGACTTGCCCGCATTGGTATAGCCTACAACCGCAACCGTCGGAATTTCTGCCCGCAGCCGATTCTGCCGGTTCATCTCCCGGCGGCTATCGACGTGCTGCAGCCGGGACTTGAGCTGGCGGATGCGTTGGCCAACGAGACGACGGTCTGTTTCCAGCTGCGTTTCCCCGGGCCCTCTCAAACCGATGCCGCCCTTTTGCCGTTCCAGGTGACTCCAGCCGCGGACAAGCCGTGTTGACAGGTGGCGCAGCTGCGCCAGCTCAACCTGCAGTTTGCCCTCGAAACTGCGCGCCCGTGTCGCAAAGATGTCAAGAATCAGGCCGCTGCGGTCGAGGACCCGGCATTGCAGCGTCTTCTCCAGATTCCGTTCCTGGCTCGGACTCAGAGGCGCGCTGGAAATGACGAGCTCCGCGTCGTGCTCGACGATGCGATGCTGCAATTCCTCGACTTTACCTTTACCGATAAAATAGCGGGAATCGGGGACCTTGCGCGCGATGACGATTTCGTCGACCACGCGCGCGCCCGCCGAAATTGCCAGATCGGCGAATTCCTCGCGTTCCAGGGTATCCGGGGCTCCGCCGGGCGTTGCGTGAACCAGAATGGCGCGTTCGCCGCTTCGCGGTCGTTCAAACAATCAGGACCTCCAGGTCCGGCGACAGGGTAATCTCAGTCGTCACTCTCTCCTGCTTCATCTTCCGGGAGAGGCAGGCGAACGTTGCGGGCCGGCACCACCGTGGAAATGGCGTGCTTGTAAACCATCTGGTTCACACTGTTCTTCAGAAGGACCACAAACTGGTCGAATGAATCGACCTGTCCCTGAAGCTTTATTCCGTTCACCAGGTAAATGGACACAGGAACCTTCTCTTTTCGCAATATGTTGAGAAACGGGTCCTGAAGTGATTGCCCTTTTGCCATATTGGGTCTCCTTATTTTTTTTGTTGCTCAAATCCAGGCAATCTGAATCATGGGACATGACAATCCGGTGGCGCCGTCTTTCCATATGCCATACCCGTAAGCCTGCTCGACATACCCGCCAAAAACGAAAAAACGACTCGCCTTGCCTCTACCAGATGCATGCACGATTATATCCTTCACATTCACAAGCCCGGAACGAACGAATTGAGCGCTTTGACGACTTCTGGCAGGTATCTTGTCTATCTTGCCGGCTCCTTGCCCAGAGCGAAAAGAAAGTCTATCACAGGTCAGCCGGCACCGATGTTGGGAAATAACGCACTCCTGCGTTCATCCTACTGACCTGTTTCCTGCGCGACAATTCCCTTTATTGTGGCGAAAACCTCCGGTTCAAGCGGATTGACCGCAACAAGATCATCCTCCCTGCGAAGCCAGGTCAGCTGGCGCTTCGCCAACTGGCGGGTAGCCGCAACCGCCTTCTCGATGGCCTCCTCCAGGCCGCAGTCCCCCTCCAGGTACGACCAGAGTTGGCGGTAACCCACCGCCCGCATTGCCGGGCTGCGGCCGGTCATGCCCGGGCGCCGGCGCAGTCTCCGCACCTCGTCCACGAAACCGCGGTCGAGCATGTCCTGAAACCGCTGCTCGATGCGACGGTGCAACTCGGCGCGAGGTTCGGGATAAAGCCCCAGCTTCAGAAAGGAACCGGAGGATGACTGCTCCGCACCCCCGGAAGTGTGCCACTCCGTCAGCGGACGGCCAGTCAGGCGATACACCTCCAGCGCCCGCTGAATGCGCTGGCGGTCGTTCGCGCTTATCCGGACGGCGGCAGCGGGATCCACGCCAGCGAGTTTTCGGTGCATCTCCGGCCAGCCTGTCGCTGCGGCTTCGGCATCGAGTGCGGCACGCACTTCTTCATCCGCCTGCGGCAGCTCCGCCAAACCGCGCGTCAGGGCGCGGAAGTACATCATGGTCCCGCCGACCAGCAACGGTATTCGTCCGGCTGCGCGGATAAGCCGTATCTGCTCCCATGCGTCGCGCACAAAGTCGCCGGCGGAATAAGGCTCCTCGGGTTCCTTGATGTCGAGCAATCGATGCGGAACTCGCCGCAGCGTAGCGGCATCCGGTTTCGCCGTACCGATGTCCATGCCGCGGTAAACGAGCGCTGAGTCGACGCTGATGATGTCCAGTGGAAATTCGGCGGCAAGCTCGACTGCAATGCCGGTTTTTCCGGATGCCGTCGGCCCCATCAGGCATAACGCGGTATGCTTCGATCGCAACGGCATCGACAAACAACCTATTGGCCGCGCAAAAACAACCGATCAAGATCGCCGAGACTCACGCTCGTCCAGGTCGGGCGGCCGTGGTTGCACTGGTCCGATTTTTCCGTAGCCTCCATTTGCCGCAGCAGCGCGTTCATCTCGGGAAGCGTCATCGTTCGACGGGCACGAAGGGAATGGTGGCAGGCCATTGTCGCCAGTAGCTCATGACAGCGCTCCTCGATACGATCGCTTGTGCCGGACTCCTGAACATCCGCCAGGATGTCGCGGACCAGTGATTCGGTGTCGGAATGCTTCAGCAACGCCGGCACCTCCCGGACAACGACAGTGGTCGGCCCGGTGCGCCCGACCTCGAGGCCCAGAGTGGCGAACACCGCAGCGGCCTCTTCGGCCAGCATGGCTTCACCTTCCGACACAGAAATGCTCAACGGCACCAGAAGCGGCTGGCGCACAACCTCGCGACTCTCGTAGGCCGCCTTCAGCTGTTCGTACACAATCCGTTCGTGCGCGGCATGCATGTCCACCACGACGAGACCGCGGGCGTTCTCGGCAAGGATATAAATGCCGGAAAGTTGTGCAATGGCAAAACCGAGAGGCGGGATCTGGCTCTCCCCGGACGTTGCGCCGTCGTCGGCAAGCGTTGTGTAACCCGCAAGAGCCTCGTGCACCGCTTCCTCGCTGGGGGAGTGAAGATGCATCGCGGATTGCGAAAACGCTTTCGTGCGGAAGGCGCTGGCCACCGCCGTATGCGCTACCGGTGTCGCTTCCCGAGTTCCCGGGCGGGTGTCTGCCAGCACGTAGCCGATTGCCTGCGACACGGCGCCATGCACCCGGCGTCCGTCGCGGAAGCGCACTTCCAGTTTCGCCGGATGGGCATTGGCGTCTACGGCTGCGGGATCGATCGAGAGATGCAGCACATAAGCAGGATAGCGGCCGTGAAAAAGCACGTCGCGGTACGCGTGCCGGGCTGCATGAGTCAACATCCTGTCGGATATGCTTCTGCCGTTGACAAACCAGTATTGCAGGTCCGGCTGACTGCGATTGAAGGTTGGCAAGCCGAGCCAGCCCGACAGCGCAACGTCATGCGCAGTGCGCTCCAGGAAAACGGCCTGGTCTGAAAACGATTCTCCGCAGACGTCCCGAACACGCCGAAGCCGCCCGTCATGGTCTGTTGCCGCGGCAAACTTCTGTACCACCCGTCCGTTCTGAGCCACTGAAAACGCAACATCCGGCCGCGCGAGGGCCAGGCGTCGAATCCATTTGTCGATATGCTGGTTTTCACTGCGCTCGCTGCGCATGAATTTTCGCCGCCCCGGCGTGTTGTAAAAAAGGTCGCGCACCTCCACGGTGGTCCCCTGCGGATGGGCGCAGGGTTGTGGCTGGCCGATCCTCCCGTCTCCTGCCTCGATTTGCCACCCCATCTCGGCGCCCGTCGCG
This sequence comes from Woeseia sp., assembly GCA_040904985.1. Taxonomy (GTDB): domain Bacteria; phylum Pseudomonadota; class Gammaproteobacteria; order Steroidobacterales; family Woeseiaceae; genus IDS-8. The sequence continues at coordinate 11,679 of JBBDSK010000238.1, read as the reverse complement.
AGGGAACTCAGCAGCACCCGCGCGACGGAAGCAATGCTCGGCAATGCTTCGCCACGAAACCCGAGGGACGCTATCGCGTCGAGGTCGTCCAGGCCCTCGATCTTGCTGGTTGCGTGCCGCGACATAGCGAGGAGCAGCTGCTCGGCTGGAATGCCGGAGCCGTCGTCCCTGATCCGTATGAGTTTCCGCCCGCCCTCCTCCAGCTCGACGAATATTGCCCGCGCACCGGCGTCGAGACTGTTTTCCACCAGTTCCTTTACCACCGACGCCGGCCGTTCCACGACTTCACCTGCGGCTATTTGGTTGACCAGGTGCTCGGGCAGTTGTCGGATAGGCATGAGGAATCTTCGCGGCGGCGGAAAGAAGCGATTCTTTCAAATGCGCCGGGGAATGTGTAGCCGGCACTGACGGTTGCCGCGCCTTTCCTGTGGTCAGGTGCCGGTCAGCACCGGAATGGTCAGCGTCTGGCCGACCCGCACCGTATCGCCGGAAATTCTGTTTGCCGAACGGATCGCGTTAACGCTTACGTTGTAACGTTGCGCTATCTCGCTCAAGGTATCGCCGCGGGATATGACATAGCTGACCTGTGCGTCCGGCGAGCGCTTCAGATTCATTGCAATCCGAGTGTCGGGGGGAGGATTGCTGTAGAAATAACTGCGGATTCCGCCAAGAATGGCATTAGCGAGATTCGTTCGATGAGACTCGCTCTTGAGTTTCGCCTCTTCCTGCGGATTCGAAATGAATGCGGTTTCAACCAGAATGGATGGCACATCCGGCGACTTGAGCACAAGAAATCCGGCTTGCTGCACAGTGGTCCGGTGCATGGAACCAACCCGCGCCAGTTCCGAAATTACCTGGGCGCCGACGTCGAGACTTGCGCCAAGGGCAGCGTTCTGCGAAAGATCGAGCAGTACCGAGGCTAGGATGGCGTCCTTGCCCGCAAGCGAGACACCACCAACCAGATCCGCGGCATTTTCCCGCTGCGCGAGCCGCATCGCCGCCTCGTCCGTTGCACCCTTGAGCGAAAGTGCGTAAACGGACGCTCCTTTGGCGCGACGATCAGAAACCGCATCGGCATGTATCGATACGAACAGGTCGGCCTTGTTGCTGCGCGCAATCGCCATGCGCTCGCGATGATCAACGTAATAGTCGCCGTCCCGGATCAGCACCGCTTTCATTCCCGGCTCCAGATCGATGCGGCGTGCCAAATTTTTCGCTACTGCAAGGGCGACGTCTTTTTCGAAAGTCTTGTCACGGCCGATGGAACCGGGATCCCGGCCACCATGACCCGCGTCGACGGCTATGACAATGTCACGGCCTTCCCGGTAGCCTTCGGAAGCGCGCCGCACCGCATGCAAGCTTCCTTCACGGTGCAGATCGATGACGAGCCTGTCGCCGTACTTGCGATTCGGACCCGCGGCAAAACTGCGCGACCGAACGGCTTCGTTCAGGTCGAGCACCACTCGAAGCTGCCCGTTAGCGCGGCGTGCGCTGCGAATGGCAACGAGCGCGCCCGTACCTTCCGGCATCTGCTCGAGTGCCGTGGCCAACTGGCTGTCTTTCAGGTCGACCACCAGCCTGTCCGGGTCGCGCAAGGTAAAAATGTTGTGCTCCGCCGGTGCGCTCAGATCCAGGACAACGCGGGTGCGGCCGTCTTCCGACCACACGCGCACATCCTCGACGGTCGCGGCTCCGGAGAGTCCCGCGGACAGGAGCAGCGACACGATCAGAAAAAAACGAGCCCCGGACATGGCTGGATTGGCCTTCCACTTCGACGTGATTATGTCAGTGAGTATACAAACCCTGACGGAAAAGCCAATATTTGTCTTTCTTTTATATGGAGATAGGGTAACTAGTTAAAGATCTACCTCGCCTGCCCAGCCAGTTTCCGCAGCAAGGCCGAACCGCGCTCCGTGACCGCGAGGAGCTCCGCCACGCGTCCAATAGGGTCTGCCTCCCCAATATCCCCAGGCGCCTCGGGGAAACCCAGGCGGATGTGCAGGTCAGCCAGTTCGAACAGCGCCGGCGAGCGCTCCGGCCACTCCAGCAGCACGAGCCCCTCGCGCAACTCGGTCCAGCCAAGGAACGGCAACTCGCTCTCGTCGCTGATGCGGTAAAGATCCACGTGGTAGGCAGTTCCGCTTCTGAGGTCGTAGGGCTCCACGAGCGTATAAGTGGGGCTCGGCACGGCACCTTCGTGACCCAATGCCTTCAGCAGCGCGCGCGCGAGCGTGGACTTGCCGGACCCCAACTCGCCTTGCAGCAGAACAAGCCAGCCGGACGTGTCCGCCGGCAAAACCTCGGCCAGGCGAGCGCCGAGGGATTCCGTCGCCGCCGCGTCCGACAATGAAAGCGCCGTGTTCAGGGGTTTACCCAACGGCGCAAAGCCGCAACGAGATCCGATGCGATGAGGCCGCGGGGTTCTTCGCCGGCAGCGGCATCGCCGGCCCTGGCATGCACCTCGACCCCGGTTACGGCGGCGTCTCCTGGCGGCAGGCCCTGCGCCAGCAAGCTCCCGATAATGCCGGTCAGCGCGTCGCCCATGCCCGGCCCGGCCATGCCGGGATTGCCCGCCGTACATAGCCATGGCGGCCCGTCCCCCGCATGGACCAGCGTACCGGCCCCCTTCAGAACGATCACGCCACCGTAGCGTTCTGCAAGGGCGCCCACAGCGTGGAGGCGGTTCGCCTGGATTTCCCCTGGTGTCGAACCGAGCAAACGCGCAGCCTCACCGGGATGGGGCGTCAGTATCCAGCTATCGCGCCGGCGCGGCTGCTGCGCGAGCAGATTCAGAGCGTCCGCATCCAGTACCAGCGGCCGGTCCGACGACAACACGGCCTGCAGCAGTTCGCGCCCCCACTCATCGGTGCCAAGCCCGGGGCCTGCCGCGACCGTGGTGGCTCGCTCGAGCAACGGCCCCAGGGCGCGGCCGTCGGTGACGGCGTGACACATCAGTTCCGGGCGGCTGGCAACGATGGTGTCGCAGTGCGCCGGATGCGTGGCAATGCTGACCCGGCCGGCGCCGCAACGGAGCGCCGCGTCGCCGGCGAGCCGGATCGCACCGGCCATGCCCGGAGCACCGCCCACCAGCAACAGGTGGCCGAAGTCGCCTTTGTGCGCGCTGCGAGGCCTCGCTGCCAGGTTGCGGGCGAGCGTGTCTTCGCCGATGCGCCGCATTTTGGGCTTGACCTCCTGGCGGCAGGCAGGCGGGAGGTCGAGGCCGGCGAAGGACAGCGTGCCGACGAAATCGGGGGCGTTCCCGAGAAAAAGGCCGCTCTTCAGCCCCGCGAAGGTGATCGTATGGTCCGCGCGAACGGCACAGCCGAGAACCTCGCCGCTGTCGGCGGAAACGCCGCTCGGAATATCGAGCGCGAGCACCGCGGCCTCGTGGCGGCAGATCGCGACGATCGCCTCGGCGAATGGCCCTTCCACATTGCGTGTGAGGCCGCTGCCGAGAATGGCATCGACCAGCAGCTCGGCATCCGGGTCGAGTTCGCCTTCCCAGCCAGTGACCCGGCCGCCCGCCGCGGCGAAGTCGCGCCAGGCGCGCGCGGCATCGCCTTGCAGGGTCTCGGGTGCGACCAGGGCGGCGATTGTTACGCGCATACCCTGCTCCATCGCCAGGCGCCCGAGCACGAAGCCGTCCCCGCCATTGTTGCCCGCCCCACAGACGATCTGCCAATAGTGTGCCTGCGGGAATTCCCGCAGGGCCAGAGCAAGCGCCGCTCTCGCCGCGCGGTTCATCAGCGTATAGCCTTCCACATGGCCGCCATCTATCGCTTTGCGATCGAGCTGGCGGGCGCCGGAGGCAGAATAAATCTCGGCAGGCAATTCCATTGGTGGTTCCAAAAACTGCGACAAGCCGGGGCTGAACCCACCGATATCAGCTTGTCGAATTCCAGATTAATTATACTTATACATTCTTCGGCACATTCCCCGTGATTTTCCTGGCGTTCACCGGCACCTCCCGGATCCGCGAGGGCCACCGAGTGCCATCATATGGCGGCAGGCGTAGTGAGAAGCGAAGTTGCAGATAATGGGCCGGCCGCCGAGCCGGGAAACGCCCCCGATCGCGCCGCGCTGGCGCAGCGTATCCGCGCCTGGGGCCGGGAACTCGGATTTCAGCAGACGGGAATCAGCGATATCGATCTGTCCCGGGCAGAAAAGAAGCTCCGCATCTGGCTGAACAAGCGCTTCCATGGCGAGATGGACTACATGTCGCGCCACGGGCTAAAGCGCAGCCGTCCCGATCTGCTGATCCCGGGGACGCTGCGGGTCGTCTCGGTGCGCATGGACTACTTTCCGGAAGAGCAGGACAGGGCGCGAAACCTGCTCGATCATCCAAGCAAGGCCTATATTTCCCGCTATGCCCTGGGCCGCGATTATCACAAAGTCCTGCGCAAGCGCCTGCGCAGCCTTGCCGAAAAAATCGAGGCGGAGATAGGCCCCTACGGCCACCGCGTATTCGTCGACAGCGCCCCCGTGCTGGAAAAACCGCTGGCGGAAAAGGCCGGCCTTGGATGGATCGGCAAGCACACGAACCTGCTGAACCGTCGCGCCGGGTCCTGGTTTTTTCTGGGCGAACTCTATACCGACATCGACCTGCCGGTCGATCGGCCGGAATCCTCCCATTGCGGCACATGCCGTGCCTGTATCGATGCCTGTCCGACCGGCGCCATCGTCGCGCCTTATCAGCTGGACGCTCGCCGCTGCATTTCCTACCTGACCATCGAACTGAAAGGTTCCATACCGACCGAACTCCGGCCGATGATAGGCAACCGGGTGTACGGTTGCGACGACTGCCAGCTGGTTTGCCCGTGGAACAAGTTTGCAGCGCAGACCGCGGAGGGGGATTTTGCGCCGCGCCATGATCTTGACGACGCAGAACTGACGGAGCTTTTTCGCTGGGACGAAGACACCTGGAAGAAAAAAACCGAGGGCAGCGCCATGCGCCGCATCGGCTTCGAACAGTGGCTGCGCAACGTGGCCGTCGCGCTCGGTAACGCCGCTTTCAGCAAGTCGATCGTCGAGACGTTGCAGTCGCGACGCAACAGTTCTTCGCCGCTCGTCAGGGAACATGTAGAGTGGGCCCTAAGGCAACAGCAGCAACAGCAGCAAAAAGGAGCCACGCAGTAACCGCGGCACGAGCGCGGCACACTTCTGCGAAAGAACGCGCTTGTTTGAAGCACCCGATTCTCCATTTCTGGTCCCCTTCGATGGCAGCTTCCGTGTCGCCGACGCGGAGACCCGGACGACGGGACATAAAAAAACTCATCTGCAAAAGCGGCTCAAGGTTGCAACGCGGCAACTCGAGAATCTGCAGCGCCTGCTTTATGCCAATGACTCTCACGCGCTGCTGCTCGTGTTCCAGGGCATGGATGCCTCCGGCAAGGACAGCACCATCCGCAGGGTAATGCGCCGTATCAGCCCGACTGGCTGCCAGGCTACGGGATTCAAGCGCCCGGTCAGCAATGAACTCGACCACGACTTCCTGTGGCGAACAACGCTCGCGTTGCCGCAGCGGGGCCGTATCGGAGTGTTCAACCGCAGTCAGTATGAGGAGGTTCTCGCGGTGCGGGTGCATCCGGAAATGCTTGGCGACCAGCGGCTGCCCTTGCGATCGGTCGAGCGTAGCACCTGGGACGAAAGGCTTGAATCCATCCTCGATCAGGAAAAGCATCTCGCCCGCAACGGCACAACAATACTGAAGTTCTGGCTGAATGTTTCGGCCGAAGAGCAAAAGAAACGTTTACTGAGCCGGCTGGACGAGCCGGAGAAACTCTGGAAGTTCAACCCGGACGATACGGTCGAGCGGCGCTACTGGGACCGCTACATGCTCGCCTACGAAGAGGCGTTGAACGCCACCTCGCGCCCGTGGGCGCCATGGTTCGCCATACCGGCCGACCGGAAGCCCTACATGCGCGCTGCCGTTGCGGAACTGATCGTTGCATCGCTCTTAACGCTCGCCATGGAGTGGCCGGAACCGGGCGCAAAAGAGCAGGAGCGCTTTGACGCCGCAAGACGGGCGCTGGAGGGCGAATGACGCCCGTGTGCCGCCAATAATGTGACGCATGCACGAAATTTTGCCTGCCGATGCCGCCTGGCACTCGAAGTTGCGTGAGAGTTCGTTGTCAAGACTTCGCAGATGACGTAAACCACGTTCCTGGCAGCCAGGGCATTGGCCCGCTTCGGCATCCTCCCACTATCCCCGGAGGTGCCGCAAAGAGGTATTTGTGACTGTTCAGGTGCTCACCGTCAATTCGGATTACAAGCGGTCTCTGCTGGCCGGCCTGGATCTTTTCCGCGACGTCAGTCCCGACGACATCCAGGATCTCCTGCAGAAGTGCGACCGGCGTGACGTTGTAAAAGGCGAGCTGCTGCTGTCGCCGGGCTCCGGCAATGAACACGTTTTCATAGTGCTCTCCGGCAGCCTGAACGTGCACGTCGGCTCGCCGGACGCGCCCATCCTCGCCACCGTGCCGACCGGTTGCTGCGCGGGTGAAATGTCCATCATCGAAGAGCGCGACCCATCGGCCTATGTGGTTGCCGCGGAAGCATCACACCTGCTTGCGATCCACCGAACCATTCTCTGGGAGATGGTGAATGCCTCCCACGAGTTCTGTAAGAACCTGCTCGTTGTGCTATCGGAGCGGGTGCGCAACCACAACCGGTTTATCGCCACGAGCTTTGGCGATCTCAGGAAATTCAAGAGAGACGCCACGACTGACGCGCTCACCGGCCTGAGCAATAGACATTCCATGGAAGAAACCTTTCCGCGAGAACTCAAGCGCTGCGCACAAAACAACCAGGCCGTGTCACTGATCATGATCGACGTTGACCGGTTCAAATCGTTCAACGACAAGTTCGGCCACGTCGCCGGGGACCGCGCGCTTTCCGCTGTGGCTGCCGTGCTGAAAAACCAGTTCCGGCCGCGCGACCATCTGGTGCGCTTTGGCGGCGACGAGTTTGCGGTACTGTTGCCGGGAATGACCGAGACAGAGGCTCTCGCCGTGGCGGAGCGGGTACGCGACGCGGTGTCGGGGACCACCGGGGACGGCAACGATTCTCTTATAACGATCCCGGTCGAGATATCGATGGGCGTAGCGCAGCTCGATGACAACGGCAGCCTCGATTCGCTTCTCAGATCCGCGGACGAAGCGCTTTACCGCGCCAAGGGCGCCGGCAGGAACGCCGTTTCAAAGTAATCCTGCGCGTCAGACATCCACAAGGACGTTGTCGATCAGGCGCGCCTTCCCCAGCCAGGCGGCTGTGAGGACAACAAGCTTGTCGGTATCCCGATCCGGCGGCTCCAGGTTTTCCGCACGTCGCACAGCCAGGTAATCCGGCTTGAGTCCTCTGCTCGAGAGCGTCGCCGTACCGTGCCGCTCGAGCTCCGCATGATTGCGCTTGCCGGATTGCAGTTCCCGGGCGATTTGCTGCAGCACCTCGTAAATTGCCGGCGCGCTTCGGCGTTCCTCTTCACTCAGGTACTGGTTGCGGGAACTGAAGGCGAGTCCGTCCGCTTCCCGCACGGTCGGGCCGGTTATGATTTCGATCGGCCAGTGAAGATCCTCCACCATGCGACGGATGATCAATTGCTGCTGATAATCCTTTTGGCCGAATACCGCGACGTCCGGCGATACCAACCCGAAAAGCCTGCTGACGACGGAAGTGACGCCGTCAAAATGACCAGGACGAAAAGGGCCGCACAGTTCGTCGCGAAGACCCGGCACGGACACAGTGGTCGCGTTCTCGATGCCGAACGGGTACATCGTTCCCACATCAGGCGTAAATAACAGGTCGGCATTCGCCCGCTTCAGCCGCCGCTTGTCGAGACCCAGCGTGCGTGGATAGGCTTCGAAGTCGGCACCCGGCCCGAACTGGGTAGGATTGACGAAAACCGAAACCACAACGCGCTCCGCATGGTTCCGGGCAAGTTCGATGAGGCTCAGATGACCGTCGTGCAGATTGCCCATGGTTGGTACCAGCGCGATATGGTCGCCTTTCCGGCGCCACGCCGCCAGGCGCTCACGCAAGGTGTCAGCGGTCTTATCTACCTGCATGCGTCAATTGCCACTTACGTGAATGCCGGATATTCCCTGAGTACCCGCTCAGGAAAAGCAGTGCTCGGGCGCCGGATAGCTGCGCTCCCGTACGGCCCGCACGTAAGCGGCGAGCGCATCGCCGGGCGAGTCGAGGCCAACCATGAAATTTCTGACGAAGCGCGGCGTCTTACCCCGTGTTATCCCCAGCATGTCGTACAGCACGAGGATCTGCCCGTCGACGTCCGGCCCGGCGCCGATGCCTATTACCGGTACCTCGAGAGCCTGCGTGATCGCTTTACCCAGTTCGTTCGGCACGCATTCGAGCAGCATAAGGTCGGCGCCGGCGTCCTGCAGTCGTTTTGCGTCGTCGATCATTTTCAAAGCCGCATCGGGATCGCGCCCCTGCACCTTGAATCCGCCGATCTTGTGCACCGACTGAGGCTTGAGCCCGACGTGCGCGCAAACAGGAATGTCATGCCGTCCCAGATGCTGCACAATATCTAGCTGGCCTTCGCCGCCTTCAAGCTTGATCATCATCGCCCCACCCTCCTGCATCAGCTGCACTGCGTTCCGCAACGCCTGGTCGGGCGTGGTGTAACTCATGAAGGGCATGTCCGACACGAGGAAGGCACGGCGCAAGCCACGAGCGACATTGCGGGTGTGGTAGATGACATCCGAAACCGTCACCGGTACGGTCGTGTGATGGCCCTGAATCACCATGCCCAGGGAATCTCCGACCAGGACGAGGTCCGTACCGGCGGCATCCACAAGCGCAGCGAAGCTCGCGTCATAAGCCGTCAATGAGGCAATGGGCGTGCCGCCGGCTTTCATCTGCCGCAGAATCGCGACGTTGACAGGCGGTTCTGACATGCCGCGTTGTTCGAGCTGCGTATACATTGGAGCTTCCTGGCAGGTTACGATTTCGGCCTGCTTGCCGCTGCATGATAATCGAAACAGGAGTGAAACCGGGTGGTGGAACGGCGAATCACGCAAGGGCCGCGGCGGCGGCAGGATTGAAGAAATGTCGCCCCCCGGATGTCCGCCGTATTTGCCGGTACAACTGCTCGTAATCGGTTTCGTTGTGCAGAGGATCGATCGACGAGGCATTGACGATCAGTAACGGACCATCGTCGTACTGATGGAAATAGCGGGCGTAGGCATCTGTCAGTCGCTCGAGATAGCGCCGGTCGATGCTGCGCTCCCATGGGATACCGCGCCGAGAAATACGCTGCAGGAGGCTGTCGACCGAAGCCTGCAGGTAAATCATCAGGTCCGGCACCGGCGCTTCCACATGGAGCCGAGCGCTGATCTGGTCGTACAGCACCATTTCCTCGCGGTCCAGGTTGATTTCGGCGAACAGCCGATCCTTTGCAAAATGGTAGTCTGCCACTCGCACCGGGGAAAACATGTCCGACTGGCGAAGTTCTTCCAGCTGTCGCGCCCGCTGAAACAGGAAAAACAGCTGTGCCGGCAGGGCCGCATCGCGCTTGCTTCGGTAAAACCGCTCCAGAAACGGGTTTTGCTCGCTGTGCTCCAGTACCACTTCGCCGCCGAAGCTCTGCGCGAGCCGCTGGGCGAGACTGGTCTTGCCGACGCCTATGGGACCTTCTACCACCATGAACCGCGGCGCTGCGTCACTGCCTTGGGGATTCTTCTTGCTCACGGCTTCATTGATTCCACTCGCTCTACGCGGGCGCCGGAGTTGCCAAGCCCGGCAAGCAGCTTGAGGACGCTGCCATGTCCGGGCACCACAGCCTGCGGTGCAATTTCGGCGAACGGCAACAATACAAAATTTCGTTCCGCAACACCCGGGTGCGGTATGCGGATGCCCGGCTCGTCTACCACGAGACTGCCCAGTACCAGCAAGTCGAGGTCCAGCGTCCGCGGACCCCAATGGCGAGTGTCGCGCTCCCGCCCATGCGCATCCTCGATGGCTTTTAGCTCCCGTAGCAAGTCCTGGGGGCCGCGCCGGGTAAGAAAAGCCGCCGCAGCGTTGATGAAGTCCGGCTGGTCGGAAGGCCCCATCGGCGCCGACCGGTAAAGGCTCGAGCAAATCGCAAAACGGCAGTCCTGCATAGTTGTCAGCGCTTCGAACGCGCGCCTTATTTGCGCCACCGGCTCGTCGAGGTTGCTGCCCAGCCCGATATAGGCGGGGCGCCACAGCGACCCAGCCGCGGTCACGGCTTGCTTGCCTGCGGCGGCCGCCTGCGACGGGGCCGGCGGCGGCCCTTGCCGCTGCCTGGCTTGCCGCCGATGCCGAAGCTCGCCAGCCGTTCCTCGGCGCTCTGGTTCTGTACCTCGGTCCAGAAGCCGGCCGTCTCCGCGGCGACCTCCCCGACCTCCGCGCGCAGCAGCATGAGGTCATAGGCGGCGCGAAAGCGCCGATGTTCCAGCAATTTGATGCCGCGCTTGCCCTGCCGCGTTTCGAACCTGGGCTGCAGCGCCAGCATTTCTCGCATCGGCCCGGTGAAGCGCCGCGGCATTGAAATGCGCGACTGCTGCATTGCCGTGATCTCCTGCGCCGCAATGCCGAGCGCCTGCGTCTCGGAAACCTTTTCCGTATCGCGCAGGCGCTGCGCAAACCGCTGCACCGGCGCCCAGAGAAAAATGCCCAGCAGGAACATCGGCGTAATGGACTGCCCGGCCGCGACCCGACGGTCCGTGCTTTCAACGGCAGCCGTAACAAAACGGCCGAAGCCTTCGTTCCGGTCGATTTCTTCCGCCGTCTCCGGAAACAGCTCATGGAACAGCTTGTAGCGCTGCAACAGTTCGAACGTCTTGCCGGCATGTCCGGCCTGGAACATTTTCAGGAACTCGTCGAACAGGCGCGCCGGCGGCACATTCCGTAACAGCGTACGGCGGTTCTCGATCGCCTCGGCAACGGAATCGTCGATGCGAAAATCGAGCTTCGCCGCAAAGCGGATCGCCCGGAGCATGCGCACCGGGTCTTCCCGCAGCCGCTTGTCGGCGTCACCTATCAGGACAAGCTGTTTCTTCCTGACGTCTTCGACGCCGCCGACATAGTCCCAGATGCTGAAATCGGCAATGTTGTAATAAAGCGCATTGCAGGTGAAATCCCGGCGCCAGACGTCGTCCTCGATCCTGCCGTACACGTTGTCCCGCAGGATCCGGCCCTCGAGATCGTGGCTGACATCCGGCCCGTCCTCGAGGCTGGTCGCGGCCCGGAATGTGGCCACCTCGATGATCTCGCGGCCGAAGCGCACGTGGGCCAGCCTGAAGCGCCGCCCGATCAGCCGGCAATTGCCGAACAGCGCCTTGACCTCTTCCGGGTGCGCATCGGTGGCAATATCGAAGTCTTTGGGATGCAGCCCGAGCAGCGCGTCCCGCACGCTTCCGCCCACAAGAAACGCCTGGAAACCGGCGTTATGCAGCCGATACAGGACCTTTAGCGCGCTTTTCGAGATTTCGGCCCGGGAGACGTTGTGCGCCGCGCGGGAGATGATCGTGGGTTCGATGGCGTTCTGGATCCCGCTGTTTTTCAATAGAAATTCCGCTTGAGCATTAATGACGCGGCCGTATAATAGCAGCCCCCGCCCGGCCGGGGCAGTTCATCTGAAATCGTGCTCCCTTCGTCTAGTGGTTCAGGACGCCGCCCTCTCACGGCGGTAACACC
>JBBDSK010000237.1:0-20337 GCA_040904985.1 Woeseia sp. | reverse complement strand
CTAACGGGAAGCGGGCGGATGATTGCGGCGATGCCGAGCACCAGCAGAATGTTCGCAATATTGCTGCCGAGGATATTGCCGATGGCGAGATCCGGATGTCCCTGAAAGCCGGAAAACATCGTAACCACGACCTCCGGCATCGAGGTGCCGAAGGAAACGACGGTCAGGCCGATGACAAGTTGGGATATACCCAGCGATTCGGCAACTTCCGAAGCGCCAGCGACCAGGAAATCGGCTCCTTTCAGCAGCAAAGCCAGCCCTGCCACGAGCCATAAAGCATCAATCATTCAAGTGCTGTTCCAATCGGTTGCCGCGCCTGTTCACCTTCCTTCTGTAGACTATGCAGGCATGAACGGCGAAATTGCAACAACGCATGTCCGCCTGGGCAACCTGTCTCATAGCTATTATGAAGGGCGAAAACGGCATTGCGTGCTGAGCTGCGTCGACGCTTGCTTCTCGCATGGTGAGACGGTCGCGCTGCGCGGTCGCAGTGGCTCCGGAAAGACGACGCTGCTCAATCTCATCGGAGGCATTGACGCTCCCGATGAGGGCGAGGTCAAAATCGGTTCTTCCGTGATTACCGCGATGAGCGAACGTGAGCGCACGCTGTTCCGGCGGCGGAACATAGGATTCGTCTATCAATCCTTCAACCTGGTGCCGACCCTCACGGCGGCGGACAACGTGCGTCTCGTTCTGGAATTGAACCGCGTTGGGCGGCGGGAAGCCTCGCAGCGAATCGCGAGCCTGCTGTCCGCCGTTGGTCTCGCCGACAGGCAGGACACCTATCCTGATGTCCTTTCCGGCGGTGAGCAGCAACGGGTGGCCATTGCGCGCGCCCTGGCGCACAGGCCGTCGCTGATACTCGCCGACGAGCCGACAGGCAACCTGGATGACACCACGGCAGAGGGCGTGCTGACTCTCCTCAACAGCCTGCTGCAGCAGCAGGGCGGCACGATGATCGTGGCGACGCACAGTGTAGCCGTTGCCGCGCGCTGCGACCGCGTAGTGGAATTGCGCGACGGCAGGCTGCTACAGGTCGGCAAAAGCTGAAGGTTAAGTGGAGCGCCGTATGTCTGTACTGACTCGCGCCAGCGTCGGCTATTTGTTGCGACACCCATGGCAGCTTCTGACGGCACTTGCGGGGATTTGTACCGGCGTTGCTGTCATCGTTTCCGTCGACCTGGCTACCGAAAGTTCGCGGCGGGCATTTGCAATGTCGATGGATGCGGTTAATGGCGAAGCGACACACCAGATTGTGGCCGGGCCGACGGGCATCGACGAGAGCTTATACGTGCAACTGCGAGTGGAGGAGGGGCTGCGCAACATTGCGCCGGTTGTCGAAGGTTACGCGGATGTGGACAACGTCACGCTGCACCTTCTTGGCGTCGATCCATTTGCCGAACGGGATTTTCGCAACTACATCCTTCCTGGAGCTGCCGTTGCCGCCGGTGGTGACGCTTCACGGGCTCCCGAGGACGAGGCATCCGCAGAAGACGTTCTGCGCCGCTTGCTGACTCAGCGGGGCTCGGTTCTCCTGTCCCGTGGTACCGCCGCGTCCCTGCGGCTATCGGTCGGTGATCCGGTCACCTTCCTGGTGGGAGGGCGGTTGAAAAAAGGGCGGCTTGCGGGGCCACTTCGGGCGAGCGAGCAAAGTGGTGCCGATAATCTTGTGCTGACGGACATCTCGACGGCACAGCAGTGGCTCGATATGCGGGGAAAGCTGTCGAGAATAGATGTTCGTATTCCGCAAAGAGGGCAGGCCAGCGGCAGCGAGGCAGATCGTCTTTCCGGGATACTGGCGCCGGGCGTTATGCTGATGACTGCAGCCGGGCGCAGCGAATCCGTCGCGGAAATGAGCGAGGCGTTCATGACCAATTTGACCGCCATGAGCCTGCTGGCCCTGATGATCGGCGTCTTCCTCATTTACAACAGCGTCAGCTTTGCGGTACTGCAGCGGCGCGGGCTGTTAGGCGTTTTGCGAGCCCTCGGCGTGACCAGAGGTCAGGTGTTCCGGCTGATATTGTCCGAAGCACTCGTGCTGGGCATTGTCGGCGCTTCGCTGGGACTTGTTGCCGGCGTCTGGCTCGGCGAGCATCTGCTGCTGCTCGTATCCCGTTCTATCAACGATCTCTATTTCGTGGTCAATGTGACGGGGGTTGTCTTGCCGCCGTCGTCGGTGCTCGTCGGTCTCGTTGCCGGTACAGGCGCGACCGTTGCCGCCGCCGCGGTGCCGGCGCTGGAGGCGGCGTCGTATACGCCGCGACTGAGTCTGGCCCGATCGGTACTGGAGCAGCGCAGCGGCAGGCTGGCCCCGGCCATCGCGCTGGCGGGGATTGCCGCCGCCATTGCATCGCTTGTTCTTCTTTTACTGTCCGGCACCAGCCTCCTTGCAGGCCTCATCGCCGTTTTCATGCTGATAATGGGACTTGCATTGTGCGTGCCGCTAGTAGTCCGCGCCGCGTCCGCCGCCGGCACTTCCCTCGCGGCACGAGCCGGTATGAGCACGCAACTCGCGGTGTCCGGGATCGGAGCTTCCCTCAGCCGTACCGGTGTTGCCATTGTTGCCCTGGCCGTGGCCGTCTCGGCAACCGTAGGGGTCAGCATCATGGTGGACAGCTTCAGGAGTTCAGTGGCCGCCTGGGTTGACGGCAGTCTGCGCTCGGACATTTACGTCGGGGTCGGCCGTGGCGCGATCGAAGCGGACCTGGTCAGCAAGCTCGTTCAACTGCCGCAGGTTGTTGACCACAGCAGTAGCCGCCAGGTCTGGCTGGAGTCTGGATCCGGGCGTATCCGGTTAACGGCGACCGACATGGCCGGGAAAGGTTACGCCGGAACTCAGCTGGAGCAGGCGGATACCTCGGCGGTCTGGCGCGCCTTCCGGGAGGAGGACGCCGTGCTGGCATCGACTTCGTTTACCTACCGCCATGGTATTCAGCGAGGCGACTTCGTATCGTTACCGACTACGGTCTCGGGAAACCGGAAATTTCGTGTAGCCGGCACTTACCGAAGCTTCGACGCCGATCTTGATGCCCTGCTCATCAGCCGCCGAACCTATCAGTCCTACTGGGACGATCCGGCCATAAGCTCGCTCGGTCTTTACCTGGACGAAGACGCGCGGGTCGACCAGGTTATCGAGAGGATCCGCGAGCTGAGCGCCGGGCGGCAGGCGCTGATCATCAATTCCAATCGTGAACTGCGCGAGCACTCGATGCAGGTGTTCGACCGCACCTTCCTTATTACGGGCGTCCTCTACTGGCTGGCAGTCGGCGTTGCCGCCATCGGGATTCTTGCTGCAATGCTGGCGCTGCAACTCGAACGCGCGCGCGAGCTGGCGGTATTCAGGGCCCTCGGGATGACCCCCGGACAGGTTGGCGGCATGGTGACTCTGCAGGCCGCTCTGGTCGGTTTTCTGAGCGGACTCGCCGCGATCCCGCTGGGCCTTGTGATGGCGTGGATGCTGATCAACGTCATCAACCGCCGTGCCTTCGGCTGGCAGATGGACATGATTTCATCCCCGGCGGTGATGCTGACGGCACTCGCGCTCGCGACCGTAGCGGCCGTGGTTGCCGGCCTCTATCCCGCCTGGCGCGCGGCGCGCGCGAATCCTGCCTGGGCCATGCGTGAGGAATGAGGTGAGAAGACTCATCTGGGTGCTTGTTTTCGCAGGAATCTTTCTTGGCTCCTCCTGCGAAAGAGCGCGGGACGAGGAGCGCCGCCAGGCTTCCGCAGCGTCACCTCGGCTGGCGAATCTACTCAGCCCGGAAGATCGTCGCGGCTATGCGCAGGCACTGGAGCCGCGTCTTTTTTCGTTTCCGGCCGACCACGGTCCGCACAGGTCCTATCGCAACGAGTGGTGGTATCTGACGGGAAACCTCGAAACCGGGGAGGGCCGGCGATTCGGCTTCGAGCTCACCTTTTTCCGCTTTTCGCTTGCGCCGGCGGAGGCCTTTGAGCCGGGCGGGCCGCGCTCCGCCTGGGCAACGAACCAGGTCTACATTGGCCATTTTGCCGTTACGGATGTGGCAGCCCGGCGCTTTCACGCCGCGGAACGGCTGTCGCGAGGTGCAGTGGGGCTCGCTGGCGCCCGCGCCGAGCCGTTCCAGGTCTGGCTCGAGGACTGGTCTCTCGGCGTTCCTCAGGCCCCGGAAGCGGGCCAGGACTCCGGGCGCTGGGATTTGCGGGCACGAGACCGGGGGATCGAGTTGCGGTTGTCATTGCAGCCGTTGAAGGCTCCGGTCCTGAACGGGCACAGAGGACTGGCGCAAAAATCCGCGGAGCCCGGCAACGCGAGCTACTACTATTCGATTCCACGCCTCAAGGCGGCTGGCGAATTGAACATTGGCGGCGAGGAGCACGCCGTTTCAGGGCTGGCCTGGCTGGACCGCGAATGGGGGAGCAGTGGGCTGGCGCAGGAGCAGGAGGGATGGGACTGGTTTGCGCTGCAGCTTTCCGACGGCAGTGACCTCATGTTCTATAACCTTCGCAGAACGGACGGCCGACAGGACCCGCACAGCGCCGGTACCTGGACGCAGAGTGACGGCCGCAGCATTCACCTGTCGCAGGACGACGTGCGTTTAACGGTTCTGAACTACTGGGACAGCCCGCAGGGTGGGCGCTATCCGATGGGATGGCTTGTAAACATTCCGCGCCTGGCGCTCGAATTGCAGGTCGAGCCGGTGTTGCGGGCGCAGGAGCTTCGCGCCACCGTCCGCTACTGGGAGGGTGCGGTGGATGTTTCAGGCAGACGCGGCGACAGGACGGTCAACGGCATGGGGTACGTCGAATTGACTGGATACGCCGACGAGGCCGCGGCCGACAACGCATCCCCGCAAGGACCGCGTTAACGCTGCGGAGGCCGCGGCCAGCTGCGCATGACGAACGCCGCGCCCGCGTAAAGCAGTAGCGCAAGCACTATGACAGCGGTGAAACCGATTTCAATGGCCAGAAGGGTCGCAAGAGAGGCGCTTACCACCGAGGCAAAGCCGTTTATGCCCCAGGCCCAGGGAATAAAGCCCGCAGCGCCCTGCGCCAGCCGCGCAAGGCCGAGCGGAAAGGGCATGCCCATGAAAAAAGCGAGAGGCGCGATGAGAGTGAGAGAGACGGCGATTTTCAGAGGGTCGGCCAGCCCGGCCAGATGGCGGAATACCGGCGGAAGAAGCACCAGGTAAAGCGCTGCAATGGCGATAACCGCGGCCACGGCAATCGTCACCGGCGAGAGGGTAGCCGCCTTTTGTGACAGCCATGCCGAACAGGCGCTGCCGAAACCTGCAAAGATCAGAAAACCGCTCAGCACGACGGCAACCGAATAAAGCGGATGGCTCAAGAACAGGATGAATTTCTGGATAAAGGCCATCTCGACGAACAGGAAAGCGAGTCCCAGCAGAAAGAAATAAAATCCCATTCGTCGCCCGGATCGCGGCGGCCAGTCCGCCCGTACCAATGACAGCGGGAGCAAAATGAGAACCGCCCCGATGATGCTGGCCTGAACGAGCGTCCCGATCAGGATCAGGTAGCCCCATTCGATCAGGCTTGCTCCACCCTGGGTGCGCAAGGACATCATTTCCTGGAATGCGCTCCACTTGAAGAAGTGAAAAAAGTAAGGCTTGTCGTCGGTTGCAGGCGAGATGTGGAACTTGTAACGGTCGACGAAGGACTGCGGATCGTTCCCGACCAGACTCAGTGTTGCATCATAAAGCCAGGCTTCCGGTAGCAGGTTGAAGCGGTTCGCTTCGCTTCGCGGCATCGAGGGGTACCAGGCCGTGTCAAAGAATCGGTCTTGGGAGAATTGGCGGACAGCATCGATCTCGGCCGGAGAAAATTCCCCGTTCTTCAGCAGAAGCGTGGCCGTGTTCCAGCTTCTGATGATCGCCATTCTGCGTCCCGGTTCCGCGACGCCGCTGCGGCGCAGCGCTTCGGCTGCCGTTGCCACTAGCTTGAGGCTGTCACGCGGCGGCAACTTCAGCCAGCGGGTGATGGCGATAAAGCCGCCCGGCTCGAGGTGCTGCAGGTATTCCTCCAGTGCCTCTACGGTGTAGAGGTAACTTTCGCTGAGCGCCTGCACTCCCGCCCCGGAAGCCGCGAAGGAATCCAGCAACGACACCTGAACGAGGTCGAAACGCTTCTTGCTGCGGGACACAAAGCCGCGAGCCTCCCCCTGGTGTACCGCCACGCGCTCGTTCCGGTAGAGATCGCCGGTGAAGTCCGCAAAAACATTTCTGACGAGATCGACCATCTGCGGATTGAGCTCTACGGCATCGACGCTGCCGGCACCATGGTAAAGCGCGGCCAGGACGTCCTTGCCCCCACCGGCGCCCAGCACCAGCACGCCTGGACGCTGCAGCAGACGGTAGGGCAGCGCTTCCGTTACGTCGTCCAGGTAACGCAGTTCTTCGAAATCGCCGTCAAAGCGAGTCATCGTGCTCATGGAACCGCCGTCGGTGAATACGGCCAGTTGCTGCGGCGGCTCGAACCGTGTGTTGAAGCTGAGCCCCGGCGCGTGGCGAAATGGCACCGTCGGGCTCGCAACGACCGTCAGCAAGCCGAGCGGCCCGGAGTACTCCCCAAGCACCTTGGTATCGACAACCTCGAGCGTTTGCCGCAGGTCCTTGTAGGGAGACATGCGAAACTCCAGCCACGCCTGCGGCAGAGCGAACAGCAGTGTCGCGACAGCGAATAACGGCGGCATCGCGAGGCGATAACGCAGTGGCGGGTCGACACCTGCCAGTGCGGCGGCAACAAGCGCGAGAATGGCCAGCATCTTGAGAGCATCCTGCGCGGTCAGAAAGAACAGCGAGACGACGACGGTGAGGGCACCAATCCCGGCGCCCAGGAGGTCGGAAAAATAGATCCGGCTGACCAGCGTTCTCGCGCAGGTGAAGGCGAGCCCGATGCAGGTGGCGGCGAAAAAAAACGGGACGAAAAAGACGAGGTATATCAGTGCGAGATGCAGGAACTGCTGCGGATCCCAGACGATCTCCAGGGCGTTGAACGGCACACGCTGGCCGAGGATGAAGGACGCTACTAACGTAACCGAAAAAATGAGCGCACTGAGGCTGAAGGCGAGCGGGAAGTGGCGCTCAAGCGTTCTTCTGGCGAGGGCGATGAAAGTGCCGCTGGCGCCATAGCCGAGTAGCGCCAGACTGATGATCATGTAGGCAAAATGATGCCATTGCACGATCGACAGCACCCGCATGAGCAATATTTCGTAGCCGATTGCCGCGGAGGAGACGAGGAAGACGGCGGGGAGTATCCAGCGTTGCGCCATGATGGCCAGCGCCGCTCAGCTAGGGAAGCTCTGCACAAGTGTGCGGAGCTTGCCTGCGGGGCATGGATGCCCCGCCGCGACAATCGCGTTAGCGATTGATAACGCGGGAGAAAGGGCGAAGCTTTGCTTTGCCCTTTCGACTCTGCAGAAGTCCAGGATGGACTTGTGCAGAGATTCCCTAGTGTCCGGCATCAGACCCGCCTAATATGCCGACATGGAGGAAAGGACGCGATACGAGATACGGGATGTCGTGGAGGCGGACCTCCCCGCCGTGGTCGCAATGAACGAACTTGCGGTGCCGCATGTAAATAGCCTCGACCATCGTCAAATCAAGCGTCTTCTCGATCAGGCTGCCTATTTTCGGGCAATCGTTCGCGGCGAAGGCACCGGGGAGGAAGTTTGCGCTTTTCTGGTCGGACTCGGGCCCGAGGCCAGCTACGAAAGCCCGAACTTCCTGTGGTTTTGCAAAAAATTCAACCGCTTCGCCTATATCGATCGCATCGTCGTTGCGCTGACGGCTCGCAGGAACGGGCTGGCAAGCGTTCTGTACGAGGACTTCGAACGGGTGTTCAGGCACAAAGTTCCCATTTTGGCCTGTGAGGTGAACATCCGGCCCCCGAACCCCGCCTCGATGAAGTTCCACCGCGGCAGGGGATTCCGCCAGTTCGGCTCGCAGCGGATCGACAATGGCGACAAGGAAGTCGCGATGCTGGTGAAAAAGCTCGATCGCTGAGCTTTTTTCAGCGACGCCCCGCCCGGGACGTATCAATCCCCAATTCCGCTCTCTATAATGCGCCGCCTTTCCAGCCTACCTTGAATAGCCGGCTTATTCGGCCCCGTCCAAACCCATGTCTGCTTTAGAAAAGCTCAGAAACATCGCCATCATCGCTCACGTCGACCATGGCAAAACCACCCTCGTCGACAAGTTGCTGCAGCAATCCGGCACGCTCGGCCCGCGTGCTGCCGCGCCGGACCGCGTGATGGACTCGAACGTCCTCGAACGGGAGCGAGGCATCACGATTCTCGCCAAGAACACCGCGCTCCGGTGGCAGGACTACCGGATCAATATCGTCGATACTCCCGGGCACGCCGACTTTGGCGGCGAAGTGGAGCGGGTACTTTCCATGGTGGACAGCGTTCTGCTGCTGGTCGATGCCGTCGACGGACCGATGCCGCAAACGCGTTTCGTCACGCAGAAAGCGTTCGCCCGAGGACTGAAACCCCTCGTCGTCATCAACAAAATCGACCGTCAAGGCGCCCGCCCAAGCTGGGTCCTCGACCAGACGTTCGACCTGTTCGACCGGCTGGGCGCTACCGAGGAGCAACTGGACTTCCCGGTGATTTACGCCTCTGCCCTCGAGGGTTACGCCAGTCTTCGTCCAGACGCCACCAGCGGCGATATGACGCCGCTTTTTGAGTGCATCGTGTCGCATGTGCGGGCGCCGGCGGTGGACCCGGCGGGGCATCTGCAACTGCAGATTTCCAGTCTCGCCTACGACGCCTATGTGGGCCTTCTTGGCATTGGTCGCATCCAGCGCGGCCGCATAACCTCCAATATGCCCGTCAGTATCGTCGGTGCGGATCAGAGCGTGCGCCGCGCCAGGGTCCTCGAGCTGTTCGGCTTTGACGGGCTGCAGCGGCGCAAGATCGACGAAGCCAGCGCGGGCGACATTATCGTGCTGAGCGGAATCGACGAGCTGAACATTTCGGACACGATCTGTACGCGTGACAAACCGGAGGGGCTGCCCGCACTCGCTGTCGACGAACCGACGGTCTCCATGAGCTTTCAGGTCAACAAATCGCCTTTTGCCGGCAAGGAGGGAAAGTTCATCACCAGCCGGCAGATCCGCGAACGCCTCGACCAGGAATTGAAGCACAACGTGGCGCTGCGGGTAGCAACGACGGACGATCCTGACAAGTTCCGCGTTTCCGGGCGAGGCGAACTGCACCTGTCCATCCTCATCGAAAACATGCGGCGCGAGGGGTTCGAACTGTCCGTTTCACGCCCCGAGGTAATCATGCAGGAAGTCGGCGGCGATGTCCTGGAGCCATGGGAACAGCTGACGGTGGATCTGGACGAGGCCTTCCAAGGTGCCGTCATGACACGCCTTGCCGATCGCAAGGGCGAGTTGCTCAATATCATGCCCGATGGCAAGGGCCGGGTGCGCCTCGACTACCGAATCCCGACACGCGGGCTGATCGGGTTCAGAACCGAGTTTTTAACGGCGACTTCGGGCACGGGGCTCATCTATCATGTGTTCGAGCAATATGCCCGGCGCATTCCGGGAGCGATCGCCCAGCGCAACAATGGCGTGCTGGTATCCATGGTAGCCGGCAAGGCGCTGGCGTACGCGCTCTACAATCTCCAGGAACGCGGCAGGCTTTTCATTGGCCACGGCGAAGCGCTTTACGAAGGCATGATTATCGGCATTCACAGTCGCCAGAACGACCTGTCCGTCAATCCGACCAAAGGCAAGCAGTTGACCAATATCCGCGCCGCCGGGAGCGACGAAAACATTGTTTTGACCCCGCCGATTCGCTTCTCGCTGGAGCAGGCCCTGGAATTTATCGATGATGATGAGTTGCTTGAAGTGACTCCAAAAAGCCTGAGGATGAGAAAGAAATTTTTGACCGAAAACGAGCGAAAACGGGACGCTCGGCTGCAAGCGTGAAGCACTCCCTGCGGCCATTGAGGCGCGGGACGGAGCTGTTTCGGTGAGTCCTGCCGCCACGGATCCGGTGCTGGCCTATGGCGAGCTGCGACCGGACGACATTCTGGACGCCCTCGATGGCCTCGGCTTTTCCTGCGACGGGCGGTTTCTGGCACTCAACAGTTACGAAAATCGCGTCTACCGTGTCGGTCTGGACGACGGGGAGCCGGTCGTGGCCAAGTTCTACCGGCCAGGCCGCTGGAGCGACGAAGCCATCCTCGAGGAACACAGCTTTACGATCGAGCTGGCCGACGATGAAATTCCGGTTGTGGCACCGCTTGAAATCGCTGATAAAACGCTGCATCACGCGGGCCCCTTTCGTCTTGCGGTGTCTCCCTGGCGTGGCGGCCGCGCGCCGGAACTCGACGATGCCGACATGCTGCGGCAGCTGGGCAGGCTCGTGGCCAGAATGCATCAAAAGGGCGAGCTGGCACAGTTCGAGCATCGGCCGACGATCGACGTCGAATCCTACGGCGTAGCATCCTGCAACTATCTGCTGCAGAACGATTTTTTGCCCGAGGACCTGGCCGAGGTCTATCGCGGAGTGAGTGCAGAACTCATGGAGAGTGTATGGCAGGCCTTTAGCCGCGCCGGCGATGTGCAAACCCTGCGGCTTCACGGCGATTTTCACCCCGGCAATGTTCTTGTTTCCGATGGCCGACTGCACATTGTCGACCTCGACGACGCAAGATCCGGTCCTTCTGTCCAGGATCTCTGGATGTTCTTGTCCGGAGACCGCAACGAACAGACACCCCAGTTACAAGCATTGCTGGAAGGCTACGAGGAATTCCGCGATTTCGATGCTCGGGAACTGCATCTGATCGAGGCTTTGCGCACCTTGCGCATCATGCACTATGCCGCGTGGATTGCCCGCCGGTGGGACGATCCCGCCTTCAAAATCGCCTTTCCGTGGTTCAACAGCGCAAGATACTGGGACGAACACCTTTTGACACTGCGCGAACAGGCTGCCCTGGTGCAGGAACTGCCACTGGAATGGCGCGGATAAGCGCGTCGGCATAGCCGCTCATCGCGGCCGTAAAAGGCTGCTCGCGGCAGTTGCGCGGATTATGTACCGGGTCTAAAGTGGGATTGCTGCTCTGACAGGATATTGCAGCAACTCGCGGAACTCTGCCGCGCGTCAGCGCTCAGATTATTGTTATCCCGCGGTTTTCCCTGCTACCCAGGATCGTGTGAATTGATCGCAACAAGAGTCAAGGCGGTTTCGGTTGCAATACTGGTTGCAGCGGTCAGCGCATGCTCGACGCAGGTCAAGCTCGAGAACCCGACCATCCCCGATCCGCTCATCGACAAGCTGCCACTGTCGGTTGCGGCGAGATTCCCGGAAAGGTTCGAGCACTTCGTCCATGAAGAACAGGTCATCGGCAAGAAAAAATGGACCATCGACCTGGGCCGCGCCAACAGCATGCTTTTCGAAAAGTTGTTCGGCTCCATGTTCACTGAATTCCAGGTGGTTCCGCAGGACGCAGAACCGGCCGGTCTCGGCATCGACGCGTTGATCGAACCAAGCATCGACGCGTTCGAATTTTCCGTACCTAACCAGAGCCAGACCGACGCATTTGCGGTATGGATTCGCTACCGCATCAAGATTTTCGACGCTGAAGGCACGCAGATTGCCAACTGGCCCATCAGCGCGTATGGCAAAAGCATGAGCAGCGGCATCAGCGGCGGAGACGCCCTGCGGCGCGCCGCTGTGCTGGCGATGCGGGACGCCGCGGCGCTTGTTATCCTGCAGATGGACAAAGCGACGGGCATCAGCGCATTGAGTGCCGCCCGCGCCAGCAGCCAGACAGCTCGCCCTTCAGCGAGCAAGAAGGCGCCGGGGGCCGAGGCACTGCAAACCACCCCTACGGAGGAACTGCAAGATGATTCCGGCTAATTTGTCACGGGCGGGACTGTACTTACTGCCCCGTCTCGGCCTCATCGGGCTGGCCGTCACACTGAGCGCCTGCGTCACCTCCAGGGTGGAGGACGTAAGGGAGAACGGAACCGGGCTCAGTGAAGGAGAGGGCGTGGTCATCATGGCGAAGAGCTATCACCTCGGGAACGAGACGGAAGCGGACTTCATTTCCTGCGTCGGCGACTCCATCGGCCGCGGCTCGAGCGGCCTGCGGGTCGTGCCGCACACCGAGTTCGTCGATGCCCTTTTCCCCTGGTTTGAACCACGGACCGCCCCGGCGGAAACCAAAAGCCTTCCGGAATTGATGCAAAGGCCCGGAGTAACCGAGATGATCGCGGATAAGGGGGTCCGCTACGTTGTATGGCTCGACGGCGACACCGATCGTGTTGCTGGCGGCGGCAGCATGTCCTGTGCTGCCGGTCCCGGCGGCGGCGGCTGCTTCGGCTTTGCCTGGTGGCAAAACGACGCAAGTTACCAGGCATCGGTATGGGATCTGCAGGGGCTGGAAGACGCCGGAACCATCAGTGCGGACGTCAGCGGCACGTCGTTTCTCCCGGCGATCGTAGTGCCCATACCGCTCATAGCAAGAACCCAGTCAAAAGCCTGCAAGGGCCTCGCCGACCAGCTAAAGCTTTTCATCGTGAGTGAAGAGCCGGCCTGATCTGAGCGCCGGCAAACGCGCTTCTTGCTCCTTTCCTGCTCCCTACCGGGGGCGCGTCCGCCGCCAGGAAAGGCATTGCGAGAGAACTCGCTGTCCAACGCGGCAACGGTGACTTCCCTGCCCGATGAGGGAGCGCGTACGAACCGGCGACTTCCAGGACAGAGCCCTGAAGCAGCAGCGCGCAGCCGAACCCGCCAGCGCTACGCCAGTGATTCCTATACTGCTGGCTGGCTCGGATGACATATGGAACACTTCGCGCTCGTTGGCGGTGCCACTTTATGCTTCAAAGGCTCAACTGACTATGAATTGCGTCCCGGACACCGGAATTCGTGTCCTGCAGTCTCCGGCAGCGTGCTTCTTCGCGCTCACCGCTTTGTTGCCGGGCCTGTCGGCGTGGTGCGCCGAGGCGACGGCGAGCTCGCCGGAGCGCGTATACAAACTGGAATATCGGGTCCGGCCCGATCCCGCCGCCAGGGGCGCGCACGTCGCCCTCACGGTCAAACAACAGGACCGTTACCTGCGTGAAATGCACATGCCGCTTCGGGGCGGCCAGATCAGCGATGTGAGCGGCGATGGCGGCGTTTCGCTGCAAGACGGTCGCGTCATCTGGCGCCCTCCCGCTGAAGGCGGAGACCTCCGATGGTTTGCCACAATAAGCCATCGCCGCGGCAGCGATACCTACGATGCCTACATCAGCGAAGACTGGGCACTATTTCGCGGCGAAGACGTCATCCCGTCCGCATACACGCGGACACTGAAGGGAGCCGTCAGCGAAACCACGCTCGGGTTCAAGTTGCCGGCAGGCTGGTCATCCGTAACGCCCTGGTTCGAGCGCGACGAGCATTACAGGATTAACAACTCGGAGCGGCGATTCGTGACACCCACCGGGTGGTTCGTCCTCGGGCATCTCGGGGTGCGGAACGAAACAATCGGGCATGTCCGGACACGCGTTGCCGGCCCGGTCGGGGAATCCGTTCGACGCATGGACATGCTGGCGCTAATGCGCTGGACCCTGCCGGAGATCCTGCGCCTGCTGCCCGATTTCCCGTCGCGGCTGACCTTCGTCAGTGCCGGGGCGCCCATGTGGCGAGGGGCTCTGTCAGCGCCTCAGTCCGTTTACGTCCACGCAGACAGACCGCTGATAAGCGAGAACGGTACCAGCACAATGCTCCACGAGACAATGCATGTGGGACTCGGGCTGACGGGTGCGAAAGGCGCGGACTGGATCGTCGAAGGCCTCGCCGAATATTACGGCCTCGAGGTTCTGCTGCGCAGCGGCACCATCAGCCGCGACAGGTACATGAGCGCGCACGCCGGACTGGCCGCCTGGGGCCAGGAGTCGCGGCAGCTTTGCAGCCGGCGCTCCACCGGCAGTAACACGGCTCGTGCCGTCGCACTTTTGTCCGACCTGAACGTGGAAATCGACAAGGCAAGCCGGGGGAAGGCGGATCTTGACGAGGTGTTGCGCGAGCTGGCAGAACATGAGGGCCGGATAACCGTAGAGCAATTTCGACGCATTGCGGAACGCGTTGCCGGACGCACCCTGAGCACACTGCAGGAGGAGAAACTCCCGGGCTGCGCCTGAAACCTGTGCCTGCACCGAGCCGGCGCCTGGCAGGTATGGACTTGGTCAGCGCTTTGCGACACCATACTCTGATGGCCAAGGACCACAAAAAAATCAACGAGTTAGACCCTGAGGCGAATGAAGATACTTCCGAGCTGGAAGTCTTTTCGTCGACTATCCATCTCGATGAGGACGATTGCGAGGCGGAGGCCGACGCCGCGACCCACTCCTTCGAGACCACCGGCAAGGATTCAACGACGAAACCCGCATCGGCCGCGCAGGTAAGAGCCGATCTTCGGGCACGTGACGAAACCATCGCCAGCCTCCAGTACGACCTCGAGCAGCTGCGCGCCCGCTGGGCGGGCCTGGAGAAGGAGCTGAAGGCGCGTGAAGCGCTCACCGAAAACATCAGCAGAGACCTGAAGCAATCAAGACGTCAACTGGCCGAGACCGCGGAGCAGTTGACGGAGCGCGAAACGCGGATCGGCTCACTGGAGGAAAGGCTTCGCGAGCAGGCGGCGCGCCTGCAGACGGCCGAAAAGGCCATTGAAAAGTCACACAATGAGGCTGCAGTGCTGCGGCAGGACATTGCAGACTTGAAGCAACACAAGAACTCGGCTGCAAAGACGATAGACGAGCTGCATATCCAGCTTGCCGAGGAAAAGGCAAAACGCCGGACGGCCGAGGAAGCTGAACAGGCGCGATCCGGGATGCTGCAGCGATTGGAGGACCGGCAGGATGAGTCGCGCTCGTTGATTGCCTCACTGCAGCAATACATCGCCGGCCGCAAGGACAGCTGGGCCCGGCAGGAAGAGAAACTCAAGAGCAACCGGGCGGCACTCAGAAAACAGCGGAACGAGATCCGAAAGCTCGGTCGGGAAGCCCGGAGGAGTGCTGCCGGCCTGCGGAAGGAGCATGCCGCGGCGGAGCGCATTCGGCAGGAGCGTGACAGCTTGCAAGCCGAAGTCCGGCGGCTGCAGACGGAGGTGCGGGATCTGCAATCGGTATCCTCCGGGAACACCCATGATCGGTGGAATCGGCAGGAACTGCAGCAGCAGGAGCTCCATGGCTTGCGCAAGGAGAGCGCAGGGCTCTCCGCCAGGCTGGAGGCGGAGCAGGCGGAACGCGCCGCGATCACGGCACAAAAGGCAGAGCTGGAAAAAGCCGCAGGGCAGTCGCGCGTCGAGCCGGAGCAGCTGAAGAGCGCCGTTGCCAAGATCGAACAGCTGGAGGCCACCTGTGCCCGGCTGTCGGGACTGGCGGCGAGCCGTGACGATGCCGCACGGCAGCTCAGGAAGCAGATTGAGAAGACGGACCGGTATGCTGATGGTTTGCGAACCAAACTGCAGCGCCAGCTTGCGGACTCCGAGGCGCTTGCCGCCAGGCAGCAACACACAGAATCATCCCTGGCCGAAGCGCTCGAGCAAGTGGAGGAACTCGGTTCCCGCCTGAAGTCTCAGCAGCAACGGAACGTCGAACTGCAGCAACAGCAGGAACAAGCCGACAAAAGTCGCGAAGAAGAGATCCGCCGCATCCGTTTTGAACTGGAAGCCGCTGGTGAAACCGTTGCGGAGAACCAAAGGCTCAATGAGCAACTTGCCTCTGACCTCCTTGAGACCCGAACCTCACGGCAAACGCTCGAGAACCGGCTGGCGGAGACCGACGAGAGCCGCCAGAAAGACACCGTGGAGCTACGCAAGAAGCTCTCTCTGCTTGAACGGCAAATCAAGGATTACGAACAGAAGGTCAGCAACAAGGACGCCGCGATTAACGCCCTCCTCACCGAGCTGGCAAACAAATCTGGCGCGACAGGCGAGCGCGCGACAGAAGAAATCGTGCAGCTTATGAGCGACAAAAAGGCCGTCCCTGAAGAAAAAAACCCGCAGGAAAAGGACAGGGTCACGCGTTTTCTCTCAGGATCCATCGGCGGAAAGGAACTGCGTTTCCCATTGTTCAAGGACAGATTGACGATCGGCCGGACGGTGCATAACGACATCCAGCTGAAGGCGCAATACGTCAGCAGGCGCCACGCAGTGGTCGTCACTGACGAGGACCGCACGCGCATCGTCGACTGGGGCAGCAAGAATGGCATCTACGTCAACGGCAGCCGCGTTTCGGAGCAGGTACTCAAGAATGGCGATCTGGTGGCAGTCGGAACGGCGGAATTCAAATTCGAGGAACGGCCGAAGCGCTGAGCGCAACCGCTCCCTGCCGGCGATGCAAAACCTTTTTCCCCTTGCTGTGTAGTGTGAGAGCAGTCACGGCATTTTTTGCCGGCCGCCGTTACTCTCGCAGCTGTCTTCCGTATTCCCGCGTAGCAACCCACACCATGTCGCCCAGAGCCGCGCCAAAGCAGATCCCGCTCACTGCAACTCCGGACCTGACCCGCAGTCTCGAAAAGCTGGCGACAAAAAAAATATGGCTGCCCAAACTTCTCTATGACAGCCTTCCGTACTTCTATCTTTTTGCCGGGCTGGCAGCGTTTTTTGCCGCTCTTTACATAAGCGACTGGTTCTGGGTCCTGCCGCACTACACTCTCTTTGCAGCCGCATGCCTGCACCTTGCCGGCGCCGTCTACCTGAGACGCCGGAAGCGCCGCGTCGAGGGCAGCAAGGCGGGCGAGGAACCGCCGGGGCACTGATGCTTCGGCCTTGACCTGATCCCTTCCATGGTCAAGGATTGCCGCCTGCACGGTCAGGGCACAGGCAATGAGTGAACAGCAAACCCAGCTTAAAGAAAGAGTCGCAGAAGAACTGATCCGGTTTGCGGGACTGGCTGGCGTCAGTCTGCTGATCCTGCCACTTGCGATCTATCTGGTTGGCCGCGTCGTTTTCGGCGACTATGGCGGCGGCGGTCTCTTCGACTTCTACGCGCAGTTACTGCGTGATTTTTTGAACGGCGAACCGGCCGTCTGGTTTTTACTCCTGTCACCTTACCTGGTATGGCAAATCGCCCGCCTTGCCGCCTGGGGCTTCAGACGCCGCAACGATTCCCCGACACCTGCAGCCTGAGCTTCCCCTGCGTGGATGTTTTGTGACGAACATCACATTTTCTCTACATTAACAGTCATTTGTGCTGCATTTGCTAGAACTTATGTCAGAAATTCGGCATCCTCGAACCTGCTCCGAACACTGCTGGACAAAAGCAGCCATAGATAAAAATAGAGTGATGCCGACGCAATGATGTTCCAACGCTTTCTCAAATGGCTGGGGGCAAAACTGTTTCCCAGGAACCCTGCCCCGGAGCCAAACCTGAGCCAGACGAAGGTGCGCGTCCATCCACCGTCCGTTCGCCCACGATCCGCCAAACCCGAGCTGGTTAAATTCCGCGCGGAGATGGGCAGCACAATTGCTGATGGCGGCCCCGGCAAAAACGTTCTGCAGCGGAGCAAGTATGTGCGGGAAGATACCGGAACCCACGACAATTTGAAGATCCTCGACTATTCCGTCCTTGAAGAAGAAGAAGAAGCGGCCGGCATTGATCCTTACAACACCGGACGCTTCGATCGTTCCAAATCCTGGCAATTTCGTTCGCGCAAATAGCGCCGCCGGCCCCTCGCGGCGAACGGCTTGTCCCCGATTCTGTTGGCTCGCTGGCCTGGTGCGCCGCGCGATTGACGGCCACATAAACCGCGGGTAGTCTCGCGGTTGCCGTCGATAGCCGGGAACGATTCCTGCTGCAACGGTAATTTCAGCGATTAACACCTGATATTTTCTACCGGCGGGGCGGCAATTCATGGGGCTCAGGGTTTCCTTCGACCTCGAAGACGAAGACCTGAATCATTTCCGCCTGATCATGCGCGAATCGCGTAAGGCTGCCGCAAACGCATCAGCGCAAGAGATCATCGATGGCGCGACGGATTTGCTGAAGGAGGTGCACTCGGCGCCTGTTCCACAATTCGTCCGCGAGCGCCTGGAGAAGCTGGAACTAATGGTCCGGATGCTGTCCGATTCCGAGTGGCGTCTGCCGCATCAGGATTCGACTCGGGTGCTGAACGCCCTCGCCTACTTCAGCGAGCCGGAAGATCTCATTCCCGATCACATTCCCGGCCTGGGTTTTCTCGATGATGCCATCATGGTGGAACTGGTTGTGCGTGAGTTGCGGCATGAAATTGAAGCGTATTCTGACTTCTGCGACTACCGGCACCAGAAAGGCAGCAACGGCGAGGCGACAGCCGCAGCGGCAGAAGCAACCCGGGAGGAGTGGCTGGCGACACGTCGGCGGGAATTGCAGGATCGCATGCGCCGCCGCAGGAAGGGCAGCACTGCCGGCGGCAAGAGCCGTTCCCCGCGCCTTCTATGAGCAACGTTGTGCTGCCGCGGGCGATCTCAGGGCCAGTAGTAGCTGCCGGTCGCAATGAGTCCGAGCCACATCAGCACCTGCGCCACCGCGCGCCGGGGATGATGAATTACGAGGCTATAGAAACTCACCGCCGCAATGCTGGTCATAACGAGGAATATGAACAGACTGGCGAGCAGGCCACTGAATTCAACCTGAAGCCTGGGATAGTCGCTGCCGAGGACCAGAAAAATGACCAGCACAGCTGCAAGGCTGACCGTAATCGAGACACACGAGCCGAGAACTATTCCTGTGATAATGGTCAATGGCCGCATGCTTTGCCTCCGGCGGGCAGACCTTGGGTCAGTGATGCCCTGAAAACCGCCTGGTACGCCCTTGATTGAAGCGTTTGCGCGATCTAGCCTAAACCACATCAGCTGATCCGCAAGGCCTTCCAGAAACGTACATCGATGGAGAGAATTTTGAAGATGACCGGAACCAACGTCCGCGCATGGATTGTAACGACCCTTCTGGGTTTTTTCGCGGTATCCACATTCGCGGCCACGTCGGCAAGCGTTGGCGATGCGCAACTTGAACCATCGGCCAAGCACGAGAAGATCGGCGAGCTGGTAACGGAATTCGTACA
Source organism: Woeseia sp. (assembly GCA_040904985.1). Taxonomy (GTDB): domain Bacteria; phylum Pseudomonadota; class Gammaproteobacteria; order Steroidobacterales; family Woeseiaceae; genus IDS-8. The sequence goes on along the minus strand of JBBDSK010000237.1, from coordinate 1,295 downwards.
GAAATCTCACTACCAGCATTCATCCGTGGACGATGCATTGTCTGCCCAGGTTCTCGAAAGGTATGTGGAGTCACTGGATGGCAATCGCATGTACCTGCTGGCGAGTGACGTCGAGGGATTCCAGAAGTACCGGCACGATCTCGACGATATGGTCAAGTCGGAACCGCTGGATCCCGTCTTCTCCATGTTCGATGTATACCGGACCCGTGCCAGGGAAAGGCTGACGTTCGCGCTGTCGCAGCTCGAGACGGAGCCGGACTTTACCGTCACTGAGGAATTCGAGTTCGATCGTGCGGAAGCGCCATGGGCTGCAAACGCGGAAGAACTTGACGAAATCTGGCGGAAACGGGTCAAGAACGACGCACTGAGCCTGGCGCTTGCCGAGAAAGAATGGCCGGAGATCCAGGAGACGCTGGAAAAGCGCTATACCCGTTTTTTGCGTCGCATGGACCAGATTAAAAATGACGATGTTTTCGAAACCTTTATGAACGCGTTTGCGCACACGCTCGACCCGCATTCCAGCTATCTGTCGCCGCGAAGCTCGGAAGAGTACCGGATACAGATGAGCCTGTCGTATTTCGGCATCGGCGCATCGCTGCAGATCGAGGATGACTACGTAAAGGTCGTCAACGTCATTCCCGGCGGTCCCGCTGATATCAGCGGCGTGCTGCAGCCCGAGGACCGGATCACGGCCGTGGCCCAGGGCGAGGATGGCGAACTCGTGGATGTCATTGGCTGGCGTCTTGATGACGTCGTCCAGTTGATCCGCGGACCGGCCGATACTGTTGTGCAGTTGCAGGTCATGAGCGGAAACTCCCTTCCGGGCGCACCGCAGAAAACGATCAGCCTCGTTCGAAACCAGGTCAAGCTGGAGGAACAAGCCGCCAAAAGCAACATCGTGACCATACCTCGCGAGGGACGCGACTGGTCGATAGGAGTTATCGAGGTACCAAGCTTCTATCGTGACTACCGCGCCCTCAGTAACGGCGACAAGGACTACACAAGCACCACAAGAGACGTCAAGAAGCTGATCGAGGAGCTCGAGGAAGAGGGAGTAGACGGCCTTATTGTCGACCTGCGTAACAATGGCGGCGGACACCTTACCGAGGCGACGGCGCTGTCGGGACTGTTCATCGATAATGGTCCGGTGGTACAGCTGCGGAGCTCGAATGGGCGCATCAGCCGTTTGGACGACCCGGACCCGGTGCCGAGAGTCGCCTACAATGGGCCTCTCGCCGTGCTAGTCAACCGATACAGCGCTTCGGCCTCTGAAATCTTCGCCGCGGCCATACAGG
>JBBDSK010000236.1:0-20498 GCA_040904985.1 Woeseia sp. | reverse complement strand
GTCATCGCCTGGCATGGCCGGGGACGAATCGAATACGTCCCCTTCCCCGAAGAGCTGGCCGGGGCTTACCAGAGTTTCACGGAAGCGGATCTCGAACGGCTCAGGAAAGCCGGCTGCAATGTCGAGTTCCGCAATGTCGCATCGGGCGTGCGCGAGTATCTCGATCGCACGGCGGCCAGTCGTTAAAGACGCGGGTGGATAAGCCTGCCATGCTGATCGTCGGCCCGTCCTGGGTGGGCGACATGGTCATGGCGCAGGCTCTCTTCAAACTGCTAAAGATGCGCTGGCCGCAGGCCGAAATCGATGTGCTGGCGCCCGCGTGGTCTCTCCCGATCATTGCGCGGATGCCGGAAGTCCGGGAGGGGCTGGTGGCACCCGCCGCGCACGGGGAGCTTGCTCTGGGGAAGCTGTGGCAGGCGGGACGTTCGCTGCGACGCCGTAACTATGCGCAGGCGATTGTCCTGCCTCGTTCGCTGAAAGCCGCCCTGATTCCCGTGTTCGCCCGGATTCCGAAACGCACCGGCTTTCGCGGCGAAATGCGTTTCGGCCTCATTAACGATATGCACGACTTGGACGAGCGCCGTCTTGACCAGACCGTAAAGCGCTTTCTGGCGCTGGGGCTTGCCCGGCACGAAGCATTGCCGGATGTACCGCCGCCTTCTCTGGACGTGTCAGTGCAAAACCAGCGAGCCCTGTTCAGGAGGTTGAAGCTTGCGACGGGCCGCCCGGCAATCGCCCTCATGCCCGGCGCCGAATACGGCCCGGCAAAGTGCTGGCCCCTCGAATACTTCGCATCCCTCGCGCAGATGCTGACGGGGGCCGGCTATGCCGTCTGGATTCTGGGGTCCGCGAAGGACCGGCCAGCCGGCGAAATTATAGCGGCAGGCGGGCAGGCCCTGAATCTTTGCGGACAGACTGAGCTGGCAGACGTCATCGACTTGCTGGGGCATTGCGAGCAAGCCGTCACCAACGATTCGGGTCTCATGCACGTCGCTGCAGCGGTGGGCACTCGCGTCATTGCCCTTTACGGCTCCTCGAGCCCGGATTTCACGCCGCCGCTGACGCCTGACAAAGTGGTGCATTATCTCGGGGTAGAGTGCAGCCCGTGCTTTCAGCGGGAATGCCCGCTGGGGCACTTCCGTTGCCTGAGGGAAATTACCGCTGAGGCAGTGTTCGATAGTGTCCTGTTCAGGGTGGCCGGGTAGCGAGCGAGATCGTCTTGGCAACAACCGGGGCAAACAGACTGACGTTCTCCTGCCGGGTGCCTTGTCGTCAGCCCGGCCCGCTATCCCGCCTGCTGTGCTATCCCCTGCCGTCTGCCAAACACCCGATCAATCATCTCGTTGACTCGTGCGAGCCGAATGAGACCCATCGCCTGCGGTGCGCGCACCCGCTGGCCCCAGCGCACGTCCTCCAGCGATCTGCCGAGCCAGGTGCTCACAGCCTCTGGATAGACGTTCACCGTCAGATCACGGCTGAAGTACGGGCCGGTGCGTTCGGGATTGGAGGTTGCGTAGAGGCCGATTACCGGCGTGTTGACGGCAGTGGCCATGTGCACAGGACCGGAGTCGGGGCACAGTATCGCGCTTGCACATTCGATGACTGCAAGGAGTTGCTTCAGGCTCGTCTTGCTTATGAGATTGACGACGTCGGGACCGCAGAGCTTGCTGATGATTGCGCCGTAGGCGATCTCAACCTCCGAATTCCCGCCGGTCAGAATGACCTTGCAATTGAATTTCTGCCTCGCGTGATTGGCTGCCGCGGCGTAGTTCTCGGCACTCCAGTTGCGGAAATTGCGTCTGCGTTCGCTGCTGCAAGGGCTGATGACGAGAATGGGCCTGCCCGCAGAAACGAACTGCGCGGCAAATTCCCGATGCAGGGGGGACAGTGGAATGTCCCAGCGCAGCGGCCTTCGGGGCGCGCCGATGTGCCGCGCGAATTCGAGCATGGCGTCCTGGACATGCTGCTCCCTGGTCGCAGCGATGCGGCGATTGGTAAATAGCCACTGAAAATCCCTGGCTCGCGACCGGTCATATCCCAGCCGAGCAGGCGTTTTCACCAGTCTTGCCAGCAGATTGGCGCGGATGGCCGCATGCATGCAAAGCGCCACGTCATAGCGCTCCCTTCCCAGTTGCGCCCTTGCGTCCCGATACGCCAGCGCCCCTGCCGATTTATCGAAGATGATAAACTTGACGTCGGGAATGTCCGACATCAAGGTCGCTTCGGTCTTGCCGATGATCCAGGTAAGGCGGGTTTCCGGCCACGCGTCCTGAATCGCTCTGATCACGGCCAGGGCGTGACAGGTGTCGCCGATCGCTGAAAGGCGAATAACGCAGATATTTTCTGGCGGCGAGTGCTGGAACATCAGGTACCAGGAAAATGAAGACAGGTTACGTTTGAACGAGACTGTCGAGAATACCGAAGGCGGCGCCATCCTATACGATAGAGCGCTCATCAACCAGATTTCCGACGCGGACTTCCAGGCGGCAACGTGGCCTTCGGCAACTCCGGTGAGCGGCTCCCTGCGCACGGCCGGGCGCGGCCGGACGATGGTCCTGTGCGATGGCAACACCGAATTCGTGCTGAGGCACTACCGGCGCGGCGGTTTGCCTGGCCGCTTCAACCGGGACCGTTACCTGTGGCTGGGGCAGGAGCGGACCCGCGCATTCGCCGAATGGCGTCTTCTCGCCAGGATGATCGAAATGAACCTGCCGGTACCGCGCCCTGCCGCTGCGCGCTACTGTCGTGTTGCAGCGTTTTTCTACACGGCCGATTTGCTCACGGTGCGGCAGCCGGGCATCAGGTCGCTCTCCGATCGGCTACTGCAGGACGCGCCGGACGGCGGATTCTGGCAGCGCCTCGGGCGCGGCATTCGGCGCTTCCACCAGCACGGTGTATTCCACGCCGATCTCAACGCCTACAACCTGCAGGTGGACGCGGCGGACGAGCTGTTCATACTGGACTTCGACCGCGGCCGGCTGCGGCCGCCCGGGAGCTGGCAGCAGCGCAACCTGGCACGGCTTTACCGGTCCTTGCGGAAAATCCGACAGATGGAGCCGCGCATCAATTTCTCCGAAGACGCCTGGCGGCAGCTTCTGCAGGGCTATTCCAGCGCCTCCAGATCGGCGTAGACGTCCGGCAGGGGCTCCGGCCGGTTCTTGAACTTCCGGTGCACCCAGTAGTACTGCTCGGGGCACAGCCGGATCTGCCGCTCGAGGATTTCCACGTATTTTTCCGTGTCTTCTTCCGGATTATCGCTCGGAAGGCCCTCGATGGGCGGCAGGAGCGAGAGGACGTAGCCGCCTTCGGGCAATCTGCGCGGGAAAAACGGAATGGCAACCGCTTTACCGAGTCGCGCAAGCGGACCGGTCGCGGTGTTGGTCATGCAGGGCACGCCGAAAAAGGGCATCAAAGCAGACTGCTTGCGGTTGTAGCTCTGGTCGGGGGCATACCAGACCGGAATGCCAGCCTTCAAGCTGCGGATCATGCTTTTTATGTCGTTTTTCTCGATCGTGCTCCGCGCCGATTTCTCCCTGCCGCTGCGCAGTATTTCCGTCATGAAGTCGCTGCGATTCCTGCGGAACACGGCGTCAAACGGCGGGCAGTTGAGACTCAATACACGTCCGCTTATCTCCAGCGTGGTGAAATGGGCACTCAGCAGTATGACGCCCACCCCGCGCTCGATCGCTTCGCGGAGGTGCTCCACACCTTCGATCCGCGTCATCGCGAGCAGTTTTCGGTCAGATGCCCATCGCCCCAGTGCCAGTTCCATGATGGACATGCCGAGCGCTTCGAAATGCTCGCGTGCGAGTGCGTCGCGGTCTCGCGGCGAAAGATCGGGAAAGCAAAGCGCGATGTTGCGGCGAGCGATCGCGCGCCGCTTTTTTGCGAAACGGTGTGCGATGCGGCCGATGAACTTGCCGATGCCGAGTTGCGTCCGATAAGGCAAAAGGCAGCTCAGACGAAGAAGACCGAGGACCAACCACGCCGGCCAGTACTCTGGCGCGCGGAAATGTGACAGTGGTTTTCGCCCGTTTCGCTCCATCAGGTCGTTTCAGTGGAGCCGGGCTCTATTCGGACATGCCGTCGATATAGTCGTCGTTGGTCATCTCGGCATCATGTGCAAGCGAGTCGTCGGAAGAATCGTACCTGAAGCCAGCGGCGCCCGGGTCGGCAGTCTCGATGCCAACGTGGAACGCGGCAAAACCCGGCATCACAACCTGGTTGCGGGCCATGCCGATCACACGCCCCGAAAACGGTGCATAGAGATGCGCGCTCGCGTTGTTCATCGGGTCGGTGATCGTTCCCAGCAAATCACCTTGCCTGACGGTGCTGCCGAGGCTGACGTCCGCCAGCAGGATGCCGCCCCGATCCGCCCGCACCCAGACGGAGTGGTAATAGACGGGCTCCGGGTTGCCCCATAAACGGATTTTCTTGACCATCCCCAGGGTATTGAGCAATGTCTCGATGCCCTTCACTCCGTGCATTACCTCGCGCAGCTCGAGTTCCGAGGGGCCGCCCGCCTCCAGTGTGACCGTTGCAATACCGGCTGCGGATGCGGCATGCCGCAAGGTTCCCTGGGCAGGATCGCTGTGGAGAATAACCGTCGCGCCAAAACCGTGGGTCAGGGTGACCACTTCCGGATTCCGCAAATCTGCGCGCAATTGCGGCAGGTTGGCACGATCGAACGAGCCGGTGTGCAAGTCGATCAGCGCATCGCATTTCCGGATCACCTGCGTGAAAAATGAATACGCAATCCGGGAGGCGGCGCTGCCGTTCGGGTTGCCCGGAAAATAGCGATTGAGATCGCGGCGATCCGGCAGGTAACGCGAGCCGCTGCGAAAGCCCTGCAGGTTGACGATCGGCACGCCGATAACGGCGCCGGACAATTTTTTCGGATCGAGGTCGTGCATTACGCGGCGCACCATTTCGATTCCGTTCAATTCATCGCCATGAACTGCCGCAGTCAGGCAAAGCGTCGGCCCAGGCGACAAACCGTTCACGACCAGAACTGGCGTCGAGATCGGTACTCCCTCGAACAGTTCGGTTGCCGCCCACGACAGTCGCTGGTAAGTTCCGGCAGGAACTGCGCCGCCGAGAAGAGTCATTGTGCGAGCCGCGATGTCCTGTGCGATATGCTCAGCGATTTCTTCAGGGCCAGTTATCGCCAGGCCGGCTTCCTCGGGATTCAGGCCCGGACCGTGCGCGGGCAGCTCGATCCCGTCCGCCTCAAGCTCGTCCTCCTGCGCCGCCTCAGGCAACGTTGACGTTGAATCATCAGCAGCGACTTCGCTGACGCCGTCGGCCGGCGGCTCGTCCGCAAATATGACCGGAGCGAGCAGCAGCAACAGGACGCTGAGCGGCAGGGCAAGAATCGTGGTATGTAATGCGACTGTTTTCATTTGTGTCAGGTGCTTCGGCCAGGAACGGCCGATTCGGGTTGCGGATCACAGCAAGCGTGGTAAGAATACGTTATAAAAGTTTCGCAGTTCTGTGATGTATTCAGACATTTAGAACAAACATTCAACTCCTCGTCCGGAACCTTATTCCGTTTAAAATGACAAGTCCAATTCGCTCGTTTTCGCTTGTAATATTCTTCGCGCTCTTTGGCGTCTGTTTTGAGGCGCGTGCTGCGGATTCGTTCCCGAGGCCGCCTGAACTCGAGCCGGATGTCGGTTTCTGGGTGTCGATCTTCACCCGCTATGACAGCGATCAGGGCGTCCTGCACGATAACCGGAATCTCGGTGTAGTGTATGAACGGATCGACATTCCGGCCAAAGCCTCCAGGACCCAGAGGCGCCACGCCGTGGAATCGCGCCGCGAACACTACCGTAAAATCCTGCAAACGCTTGCCGCTGGCAAGCGCAGCGGGCTTTCCGCGGATGAGAAGACGGTACTCGCGCTGTGGCCGAAGGACGTGTCGGACGGTGAGCTCGCCCGCGCCGTGGACAATATCCGCTATCAACAGGGGCTCTCAGACCGTTTTCGCGCGGGGCTGGAGCGGGCGGGCCTCTATCGCTCGCATATTCACAAGGAATTTTCCGCTCTCGGTGTTCCAGTCGAGCTGGCGGCGCTGCCGCACGTCGAATCCTCCTACAACCCCGATGCCCGCTCGCATGTCGGCGCCTCCGGCATCTGGCAGTTCACGCGGGGTACCGGGCAGCGTTTCATGCAGGTCGACCATGTGCTGGACGAGCGAAATGACCCCTACACGGCAACGATTGCCGCGGGCCGCCTCCTTGCATACAACTACTCCATTGTCGGCAACTGGCCCATGGCCATAACAGCCTACAACCACGGCCTGGCGGGCGTACGGCGGGCGATGCAGGCGCACGGCGACACGGAGTACGTCAAAATCCTGCGCGAGTACCGCGGCCGTACCTTCGGTTTTGCCTCGCGAAACTTTTACGTTGCCTTTCTTGCCGCGCTGCAGGTTGACAGACATCCCGAGCGCTACTTCCCCGGACTTGTGCCGGATCAGCCGGTGGACTATGAAACGTTTGTGCTGGATGCCTACCTGCCGGCTGCGTCTCTGGCTGCCGAGCTCGGTGTCCCTGAAAAAGAGCTGGCCCGGCACAACCCCGCGTTGCAGCCGACGATCTGGCAGGGTAGCAAGTACCTGCCACGGCAATACGGCCTGCGCCTGCCGCGCGGCGCCTTAAAGCGTTCGCTCGCAGAGGCAATGGCCTCTTTGCCCATCGACATCGTTCATGGGGAGCAATTGCCGGATATGTTTCACAATATTGTGCGCGGCGATACCTTGTCTGAAATCGCGCGCGACTACGGGACGAACGTCTCCACGCTTGTCGCGTTGAACGATCTCGGCAGCGGCAACCGCATACGGGCCGGGCAGCGGTTACGTCTGCCAGCCGCGGGGCCTCGTCCTGTCGCCGTCGCCAGCAACGCCGCCCCAGCGGCCCCGGAGACAGGGCCGTCGGAAGCGATCGCGGCGGCCGAAGCGCCCCCTGATGCGACTCTGCCGGAGCCGGAACCCGCGGGCGGGGCGCTGGCGGATGATCTCGGCGCCGGTGCCGAGGCTGAACTGCAGTCGTCACTTCTTTCCGACCCGAGCGACTACACCGTATCCGGGGACCGCACAATCGAAGTACATCCGCTCGAGACTCTCGGCCACTTCGCGGACTGGCTGAGCATCCGGACGCAGAGATTGCGCGACATCAACGGGCTGGCCTTCCGCACACCGGTAGCGGTCGGACAGCGCATCGCGCTCGACCTGAGCCGCGTCGACGCAACGACTTTCGAAACTCGCCGCGCGGCCTGGCACAAGCAACAACAGGATAATTTCTTTCGCGACTATCGGATCAGCGGCGTTCGCGAGCACGTGATCGAGAATGGCGAATCCGTCTGGGTACTGGCGTTACAAACCTACGACGTCCCGGTTTGGCTTTTTCGCCAGTACAACCCGGAACTGGACCTTCACAAGGTGCGTAAGGGAGCGACGCTCAGCATCCCGATTCTCGTGCGCAACAGCTCCTGATTGGCGAGCAACCAACAACAAACCATGCATGCCGATGACAAGCTGATCCTCATTCGGATGCTGCCGGTCCTGCTGCTGACAGCGGCCGCGATGGCCTGGGTGATCTATGTGGAAGGAGCGGGGGCCTACGCTGCCGCCAATGTTTTGCCGATGCTAATTGCCGCTGTTCTTGCCTGGATTACGCTCCGGCGGGGGCGCGGGCGCTGGCAGGGTGCCGGCTGGCGCTGGCCTCTCGGCACGCTGGGTTTCGCGCTGCCCGCGATCGGCTTGTCACTTTACCTGCATTATGCCTACGCTATGGATCATGAGGGTATGGCGAGCCAGGCTGTGGATCCTGCCGCCCTCTTTCGCTACCTGCCGATCTACACGACCGTCGCAGGTGCAACAGGATTTGCGATCGGCTGGATTGCGGGGCGAAACATTTGATGCCGCTGATGAATCCCGAGACCGGGCAGTGACCGGATTTCCACTGATCGCGCTCTCTGCTAACCTGACTCGATGCAGTTGATGCAATAGCTATGAAGAGTCTCTCCACGACATTAGCGCTTGTTGTAACCGTGGGGCTCCTGCTTGCGGCGGGGCCAGGTTCTGCGGATGGCAACGCGCGCGAAAGTTCCGCCAGCGCCGGCGTCGCAACCGTTGCGCACGCAGGAGCGTCCAGCAGAAACGGCTTTCCGTTGGCTGACAAAGTCGTCGTGGAAAAGGCAGACCGCAAGCTGCATCTGATGAGCGGCGGCGAGGCTTTTCGCAGCTTCGACATCGCGCTCGGAATTTCTCCTTACGGCCACAAGGAAGAGGAGGGCGATAACAGAACGCCGGAAGGGCGGTACTGGCTGGATCTGCGGAATCCGAACAGCGATTATTTTCTGTCTATCAGGATCTCCTATCCGGATGCCACAGATCGTCTTGAAGCAAGCCGTAAGGGCCTCGATCCGGGCGGCCAGATAATGATTCACGGCCAGCCCAACACGCCCACCTACTCCTCAGCTTATTATCGCCGGGCGGACTGGACTAACGGATGCATCGCCGTCTCGAATTCGGACATGATCGACATCTGGCTCATGACGCCCGATCGGGTGCCGATCGAAATACTGCCGTGACGACGGCCGGAGATGTTTAAGGTGCAGGAAGCGCTGTCTCAACGAAAACTCGCCATAAGGGCCGAGAGCGACGCTACCGTCGATGCCAACGTGTGGCCGGAAGGCAGCCTGGAGGTCTTGTCTCACCTGGAGGCCGAGCAGCTGCGGAACCAGGGCGAGGGCGGTCTCTACCCGCTTCTGCGCCGCTGCATTCTGGCTGTCCTGACCTCGGGAGACGAGACGGACGACGCGCGAAGCGTGCTGCAGCGATATCGCAGTTTCAGCGTCGGCTTCAGGCAGCAGGACCGCGGTTTGCAAGTGTCGCTCAAGGGTGCGCCGGCATCGGCATTTGTCGACGGACAGATGATCCGCGGCATCAGAGAACTCGTCTTCGCCGTTCTGCGCGACATTGTCTTTACCAACAATGAAATTCGCGAAAGCCGGCAGTTCGACCTGAAGACCTCGGCCAATATAACGAATGCGGTCTTCCACATCGCGCGGAACGCCAGGTTGCTCCAGGTTCCGGCCGCGCCGAACCTCGTGGTTTGCTGGGGCGGGCACGCGATCAGCCGCGACGAGTACGACTACACGAAGCGGGTGGGTTATGAGCTGGGACTACGGGGCCTGAACGTATGTACCGGCTGCGGGCCGGGAGCGATGAAGGGACCGATGAAGGGCGCCACCATAGGCCACGCAAAACAGCGGATACGGAACGGTCGCTACGTCGGCATCACAGAGCCGGGAATCATCGCCGCAGAGTCGCCCAATCCGATCGTCAACTCGCTCGTCATCATGCCCGATATGGAAAAGCGGCTGGAGGCCTTCGTTCGAGTTGGACACGGCATAGTGGTCTTTCCAGGCGGCGTTGGCACTGCGGAGGAAATTCTTTATCTGTTGGGGATACTCGTGCATCCGGATAATGAAGATTTGCCGATGCCTGTCGTGATGACAGGCCCGCCTGCCAGCGAGCCCTACTTCAGGCAGATCGAGGATTTCATCGAAACCATCCTTGGCAAACGTGCGGGGCGGCGTTACTCGATCATAATCGACGATCCCGAGGAGGTCGCGAGGACGATGCTCGCAGGTCTCGATGACGTGCGCGAATTTCGTTTCGAACAGGGCGACGCCTATTACTACAACTGGCGCCTCACCATCGATCATGATTTCCAGAAACCGTTTTCCGCAACCCATGAAACGATGGCCGGCCTCGACCTGAGGGAGGATCTGCCTGTTCATGTCCTGGCGGCCAACCTGCGCCGGGCATTTTCCGGCATCGTATCCGGCAATGTCAGGGAAGACACGATGGCAGAAATTGAAGCGAAGGGCCCCTTCGATATCTGGGGTTCGCCGCGCATCATGAAGTTGCTGGACAAGCTCCTGGCGGCGTTCGTCGCCCAGGGACGGATGAAGCTGGCCAGCGAAAGCTACACTCCCTGCTATCGTGTTCGCGTGGCCGGTGAGAATCAACGCGGCGACGTTTAGTTAAAACACCAGCCTGGAAGCGGCATGCGCCGCTCCATTAAGTTAAAAGGCGCTGCAATTACTTGATATCCCGGCCGAAATGCCGACTTTCGCTGTGACATGGTTCCTGTGCCTGCACAACGCGGGGACGTAGGATTTGCTCGTCTGACGAAGAGAGTGAATCACATGCAGGATAGCAAAGTGATAGATCGGGTAGGGGAACGCGTGACGGACGAAAAGGAGTCGCCGGATCGTGAAACCGGATTGCATTCCGGCGATTCGGCGGATGTATACGGCTGGCAGCAATATCGCAAATGGATTTCGTCCGCACCCGCAACAAAGTCTCGACGCGGCGCCCCGGACGCTTCTCTTTACACCTGGAAGGGCTATCGTAACTGGGCCGAGCAAATTAAACGCAACTGGTCCGACTCCTGAACGCCGACCGACGTCGTCGAAGCTGTGATGCGGCTCACGGCGCTTTCCATTCGACACCTGTATAGTCGCACACACTGTCTGTACACTTCGAAATGGCCGGTATGTCTAACAAGATTCTCAACGACGAAGACGATGTTGCTGTCTGGAAAAACGAAGCCACGCGCCAGCGCTGGCAGTTGTTTCACAGCGCCATAGCTCATGCCAAGCAGTCCAATGCCGAAGCGATGGCTGAAAAAGACCGGCCGCAACAGCCCGATTCTGCGGAGCCTGCGGACAGCCGGGCGGAGCCGCAGCTGTCCATAGCGCGATAGCCGTTGCAGTTGCTGCCAATGGAACGGCTACTTCAATACCTGGATGAACTCGATGATTTGGCGGGCGCGATGGCGCTCATTGCCGAGAGAATGCGGGACGCCGCCAGGACGGCGGCTGTTGTGCTGCTGAGCATTGCTTTCCAGGTGTCCGGCATCATGCTCGCGCTGTCAAAGCCCCCTCTCGCCCTGGCGGCTGTTGCCCTTCTGACGGCCGCGGTGCTGCATCGCGCCGCCCTGCGGCAGCCTCCTTATCGCGCTCTCCAGGCGACGCCCTGATTCGCTGAGACCCCGCGCGGGCTGCACTCACGGCGCAGCGCACCCTTGAAAACTGGCGATCCGGCACTATGGTGTCAGAAATACGCACTACGGCAGGAAATGTCGTCGAGGGTGAGAAGCAATGACCAACGAAAGTAGCCGGGAAACCCTCGGCTTTCAGACTGAAGTGCGGCAACTGCTGCACCTCATGATTCATTCCCTGTACAGCAACAAGGAGATCTTCCTGCGGGAACTGATTTCCAACGCGTCTGACGCAGCAGACAAGCTGCGCTTTGAAGCACTGGCATCACCGGAGCTTCTTGAGGACCAGCCGGACCTCGGAATCACCGTTACCTTCGACAGCGAGGCATCATGGGTTGCCGTTTCGGACAATGGCATCGGAATGTCGCGCGATGAGCTTGTCGAAAACCTCGGCACTATTGCCAAATCCGGCACAGCCGAATTTCTCAATCGGATGACCGGAGATGCAAGGAAGGATGCAAGCCTCATCGGCCAGTTCGGCGTCGGGTTTTATTCCTCCTTTATTGTCGCAGACAGGGTCGTCGTCGAGACGAGACGGGCCGGCCTCGGTGCTGCCGATGCCGTGCGCTGGGAGTCGGACGGCCAGGGCGAGTTCACCATCGAAAAGATCGAGCGCAGTGAGCGCGGCACGACCGTAACACTCCATCTGAAAGCAGAAGAGAAGGAGTTTTCGGAAGAACACCGGCTCGAGGCGCTCATTCGCAAATATTCCGACCACATCGGTTTCCCGGTTTCGCTCCGCAAGGCGGGCGAAAGCGCCGACAAGGCCAAAACCGTGAATTCGGCCACTGCTCTGTGGACCCGCCCGCGGACGGAAGTAAGCGAAGAGGAGTACAGGGAGTTTTACAAATACCTGTCACACGATCTCACGGATCCGCTTTGCTGGAGTCACAATCGGGTCGAGGGAAAGAAAGAGTACACGAGCCTTCTGTACATTCCATCGAAAGCCCCCTTCGACCTTTGGAACCGCGAAGCCCCGCGCGGCCTGAAGCTGTACGTCCAGCGTGTCTTCATAATGGACCAGGCCGAGCACTTTTTGCCGCTCTACTTGCGCTTCGTCAGGGGAGTTGTCGATTCGGCCGACCTGCCTCTGAATGTCTCCCGCGAAATGTTGCAGCAAAATGCCGAAACAGAGGCGATACGAAGTGCCCTTACCCGGCGGGTTCTGGACATACTTACAAAAATGGCGACGGACGAGCCGGTAAAATACGAAAAGTTCTGGGCAGAGTTCGGCGAGGTTCTGAAAGAGGGCGTTGTCGAAGACCCGCAGAATGCTGAAAAGCTGGTCAAACTTTTGCGCTTTTCGACAACCCGCGGCGAGTCGGAGAAACAGGATCAGTCGCTGGCCGATTACGTATCCCGCGCCGCGCCGGAGCAGGACAAAATTTACTACCTGATCGCGGAGACTCAGGCGGCTGCGCTTGCCAGCCCGCATCTCGAGCAGCTGCGGGAGAAGGGCATCGAGGTTTTGCTGCTGACGAACCGCATTGACCCGTTCATCGTAGATCATCTTCCGCAGTTCGAAGGGAAGACGCTGCACGACGTCGGTCGCGGCAACCTGAAGCTGCCGGAAGGCGACGGTGATATTACGCAGCAGGCGAAGAACGATGAGCACAAGCCCTTGCTGAAAAAGATCAAAAGAGCGTTGAAGGACCGTGTCGAGGCCGTGAACGTGAGCACGAGGCTGGTGGATTCACCGGCCTGCGTCGTTGCCAGTGAACAGGACCTTACGCCGCAACTGCGGCGCATGCTTGAGGCGGGCGGGCAGAAGCTGCCGGAGGCTAAGCCTCTACTGGAAATAAACGTAGAGCATCCGCTGGTGAAAAAACTGTCCGCCGAGCGTGACGAAAAACGCTTCGATACGCTGTCGCACATTATTCTGGACCATGCGCTTCTTGCAGAAGGGGCACCGCTCGGCAACCCGGCGGCCTATGTCAAACGGATGAACCAGCTTCTGCTGGACATCGATGCCGACGCCAGGAAAACGGCAGAGGTCTGAGCGGCAGGTCAGGCCTGGTGGCCGCTGCTCCGCATGTGCGGGACGACAAGCCAGCGCTCGATGCCGCCGAACAGCATTTCCGTAAGAATCGCCAGGCCGGCGGCAGGGATGGCTCCCTGCAGTATCAGAGAGCTGTCGTTCAGCGCCAGGCCCGTGACGATGGGATCGCCGAGGCCGCCCGCGCCGATGAATGCGGCAAGCGTGGCGGTGCCGATGCTGATGATGGCCGCCGTGCGGATGCCGGCGAGTACATGCGGCATCGCCAGGGGCATAAGCACGTAACGGAGTTCCTGCCTGCGGTTCATGGCCATGGCTGCGGCGACCTGGCGATACGCCGGGGGGATGGCCTGCATGGCGGTGACAGTGCTGCGGGCGATCGGCAGTAGCGAGTAGAGAAAAAGGGCGATGATCGCTGGCTTTTGTCCTACGCCCACGAGCGGGATCAGCAGCGCGAGTAAAGCGATCGAGGGAATCGTCTGCATCAGGCCGGCCGCGTACAGGAAGGCGTTCGCCAGCCCTTTGTGCCGGTGCACCAGGGTGGCGATACCGACGCCGGTGAGAATCGCGAGCGAAAGCGCGATGAGCGTCAGCTTGAGGTGTCTTTGCGTGTTGCGCCAGAGATCCGCGGCGAAGCTCGAGCGGGCGCCGGCTTCGCTGATCAGTCCTTCTTCCATCAGGAAAGCGGAGGCGACCGCCGCAATGGACGTATCCCGTCTCAGAGCGGCCAGGTTGAGCGCCTGCATGCGCTCGTTGTCGATGCGCCCGCTCAGGAGGCTCAGTATGGAAAGGACGTTGGAGGGCAGGTCCTGTCGCGCAAGAAATGACGCGCGATATTCGGGAAAATACGTCAAATCATCGTTCAGTATCGTCAGCCGGGAGCGCAGGATTTCGCCGTCCGTGGAGTAGACCGCCGTCGCATCGATCTGGCTTTTTTCCATAGCTTCGTACGCGAGCCCGTGCTCTATGCCGCGCACGGTTTGCCGCAGGCCGTAAAGCGACTTCAGGCCCGGCCAGCCATCCTGCCGGTTGAGAAACTCGTGAGGAAATGCGACGCGCAGGTTGGACAGATCCCTGAGATCGGATATGTCCTGCAGGTCGTGGCGCTGCGCAACTTCCTGCGTAACCGCGATGGCGTAGGTATTGTCGAACCCGAGCGGCGCCAGCAATCTGAATCCGCTTTTCATAACGGCCGCCTCGATGTCCGTCCACTCCTTCAGTTCCGGTCGGGCAAGAATGACTTCCGAGATCGTACCGCTGTACTCGGGGTAAAGATCGATCGCGCCGTTGCGCAAGGCTTCGTAACTGATTTTGGTGCCATTGAGACCCAGGCGCTTTTCGACCTCAATGCCATTGTCCTGCAGCAGCTGCGCGGCAATCTCTGCGAGGATGTAGTTCTCCGTGAAATTCTTGCTGCCGACCACCAGAGGCTTGGCCTGGGCGCAGGAAGCGAGCAGGAGCAATGCCAGTATCGAGAGGCGCAGCGTCATTCGGCAATCCCCTCCAGTGCAGTGCACAGATGCTGCACGTACTCATTGACCGGGTTCTCGATGACGTCCGCGACGGAACCGGCCTGCTGCACGCGCCCGCCCTTCATCACGATCAGACCCTGAGACAGGTTGATCGCCTCCTGCGGGTCGTGTGTCACGAGTACCGTCGATACGGGAGCCAGTTGCTGCATCTCCAGAAACTGCTCGTGGATGTTCCGTCGAGTCATGGTATCGAGACCCGAGAACGGCTCGTCGAGCAGTAGTAACTCCGGCCGAAGCACCATGGCCCGGCAAAGGCCCGCGCGCTGCTGCTGGCCGCCCGACAACTCATGCGGATAACGCTCCAGCACACCGCGGGGCAAGTGCATCAGCTCCAGAAGTTCGTCCAGCCGAGCCTCCTGCTCGACCTGGCTCCAGCCGCTCAGGACGGCCGGTAGCAGGATGTTGTGGCGTACGAAAAGGTGCGGAAAAAGACACACATCCTGAACGGCGTAACCGATGCGTTTACGCAAAGGTGCCGGATGGTCAAAATCGATTTCCTGACCAAGCGTCAGGACGCTGCCGGAATCGGGGCGCAGCAGGCCGATGACCAGTTGCACCAGTGTCGACTTGCCGCTGCCGCTGGCGCCGAGAATCGCCGTGGTCTGGCCGAGCGGCACGGACAGAGAAACACCGTCGAGCGCGAGCACGTCGCCGCGACAAAGAGAGACCTTATGAAATTCTGCTGCGTTCAAGCCTGGCGCGGCGCTTGCATCGGACATTTTTCCTCATCTGGCACCTTGATGCGCCGGAACGCTCCAACCTGTTGCGGCGCGGGCAACCGGTACCTTACGGGGCGCGCCGCAAATTCTCCAGTTCATCCTGTTAAACTGGGCAGCTTCTTGCAACAGACGAGCGATACAGATGGCAGAGGATCTGAAGCGGCGCCTGACAGACGAGCAACACCGCATAACCCAGGAGAAAGGCACGGAGCGACCGTTTACGGGACGTTATGTCGACCACAAGGAAGACGGAAGCTACCGCTGTGTCGTCTGCGAAACGGAGCTTTTCAGCTCAAAGCACAAGTACGACTCCGGTTCCGGGTGGCCGAGTTTCTGGATCCCGTTGGCGGGCGACAGGGTACGCACGATAACGGACCAAAGTCATGGCATGCTGCGTAAGGAAGTGATCTGCAGCAATTGTGGTGCGCACCTGGGCCACGTCTTTGATGACGGTCCCCAGCCCACCGGCTTGCGCTATTGCATCAACTCCGCATCACTGGACTTCAGCAAGTCTCCCTGATGCGCTGCTGGCAAGACCCGGCTTCGGCCTCATCCTTCTAATTTCTCAAAAAGGCATACTCGAATGAACCCATTCCACTATTTCTGGCTCGTGCCGGCGTTCGCCCTTCTCGCAGCCTGTGGCTCGGATAACACGGCCGACACGGGCAACGACGCGTCACAAGAGCCTGCCGAAACGGCCGGGCCGGCTTCCGCGCCGGCCGGGCAAGCCGACGGCAGTGCTGTCGAAATCGAGCCCGGTCTCAGTATGCGCATTCTGAGCGAAGGGAGCGGCGAGACGGCAAAACCGGGGCAGACCGCGGTGGTTCATTACACCGGCTGGCTTTACGATCCGAGCGCTCCGGACAACCGGGGCCAGAAGTTCGACAGCTCACTCGACCGCGGGCAGCACTTCGAGTTTCCGATTGGTGCGGGCAGGGTAATCCAGGGCTGGGATCGCGGTGTGGCAGGCATGCAGGTAGGTGAGGTTCGGGAGCTGGTCATTTTGCCGGAGCTGGCCTACGGCGAGCGAGGGGCGGGCGGCGTGATTCCCCCCGGCGCGACGCTCGTGTTCGAAGTCGAGCTGGCTGACCTGGTCGGTGAACCAGCGCCCGCATCAGAGTAGGGGGCATGCTCCGTAAAAGTGAGCGGCGAAATCCGTGAGCGCAGCACCGGAACAAGAGCTGTTTTTTATCCACGGTCCGGAGGGGCCTCTTGAAGCATTGCTCGAGACACCCCCGAGCGGCGAGCTAACCGGCGGAGTGGTCGTATGCCACCCGCATCCGCAGCACGGGGGCGCAATGCAGAACAAGGTTGCGCATACTCTCGCGCGTGCTTTCGTCGGCTGCGGGTTTGCTGCGTTGCGCTTCAACTTTCGCGGCGTTGGTAGAAGTGCCGGAGAATTTGCGGAGGGCGAGGGAGAACTTCTGGATGCGCTGGCTGCGGCTGGAACGCTGCAAGAACGCATTGGCAGCAGGGAACTCTGGTTCGCCGGCTTCTCCTTCGGTGCTGCGATTGCCATTCGCGCGGCGGCGAAAGGACGGGTCAGGGGGCTGGTCAGCGTCGCCCCGGCAGTTTCACGCGTGGCGCAGGGTTCAGATCCGCAACCGGATTGTCCGTGGCTCATCGTGCAGGGGGCAAAGGACGAGCTGGTGTCGGTGAATGACACTGTCGAGTGGGTAAACAGTCTGGAGCCGGGTCCTGAGCTGCAGATTTTCGAGGACACGGAGCATTTTTTTCACGGCAAGCTGGTGATGCTGCGCAAGGCGGTTGAGTCGTTCATCAAGGAACAGCGCCGCCGCACATGAGCAAAAAAAAACCGGGCGTGCGCCCGGTTTTTTAAAAGAACACTGAATGCGTTCGTTCAGACCATGTCCTTCAGGCCCTTGAGCGCGGCGACCTTTACCGTTTTTGATGCCGGCTTGGCCTTGAACATCATCTCTTCGCCGGTGAAGGGGTTCACACCCTTACGCGCCTTCGTCGCGGGCTTCTTCACAACACGCATCTTCAATAGACCGGGAATCGTGAAAAGCCCTGCGCTATTGCGCCCGCCAAGACTCTTTTTGATCTGTGAAGAAAGCGAGTCGAAAACTGCTGCGACGTCTTTCCTCGTTAAGCCGGTGTCCTCGACGATCTGTGCATAAACTTCGGATTTGGTCGGTGCTTTTTTGCCGGCCTTTTCATTGGCTGCCATAAAAAAGAGTCTCCTGAATCGAGCGTTGAAAAAAAGAAAAGCGGAAAACAAAAAACGGGGCGGCACCCGCTAAAATTCTGCGCGACGATAACACAAGACAGCGATCCAGGTAAGGCGAAAACCCGGTCTATCCGCTGCTTTAACGCTTTACGGTCAGCAGTTCCCGCTATCGATCGGTATAAAATTGCCTCTTGAAGCGAAGCTCCGCCGCTTCCGGCTCGCCCTCCGGTGTAACGCTTATATCGAATATCAGGGTCTCCTGATTTGCCACCGGAGTTTCGCCGATGTAGTAAATGGCTTCCTCTTCGTCGATCCTGCGCATGTTTACGGTTTTCAGCTGGCCGGTGAGGTTGACAGTTTTTACAGAAACATTCGCGGGAACGGAGTCAGGAGTTGCTTTCTCGACAACTGTGACGTTGAGCATCGCGCGGTTATTGCTGCGCACGATGTTGTAAAGCCTGGCTACTTCCGGCGGCAATTGGCTGGTGAGAAGTGCATTGAAGTGCACGACGTAGTCGCCTATGTCCATCGACGTCGCTTCCGCCGGTTCAGCGCGCGGTACGGTAGCGTTCTCGCCGGGACCTCCGCATGACGTGAGGAAGGCCAGTGAGGCAATCGCAAGTGCAGTTCCGGTCAGTTTCATATTACGCGTTCCCCCTCGCGGACCCCCCCGGGATCCTCGACATCGGACTATAGCCGATTGACCGCTCATGTCCTATGCCTCCCGTCCTTTCAGACGGGCAGGGGTTTGACGGACTGAAGCAGGATTACGGATGCCTGGAGCATCACGAGTGCAAAAACGGGCGAAATATCGAGCCCGCCAATGGTAGGTATCAGGCGCCGGAAAGGCCGCATAACCGGCTCTGACAGGGTTGTGAGGAGGGCGGTGATCGGGTTGTAGTTGTCCGGCGCGATCCAGCTGAGGATGATGCGGATCAGCACGGCAAAGAAAAACAGGTTGAGACTGAGAATTGCGAGCTCGATGATCGAGATCCACGCCACCGTCAGCAGGTCGACTCGACGGCCAACGAGCGCCAGCAAAAGGAGTAGCGCGGCAAACTGCAAAGCGAATGCGACCACCAGAGTGGCGGTATCGATGCGGCCGACCGGGGGCAGGAAGCGGCGCAATGGCACGATGAGGGGCGAGGTAAACCGAAGGATTCCCTGGGCGACCGGATTTCGGAAATCCGCGCGGAGCCAAGGCAGCCAGAAGCGCAACAAAAGCAACAGCAGGTACAGTTGCACCAGCGTTTTTATGATGAAGTAGAGTGCCTGAGTCATATTGCTAATCTCAGTTCGTTCTGGCTTCTTCAGCGAGGGCCTCTGCACGGTCCCTGGCAGCCTTTATTGCTGATCCAAAGATAGCACGAACATCCGCCGCCTCCAGCCGCTCGAACGCGGCTGTGGTTGTGCCGCCCGGGGAACGAACGCGATCGATCAGTGACGACATCGGCTCGGTTTCGGCCAGTGCCAGTGCCGACGCGCCGCGTGCGGTCTCCAGCACCAGCGTCCGCGCCACATGCGGCGAAAGTCCCAGCTCGACCGCCGAATTGATCATCATGTCGAGCAGCAGATAGACGTAGGCGGGTCCGGTGCCGGAGACGGCCGTGACCGCATCCAGCAGCGATTCGTCCTCGACCCAGACGACATTGCCGACGGCCGACATCACTTTTTCCGCCAGCACCCGGCCCAGTTCATCCGTACGCTCGTTCGCAAAAAGGGCGGATATGCCCTGGTCGACAAGCGCCGGCTGGTTCGGCATGGCGCGCACGATCTCGAGATCACCGCCCAGCCAGGCGTCGATGTCCGCCACCCGCGGCCCGGCTGCAATGGAAATGACGAGCGGCTTTCTTTTCTGCACTGCCGATCCGAGCTCTCTGCACACGGTACCGAGAATCTGCGGCTTGACCGCCAGAAGCAGGTTACCGGCGCCTGCTGCGACTGCTCTGTTGTCTTCCGTGACAATGGCGCCCGGGAATTCGCGCCGCAGCATTTCCCGCTGCTCGCTACGCGGCTCCGCAATGAGAATATTCGGCGCGCCGAAGCCGCTTCGGATAAGGCCGCCGGCAATGGCTCTTGCCATGTTGCCGCCACCGATGATGCCTATTTGCTGTCGTGTCATTTCATCCCCGTAACTGATTTTTTCGCCCTAAGTGCTGCGCCGAATATTGCGCTCGCCGAACAGTGCTGTGCCGATCCGGACAATCGTCGCTCCTTCGTAAACGGCAGCGGGAAAGTCGGCGCTCATGCCCATGGACAAAGTATCTGTCGCGATACCGGCTGCCGACAAGTCTTCGGCGAGCAGGCGCAGTCGGCGGAAGGTGGCTCTCTGCGCGTCGAAATCTTCATGGAACGGCGGTATGCACATGAGCCCGCGAAGTTTCAGTCTCGGCAGTTCCGCCACCGCTTGCGCAAGCGCAGGCAGGTCCGCAGGCGATACCCCCGATTTGCCTTCCTCTTCCTCGACCATCACCTGGATGCAGACGTTCAGATCGCCAGCATGCCAGGGTCTTTGCCGGCTGAGCCTCTGTGCAATCTTCAACCGGTCGACGGTGTGCACCCAGTGAAAATGCTCAGCCACCTGCCGCGTCTTGTTCGACTGAAGATGACCTATGAAATGCCAGACCAGGTCATCTCTCTCTACCTCCGCAATCTTGTCGAGAGCTTCCTGCACGAAGTTTTCCCCGAACTCGCGCTGCCCGGCCGAAGCGGCTTCGCGGACGGCTTCGGCCGGCTGGGATTTGCTGACGGCCAGCAGCCGTACCGAGTCTGGCGGACGACCGGCGTTCGCGCTGGTTTCTGCCAGCAAATCTTGGATTTTTCGAAAGTTTTCCGTGACTCTAATCACGTTTTACTCCGAGTGCTTCGCTATACTAGGCAGCGATCACGGCCGGGTTATGGTAAGTCCGGCCTCGTTACATAGAGGGAAAAATATGGCCGTCGACGTTGCGCAGCTATTGTCGTTTACCGTCAAGAACAACG
>JBBDSK010000235.1:0-20661 GCA_040904985.1 Woeseia sp. | reverse complement strand
CTCGTTGGGCGTTATCGATCTTGACCCCGCCATCGATCTCGATCTCGACGGGCAGCCCACGGCGATCGGCCTCGTTGCGCACCGCCTCGATCCTCGGGTACACGCCGGGGTCAAGGGTTTGCCCGCTCCACCCTGGCTCGATGCTCATGAGCATCACGTCATCGATGTTGTTGCCGGAGTAGCTCAGGTCGTAGTCCTCGGTGGCCGCGTCACGCCGCGACGAGCGCTCCGGCCCAACGTACTCGGCACCAGGCGTGCCATTGATGGCCGCAATGCGCGAGCGCACGAGCGGTGTGGTGTCGACACGCGCCGTCGAGGGCAACGCCGCCATGACGCCCCGCACCTGATCGAGCTGGTGATTGCCGATGTCGTACAGAACAAGCGCCGGCGACTCCTCCGGAATCGTATCGTTGACGGCGCGGACCAGCGCGGCGGTCACGAGCGTGCACACAACCAGCAGGGTCAGTGCGGATCCGAGCGACAGCAGCGAAGCACGCAACGGTGTGCCGGGGCGGTGCAGGTTCGCCATTGCGAGCCGCAGCGCGAAACGGCCGGACAGCACCGGGTGATCGTCGAAACGCAGGGCACCGTACTTCACAAGGCGTACGATCCCCTCCAGCAAGACGAGCAAGGCGCCGGACATCAGCACGAACGCCAGCGCGAACAGCGTATCCGGCAGCGTCACCAGCACCAGCAACACGACAAGCGCGCCGCAGCCGAGCGACGTGAACTGCCAGGTGCCTGGTGCGCGCGACGCCTCCTTGCCAATGCCGCGGAACAGCGCCGCCGGCGCCACCGACAGCGCACGCCCGATGGCCGGCAGGGCAAAGGCGAACGCCGTCAGCAGCCCGAAGGCGACGGCGACGACACCGGGCACGATCGTGCTCGCGAGCGCCGTCTCCATCGGCACTCGCGACGCAACCACCATGGCGCCGGCAAACGCCAGCCCGCTGCCGAGTGCCGCGCCCGCGGCGCTGGCGCCGCCGGCCAGCAAGCCGACCTGCAACAGGTAAACCGTTGCAAGGCGCCGGTTGCGCAGGCCCAGCGCTCGCAAAGTGGCAATGGTCTTCAACTTCTCCTGCAGGTAGGAGCGAATGCTGTTGAACACACCCAGGCCGCCAATGAACAGCGTGCTGAAGGCGATGATCAGCAGGCCCGAAGCAATCTGCCCCAGCCGCTCCGAAACGCGGCGGCTGCGGTCCTCGAAGGTGCGTACCTCCCAGTCTTCGTCCGGAAATGCCGCATAGAACGCACGCCGCCAGGCGTCGGCCGCGATATCGGTGCGTACGCGGTACTCATAGTCGACGAGGCTGCCCGGCTGGATCAGCCCCGAGGCGGCAACGGCTTCGCCGCTCAGCAATACCGGCGCGCCGCGCCATTCCGCGCTCAGGCTGCGGTCGGGCTGGTTCTCCACCAGCGCGCGCACCTGCATCGAGAGTGAACCGATAAAGACGCTGTCGCCCATGCCGATGCCGAGCGTGCCGGCCAGCACCGGATCGATGGCCACGCCCCACCGGCCGTCGCGGAATGCGGTGACGTCCTCGAGCGGCAAATCCGGCTCCAGCTGCAGCGTGCCATACAAGGGGTAGCGTTCGTCCACGCTCTGCAACTCGACCCGCAGGAAGTCATCTCTCTCGGTGCCGAGCATCGTGTCGAGTTCGGCCAGCAGAGAGACGTCGCCGCGTTCCGCCATCCAATCGAGCGCGCGCTCCGGCAGCGGCTCATTGCTTTCGATCTCGAGATCGCCGCCCATCAGCACCCGCGTGTCCGCGAGCAGTCCAACGTGAATCAGACGATAGAGACCTCCCGTCGCGGCAATGAGCGTGACGCCGAGCGCGAGGCAGGCGCAGAACACCCACAGCGAGCGGCCGCTGCCGGCGAGGTCGCGCCGCGCCAGATCAAGCAGGAACCGCATGCACTCCGGCTTCGACCAGTCCGCCATTCCTGACGTGCAGCACGCGCCGACAGCGGCGAGCGATCGCTTCGTCGTGCGTTACCAGCACCATCGTCGAGCCGGAGGCGGCACCCAGGCTGAAGAGGAGGTCTATGATCCTCGCGCCCGTGCCGAGATCGAGGTTTCCCGTGGGCTCGTCCGCCAGCACGACCTTCGGCGCATGCACCAGCGCGCGCGCGATGGCGACGCGCTGCTGTTCGCCGCCCGAGAGCTGCGCGGGATAGTGACCCTCCCGATCGGCGAGGCCGACCTGTTCGAGCATCGAGCGGGCATGCTCGCGCGCACCTGCCCGGCCTGCAATTTCGAGCGGCAGCGCGACGTTGCCGAGCGCCGTCAGGCTCGGCACCAGGTGAAAGGACTGGAAGACGATCCCCAGGTGGTCGCGGCGGACGTCGGCGAGGGCATCACTGTCCAGAACGGTAATGTCCTTTCCATCCAGGCGGATGCTGCCGGCGGTCGGCTCCTCCAGACCGGCGAGTAGCGCGAGCAGTGTGGTCTTGCCGGAACCCGAGGGCCCGACGATCGCCACGGTCTCGCCTTCCGCCACGAAGGCATTAGCGCCGGACAGCACGTCCAGCCGTCCTCGCTCGAGCTCATACGACATACCGAGGTTGACGATTTCGATCATCGCGCGCGGTGTCGTCCGGTGTCATGGGTCATCGTCGTCCCGAGTGAAGCGTGTTTCTGGAGAACTCGGGAGTCTACCAGACGAGCGTCACGCGCCCGCTGACTTGAAAAGCGGCATACGCTTTCAACGATCCGCCAAACCTCCGCCAAACATCGGCCAAACTTCGGCAAGTCATCACCGACCTTCACTTTTGTTTCATGCAGCATCAGCGTTGTGTGCGCATATTGTCGCGGTGTCCGTCACCCCGATGCCCAACAGGAGAACCGTTATGAATTGCCCCAACCACGCAAAACGTTCGCCACTCCGGTGGCTCGCCGCCATCTCGGCACTATCGCTCGGTCTCGCCGCCGGACAGGTGCTCGCTGAGAAGCCCGACACCCGCAGCGGTGTACCGGCCATAAAAGTCAGCTACGCGGATCTCAACCCCGACAGGCCGGCCGGGGCTGAGGCGCTTTATCGCCGCATCCAGAACGCCGCGCGCGTCGTCTGCGGGCAGGTGGACGCGCGGGAGCTGGCGCGCGCCGCCCTGCACCGCCAGTGCTACGACGAGACGATGCAAGCTGCTCTCGGGCAGCTCAATCGCAGCAGCTTGTATGCCGTACACAAACGCAAGGTCAAAGCTCCCGCTGCCGGTTGACCACCTGCGGGCTTGAAGCGCCGGGCGCGTCGATGCGGCAAACCAACCCCGTCCGGCCGATCTGGCCGGGCGGGATTGAAAAAGCGTTGCCACCCAGCCGCATTGCACCGGTTCGGGCAACGCCTGCCGGCGTCCTAATGATTCTTCGTACTAACATCCTCCTGAAGCCTGTCGTAACATCCCGAAGACCTCTCACCTCGCCCGCAAAAGTTGGAGCTGGGGATCGAACGCACCCGGGAAGCGACGCCGCATCGCGAAGAGATCGGCTATCGCGTCGATGATTTGATCGTCGACGTGCGCCGGCAGCGTGTTGTCCGCGGCAACAATAAAATTTCGCTCTCGCCGCTCTCCTACGATCTCCTGCTGGCGCTCGTGCGCGCCGCCCCGAATCTCGTCTCGCTGGACGAGTTGATGCACCGGGTCTGGCCCACGCTCGTCGTCAGCCCCGAAACGGTCAGCCAGAGGGTGAAGCTCGTACGACACGCGCTCGGCGACAACGCGATCTCCCCTCGCTACATCGCCGGCGTGCGCGGCCGGGGCTACCGCATGATTGCGGAGGTGGTGGCAGTGGCGCCTTCCGACACTCCCGGCGGGGGAGGTGCTGCGGTCCCCGAAGCCGCACCCTCGTCCATCGACACACCCGCCCTTCCCGCACTCCGGGTACCGCGGCCGGCAACGTCCGAGACCCATCCGGGGCAGCGGCGCCTTCTGCGGCGGATCCTGTATCCGACGGTCTGGATTCTCGCCGCCGCCCTGCTATTTGCCATAAACGGCGGCAGGACGCTGCAGGATTGGCTGGCCAGCGAATCGCCGACTTCCGCCGCAGGACCGGCCGCGAACTCGCTCGCCGTGCTGCCGTTCGCCAACCTGAGCGGTGATGCCGAGAGCGAGCATTTCAGCGACGGGCTTTCCGAGGAGATACTGAATCGACTTTCGCGGGCACCAGGCCTGCGCGTCCTTGCACGCACCTCGTCTTTTGCCTACAAGGACAGCGGCGTCGATGCGCAGACGCTCAAGGATTTGCTCGGCGTGCGCTATTTGCTCGAGGGAAGCGTGCGACGAGAGGGCCGGCAGCTGCGGGTCACCGCCCAACTCATCGACGAGTCCGGGTTTAGAATCTGGGGCGAGTCCTATGACCACGAGGTCACCGGCATCTTCGCTATTCAGGACGAAATCGCCGCATCCGTGGCTACGAGCATTCTGCCGCAGGTCGCGGAGATTCCGAAAGAGCCGGTCAATCCGCACGCCGGCGCCTACGAGCGCTACCTGATCGGCCGGGAAATCCTGCACAAGCGGCTGCAAAACGCCGACGTTCTTGCGCCGCAGGAGCTGGAGCGCGCCGTTGAGATCGATCCAAGCTTCGCGGAAGCCCGGGCGGAGCTCGCGATCGCGCTCGTGGTCGCCGCGAGAGCAGGAAAGGGCGGGGACGCACTCGATCGAGCGCAGCAAGAGATCGACACCGCACTGTCGCTCAAGCCAGGTCTCGCGCGGGCGCACGCGGCCCAGGGTTTCCTGCTTCTGGCCCGCCATGTGGTGCAAATGCAGCCGCTCGACGGCCCGCGCATCGAGGCCGCCTTACGCACGGCGCTCGCACTGGACCCGAACATGGTGGATGCGCGCAACTGGCTCGCGACGGTGTTGAGTGAAGAGGGGCATTACGACGAGGCGCGGGCGGAATGGGAGCGGACCGCTGAGATCGCGCCGCTGGCTCCCGCCGTGAACACCAGTCTCGCCGGCGACATGGCGAACCAGGGCGACTACGCGCAGGCGGAGCGGCGATTGCGGCGGCTCCTCAAAGTACCTGAACCTTCTATCAGCGTGTTTCGCGCCCTGGATGACTTGTATTTTACAACGGGACGGCTCGTGGGCTCGAACGAGATCGCCAAGCAGCTCGCGAGGACCGGCGTCAAAGGGGGGCGCGTTTCGAACGAGTTGCTCGTGACCAGCTACGCTCGCCTGGGGCGGTGGGATGCCGCCGAGTACTGGCAGGACCGAACCGAACGGGAGCGCGACGACGAGACCGTCACGCCAAGCGGGCAAGTCGCGCTGCTGCGACTGCAGGGCCGCTACGCCGAGGCCGCGGCAGCGCTCGAGGCAACTCTCGATTCCGATCACCCCGAGTCCGCCGCTGCCCCCCTGCTCCTGGAATTGGGAACGTTGCACGCTCTGGCCGGCGACTACCGGGCGGCGATCGAGGCGCTGGAACCCGCTTCCGTGGGCGACTTCACGCCTGCGGAGCCCGGTGTCGATGCGGGGCACGGGCTCGCCTGGGCGTACCTGCAGACCGGCGCACCGGAACGCGCCCAGCCGATCCTGGAAGGATTGCAGCAATTTTTTCTCGCCGTCCGGGACAGTGACCGGCTCCACCGAAGCGGCATGCTCTACCTGTTCGCCCAGAACGCGATTCTGGCCGGCGATCACGACTTCGCCATCGCCCGGCTGCGCCAGGCGGTCGCTGCCGGATGGCGCGACTATTTTCGGCTCCTCCACGATCCACGCTGGAACGCCGTGCGTGACGACCGGCGTTTCCAGGCGCTGATGGCGACGGTCGAAGCGGACGTCGACCGGCAGCGCGCGCAGCTGGAGCACAGCGATGACAATGACTTCGTCGGCAGGATCGATGCCGTTGTGGCAGCCCGGCGCCGCTAGCCGACCGGACTGTTCGTAAAAGTCGCGCTCGACACAAGGTCGTCGTAACCGCCGCCGCGCCAGGCTGCGATTGGCGCCTTCGGTCAAGCGATCTTCGGTGGCGGTGTCCTGGCCGCGCTGCCGGCGCGTTCATCGAGCGGCCACAACAGCACGAGTCCGAGTACGAACAGCGCCACCACGACGGAAACGCCGACACGCTGCGACCCGGAAATGTCGGTGAGTACGCCGAGCAGGAACGGGCCGATGAAGGCCGTTAGCTTGCCGGAAAAGGCGAAGAAGCCGAAAAACTCGTTCTCCAGTTCATGCGGTACGAACCGTCCGAGGAGCGAGCGGCTCGCCGCCTGGTTCGGGCCGACGAACAGACCGATCGATACTCCGGCAACCCAGAACCACGTTGCGCTCGTGGCGAAAACCGCCAGCAGCGTGGCCGCGATCAGGCCCAGGAGCGAGATCACGATGGTGCGCTTGCCGCCGATCCGGTCGTCGAGAAGGCCCATCGCGGCCGCGCCGACGCCGGCGAAGACATTGATGACGATGCCGAACAAGAGCACTTCTTCGAAGCTGAAGCCGAAGGTCCCCGCGGCGTAGATGCCGCCGAAGGCGAATACGGTCACCAGGCCGTCGTTGTAGACGAGACGGGCCAGCAGGAAGCGCACCGTGTGGCGGTATTTACGTATCTCGACGAACGTGTGCCTGAGCTGCGCGAAGGCCTCTTTTATGACGCGCCCGGACACTGACGCTCTTGACCTGTCCTCCGGCACCCACAACAAAAAGGGCACGCTGAAGACGAAAAACCACGCCGCGACGACGAGGTTGGTCGCGCGGATGTTCTCGCCGTCCTCTTTCGAAAAGCCGAACCAGGGCGCCTCCGGTTGCACCAGCGTCAGCAGCGCAAAGGCCAAGGCCAGCAATCCGCCGATGTAGCCGAGCCCCCAGGCGACACCGGAAACCGTGCCTATCCGTCCGGGCGGCGCAAGGTCCGGCAGGAAGGCGTTGTAGAACACGGTGCCGAACTCGTAGGCGATGTTCGCGATCACCACCAGCACGAGCGCGGTCATCACCTGTCCGGGCGTCACGGTGTAAAGCGCCGCGGTCGCGCTGACGCAGATGAGCGTCGCGATGACGACGAACAGTTTGCGGTAACCGCCGCGGTCGGCGATTGCCCCAAGCACGGGCGAGCATAGTGCGACGACAAGAGCCGTGATCGTGACGGCGCGCGACCAGAGCGCCGTTCCGTGAACCGGATCGTCCGCGATCGCCTGGGTGAAGTACGTCGCGTAGACGAAGGTGACGATCAGGGTGGTGAACGAGGAGTTCGCGAAGTCGTACAGCGCCCAGGACCAGATGGCGCGCTTGTTTTGCCACGCGCGGTACGGGGCGCCGTCGGCGCCGGGCGCACTCATCCGGGAACCAGCCGTGACCGACCAGCGGAATTGAGTTTAACCATTCAAGCAAACCATCCGGCGCAACGTGGGGCGGGCATCTTCCGGGAGATTGCAGGAATCGCGCGTTGGAGATCGAAGGAGCTTCAACATCGCGCAAACTCCATGTCGGTCAGCTCTGGCCCACGACGACCTCGCTGATTTGCACGATCGGCGAAAGGTCCGTGTAGTTTTTGATGTCGCCCAGGATCTCGTCCGCATGCGGGCCGAAGCCGCCCTGGAATGCTTCCACGGAGTCGCAGTAGATGTGGCACATGGCAACGAAGGTCGCGGGCTCGCCCGGGGCGCCGCCCGCCAGGCCCCTGTCTACCGTATAGAAGTTGCAGGCATCCCCCATCCGCGCCTTGACGAGCGGCATGTGTTTGTCCCGGTAGTAGTCATGATCGAACCGCACGCCCGGCTTGTTGTCGTACATCACGCTGACCTTAATCATGGGTTATCCCCCGGCTATGAATCCTGGTACCGAGCTCATTCAAGAAATCCCTCCGCGGAGGTGCGGAGCGATGCTCGGATGTATCATTAATCCACTTCCACTGCAGATTGTATAGGGTTAGCGCCTGCCGACAGCGAAAACCATGCCCTGAGACCGCTCACCGCGGCAATGAGTCCGCAGATGAGCGCCACCACACGAAACGTGCCCACGTAGGCCGCGGGAGTAAACCCCTCCCCTTTGGCCGAACTTGCTAAACCTGATAGCTTCCAACAGGGTCATACCTGATGTTCCGGAGCCAAAGCCCTGGCTTCAAGATTCTCCGGAGGAGCGGCATACCGATGTTCGTGCGAGGATTGGGAACGGCGCATCCGGCGCGCCGCTATACCAAAGCCGAGTGCTGGGAGGCGTTCGAAAGCTCCTCGTGGTTCGACAAGCTTGATCGCCGCGCCCGCACCATCGCGAAAACCGTCTTGCTGGGCAACAATGGCATCGAGGCCCGGCATCTGGTGCTGGAGAATCTCGATGAGGTGTTCCACATCGACCCGGACACGCTGCACGCTCGATTCCTCGCCCACGCGCCCCGGCTCGGGGCGCAAGCCGCCCAGAGGGCAATGGCCGATGCCGGCACGTCGGCCTCCGAGATAGACGGGCTCGTCGTCAGTACGTGCACCGGCTATCTGTGTCCCGGGTTGAGCGGTTACGTCATGGAACAACTGGGGCTGAGCCAGGATCTGCCCGCATTCGATCTTGTCGGCCACGGTTGCGCCGCCGCGCTACCGAACTGGCAGATGGCGGATGCGTTGTTGACGTCCGGGCGGTGCCGGAACGTTGTGTCCGTCTGCGTGGAAGTCAGCAGCGCCGCGATGTACCTGGACAACGACCCCGGTGTATTGATCAGCGCCTGCCTGTTCGGCGACGGTGCCGGTGCCGCCGTGCTGTCCGCCGAGACCCGGCCGGACAAGCGCCGCATCCAATGCAAAGCGACCGGCTCGTTGGTCATCCCCGCTCACCGCGACGCATTGCGCTTTGAGCAACGGAACGGCATGTTGCGCAACGTGCTCACCCGCTCGGTGCCGCGGCTGGCGGCGGAGCACGCGGAACAGGTGCTGAGAAAGGTATTGCGGGACGCCGAACTGGACCCGTCGAACATCGATACGTGGATCTGGCACGCGGGAGGGCGCGATGTGCTGCTGGCGCTGCGGAATCGGCTCGAACTGACGGACGACGACCTGCGCTACAGCCAAGCTGTGTTACGTGAGTACGGCAACTTAAGCAGCGCCTTCATATACTTCGTGCTCGAGGCGGCCCTCACCGACGGCGCGCGCGGCGGATCGTGGTGGATGTCCTCGTTCGGCGCAGGGTTCAGCTGCTACGGCGCGTTGCTCGAGGTCGCGTGATGACGGCGCGCAATACCGTGGGCAGCAGAACGCATCTCGCGCGGCGCGTTCAGCCGGAGCTGCTCGATGAGCTGCCGGCGGACGACCCGCGCGCGGTGCGCTCGAGGGGGGACTTGCGCCGTGTGAACCGCCTGATGGGCTCGCTTCACCTGTTGCGGCGTGCGCTCGATAAGGCCGGGCCGGCGTCCCCCCGGCGGCTCATCGAACTCGGCGCAGGCGACGGAACGATGATGCTGCGACTGGCGCGCAGCCGCGCACAACAGTGGCCGAAGACCGAGGTCACCTTACTGGATATGCAGCCGGTCGTCAGTGCCGGGACGCTGTCCGCGATTCGCGACCTGGGGTGGTCGGTCGATGTTGACGAGACCGACGTGCTCGATTGGATTGAGCGGTCGGACGCCGACAGTGACGCCATCGTGTTCGCCAATCTGTTCGTACATCACTTCGAAGGGGACCGGCTCGCCCGGTTGCTGGCGGGGATCGCCGGGCGCTCGCGCTTGTTCGTCTGCTGCGAGCCCCGGCGCACGGCGATGACCCTGGCCGGCAGCCACCTCATGGCGTTGATCGGCTGCAACGAGGTTACGCGTCATGACGCCGTGCTGAGCGTCCATGCCGGATTCCGGGACAAGGAACTGTCATCGGTATGGCAGCGGAGCTGTGCGGGCACCTGGCGGCTCGATGAATCCGCGGCGGGATTGTTCAGCCATATGTTCGTGGCCAAGCGGGAACGATGAAGCCGGATTACGACGTTATCATCATCGGTGCGGGCGTCTCGGGGGCAACGGCCGCCATCCTGCTCGCGCAGGCCGGATGGTCCGTCGCATTGTTCGAAAAGAGCGTGTTCCCGCGCCGCAAGGTGTGCGGTGAGTGCATCGCTGCAACCAATCTCGAGTTGCTTGACGCGCTCGGCGTCGGCGCAGCCTGTGCCGAACTGGCCGGCCCGCCGCTCCATCGAGTGGGGCTCTACGCGGGCGATGTCGAGCTGTCCGCGGACCTGCCCGCCCTCGACGACCCCGGGTACTCCCACGGCAGGGCACTCGGCCGCGAGCACCTCGACACCTTGCTGTTGCGGCGCGCCGCTGCCGTCGGCGTTACCGTCTTCCAACCGTGGGCGGTCAGACAGGTGGCTCGGCGGGGGGGAATGCACGTTTGCCGTGCCGTGCCGGCGGCCACTGGGCAACTTGTAACCTTGCAGGCTCCGGTGATGATCGCGGCGTACAGCTCCTGGGAGGCGGGCCCGCGTATCGCAGACGGTCGACGTCAGCCGCGGCAACCGCCGCGAGCATCCGAGCTGCTCGCCTTCAAGGCGAATTTTATCGATGCGGACCTCTCGCCCGGCCTGTTGCCGGTGCTCGCCTTTCCCGGCGGATACGGCGGTATGGTGATCGCCGGCCGCGGAAAGTTGACGCTGGCTTGCTGCATCCGCCGCGATCGACTGCGGAAATGCCGTGCCGCCGCGCCTGGTGTTCCTGCGGGCGCGGCCGTGCAGGCCTGGCTCGAAGAGACTTGTGGCGGCGTGCGGCAGGCACTTCAAGGCGCCCGTCGGGACGGCGCCTGGCTCGGTGCCGGGCCGATGCGACCCGGCCTGCACGCAGCCTGGCATGAGCAAAGCGGCTTCGCGGTCGGCAATGCCGCCGGCGAAGCCCACCCGATCCTCGGCGAAGGAATCAGCATGGCGATACAGTCGGCCTGGTTGTTGTGCGAACGCCTTGTTCAGCATCGCGAGCGGCTTTTTACGCAGGTCGACCACTCTCCCGTCGGGCGCGACTACGCGTTGCACTGGCGCCAGCATTTTGCGGCGCGGGTCCGCTGGTCCGCGGTATTCGCCCATCTCGCGATGCGACCGTCGGTGGCCGGCGGCCTGCTGCCGGTGCTGCGCCGCTGGCCGAACCTGCTGACGGCCGGCGCGTTGCTTGGCGGCAAGGTCCGGCGGGTAGGCGTTCCGGTGGCGCGCAGTGCGCTCGGTGTGCCGACCGGCGACGGCCGACATTGAGGGGGTGCACTCGCGTGCTAAGGTGAGCGCACCGGCTTTCAGGAAACCACCGATGAAGACGACTTTCGACGTGCTGAGAGACATCATGGTCAGGGACTACGAGCTGGCGCCGGAACGCCTGCAGCCGGAGACGCCGCTTGCGGACATCGACGTCGACTCGCTCGCCGTGATGGAGCTGGTCTTTTCGCTCGAGGACGAGTTCAACGTAACCGCGGGAGACACAGACAGCGCCTTCGAGACACTCGGGGACGTCGCGATGTACATTGACCGCCTGATCGCAGAACGCGATGCCGGGCTCGACGGCGACAGTCCGGCCGCAACTGGAGCAGCCGCCCGGGAATGAATCGCGTTGCGATAACCGGCCTGGGGATCGTTGCCCCGGGCGGTAACGATCCTTCGGAGTTTTTCGACAACCTGGTTGCGGGCAGATCAGCGATCCGCCTGCTGTCCGTTGACAGTACGCGCCTCAAGACACGCATCGCTGCGGCAGCATCATTCGATCCGCGCGCTCATTTTTCGGCTCCGCGCCTGCGCATGCTCGATCGTGTGAGCCAGCTTGCATTGATCGCGGCCGCGCAGGCCGTCGAAAGCGCTGCATTCAATTTCAGTGACGACGAGCGTCGAACGACGGGCGTGTTCTTTGGCACGGGCATGGGCGGAGCGAAGACGACCGATGAGGGTTACAAGACGTTCTACGGGGAGGATTCCGATCGCATAAAGCCCTATACCGTCCTGATGGCGATGAACAATGCGGCCGCCGGGTGGATCGGCATAGAGCACAGGCTTACCGGGCCGAATCTCACGTTTTCCGTCGCATGCTCGTCCTCGGCCGTAGCGATCGGCGAAGCCTGGCTCAGAATCCGCAGCGGCACCGCCCCGCTGATGCTCGCCGGCGGCGCTGAAGCGCCGTTGACGCCGGGAACCTTAAAGGCCTGGGAAGCGCTGAAGACGCTGGCGAGCGAAGACCCGATCGATCCGTCGGCGTCCTGCAAGCCGTTCTCCAGGGATCGTAGCGGCCTCGTGCTGGGAGAAGGGGCGGCGGTCGTCATGCTGGAGGAGTGGGAGCATGCGGCGCGCCGTGATGCGTTCGTCTACGGCGAGCTGGTCGGCTACGGGCTCAGCACCGATTCGGCCCACATCACGCGGCCGACCGTGGAAGGCCAGGCTCGCGCCATGCGGCTGGCGCTCGACTCTGCCGCGGCGGCGCCGGAAACGATCGGCTACATCAACGCCCACGGCACGGGCACCCAGGCCAACGACGCCGTGGAAACGGCGGCAATTCGGCAAGTGTTCGGGGCTTGCGCCGAGGGCATCCCGGTGAGCTCGAGCAAGTCCATGCACGGTCATCTGCTCGGGGCCGCCGGCGCGGTCGAGCTGATCGCGACGATCCTGGCCGTGCGAACCGGCACGATTCCGCCGACGATGCACCTGCAGGTTCCGGATCCGGAGTGCGACCTCGACTACGTGCCGAACGCGGCGCGCACGTGGCAGGACATCGAGCTGGCGATGACCAACTCCTTCGCCTTTGGCGGAACCAATGCCGTGCTGGTGTGCCGGAGGGTCTGACGACGCCGGCGCCGGTCAATTCGTCTTGACTTGCGCTGGAGAACCGCCAAATTGGCGGGGTGTCTCCCTCCCCGACCCGTACAGCTCCGGCGGCCACGCCGCCCGCCGAGCCCGATGCTCCCGGCCCGATCCGCCGCTTCTTCGGCGTATTCCGTTACAGCCGGCGCGCGCTCGGGCTGGTCTGGACCACCAACCGCACCCTCACGATCACCTTTGCGCTCCTGACGCTGGTAGCCGGCGTGCTGCCCGCGGCCGTCGCCTACGTCGGGCAGCTCATCGTCGACGGCGTGGTGGCCGCGATGGCCCAGTACGCCGATACCGGCGAGCGCGATTACAGCGGCGTGCTGCTGTTCGTCGGGCTGGAAGCGCTGATCGTGGCCGCGATTGCCGGTGCGCAGCGCGGGATCTCCGTCTGCCAGTCGCTGTTGCGCGCCCAACTCGGGCATCGCGTGAACACCATGATTCTCGACAAGGCGCTTACCCTCGAGCTCACCGATTTCGAGGACCCGGAGCTTTACGACAAGCTGACCCGCGCGCGCCGCGAAGCCTCCACCCGGCCGCTGAGCCTCGTGAACCGCACCTTCGGGCTCGCGCAGAACGGCATTTCGCTTGCGAGCTACGCTTTCCTGCTGGTGCAATTCTCGCCCTGGGCGGTCGCGGTCCTGGTGTTTGCCGGCCTGCCGTCGTTCTTCGCCGAGGCGAAGTTTTCCGGGGAAGCCTTCCGCCTGTTCCGCTGGCGCTCGCCGGAGACGCGCAAGCAGGCTTACCTCGAGACGGTCATCGCCCGCGAGGACTACACGAAGGAGGTCAAGCTCTACGACCTCGGACCGCTGCTGCTCCAGCGCTACCGCGACATTTTCACGAAGCTTTACCGGGAAGACCGGAGGCTCACACTGCGCCGGGACGGATGGGGCTTCGTGCTCGGCCTCGTCGCCACCGCGGCGCTCTACGGCGCCTTCGCCTGGGTGATCGTGGCCACCGTCAACGGGGTGCTCACGCTGGGCCAGATGACCATGTACCTGCTCGTGTTCAAGCAGGGACAAACTGCGATCGCGGCGATGCTGTCGGCAATCAGCGGCATGTACGAGGACAACCTGTACCTGTCGAACCTCTACGAATATCTCGAGCAGCCGGTGGAACGCTCCTCCAGCGAAGCGGCCGCCGGTCCCGATCCCGGCGACGGCATTCGCTTCGAGCACGTCAGTTTCACTTATCCGGACAGCGACGCACCGGCGCTGGTCGACGTATCGCTGCACCTGACGCCCGGCACGAGCCTCGCGCTGGTCGGCGAGAACGGTTCCGGCAAGACCACACTGATCAAGCTGCTCACGCGCCTGTATCGGCCCGACGAGGGACGCATCACGCTGGACGGGCTCGATCTTGCCGATTGGGATCCGGCGGTGCTGCGCCGGCGTATCGGCGTGATCTTCCAGGATTTTGCGCGCTACCAGATGCTGGTCGGCGAAAACGTCGGCGCGGGCGACGTGCTCGCGTTCGAGAACGAGGCGCGCTGGCGCGAGGCCGCAAAGAAGGGTCTGGCCGCCGAGTTCGTCGAACTCATGCCCGAGAGCTATCGCACGCAACTCGGCCGCTGGTTCAAGGGCGGACGCGAGCTGTCCGGTGGGCAATGGCAAAAGATCGCGCTCTCACGCGCCTTCATGCGCACCGATGCGGACATCCTCGTGCTCGACGAGCCGACCGCCGCGATGGATGCGAACGCCGAAGCCGCCGTGTTCGAGCATTTCCGGCGCCTCACCGGCGATAGAATCGCGATCCTCATCTCGCATCGTTTCTCCACGGTGCGGATGGCCGACCAGATCGTGTTCATCCAGCAGGGCCGCATCATCGAGCACGGCAGTCACGAAGAGCTGATGCGGCTCGACGGTCATTACGCGCGCCTGTTCTCGCTGCAGGCGGCCGGGTATCGGTGAGATTCTCCCGGTCGCAGGAAGAGACGTTCCGCGGAAGCGTCGCGCTCGTCAAGGCCTAGTGAGAACCCTGGAGCAACCCCGCGACGCTCAGGTCCTCATCCAGATCCGGCCAATGAATGCCCTCACCGTCAGCAATGATCTCGAAGTTGGCCAATTGCTCCGGAGAAGCCCGGTTCAAGCGCGGGAACCATACGAAAGGTACGCACACCGTGCGACCGTCGACCAATTCGACGACCAGCTCACTGTCCGTGAAGCGGACGCTTTGCGCTAACGGGTGATTTTCAACGGCCGATGTGCTCATGCCACGCCTCCTCCCGTCCAACTCACCAAGCGTGTGGACTGGACGCTTCTTTCCGTTCTCATTGAGGACAGTTACTGCCTGATCGCTCCGAAGCGCCTCTCCGCCAGGCTCGGCGCGACGCTCGATTAGCATCATTCCCCGTTGCGCGATCCGGCGCACGCCGGGCCGGCCGTCACGCCGTTACTTGATCCCGACCACCATCGAGTCCGGTCCCACCAGGTGCTCGACGTACGTCTTACGGAAACCGCACTCCTTCATCCAGCCCATGCAGTCGGCGCCGGAGTAGTCGAAGCCGCCCGGCGTTTCGATGAGCATGTTCAAGCTCATCAACAGACCGAACGCATTGTGGCGACGATCGTCGTCGATGATCGATTCGTACACGATCAGCGCGCCGCCCGCGGGCAGCGCATCGTAAGCCTTGTGGATGAGCGCCATCTTCTCCTCGAGATTCCAGTCGTGGAGGATGTGGCCCATCATCACGACGTCGGCGGGCGGAACGGCATCGGCGAAGAAATCTCCGGCCGTGAACGTGAGGCGATCGGAGAGGCCGTGCTGCGCCACGTACTCGTCGAAGATCCGCCCGACGGCCGGTAGATCGAAGCCGACGCCGCTCAGGTGCCCGTGCGCCAGCGCGACTTGCACGGCCAGATCGCCTTGCGCCGTTCCGAGGTCGATGAACTTTTTGTACTCCAGCCAGGGAAACTTTGCTGCGATCGCCTGGTTCGCGGCGTGGCTGACGCTGGTCATGGCTTTGAGAAATTCGGTGAGCCGTGCCGGGTCTTCATAAAGCGCCTGAAAGAACGGCGTGCCGCCATCCTTCGCTTCATTTTGCAGCTCCCCCGTACGCAGGGCGTCCGTCAGTCCGCCCCAGAAGCGATAGAGGCGGTTGTTCGCCATTTCGAGCATTCCCCCGATGTAGGACGGCTTGGCCCTGTCCAGGAACTGGTCGGTATCCGGGGCGTTGCGGTACGTGCCGTTCGTTCTTTCGAGAAAGCCGAGCGCGACCAGTGCATCCAGGAAATCGGTGGCCGCTCGCGGATGGAGGCCTAAACGTTCGCGGAGGTCGTCCGTTGTGCCGGGCTCATTCGCGAGCTCCGTGAATAACCCCAGCTCGACCGCGCTGAGGAGGGTCTTCGAGGCCCAGAATCCGAGGCCCGTCTGCATGATGTGCTCGGGGCTCTCGTTCGGGGCCGGCTTCAATTCTGTTGCCATCGGCAGCTCCTTATTTCAGGCCCGCGAGCGCGGGACCGGAATTTGCCTGATGTTCGCACAGTGGCTGCGGCTGGACCATCAGTGCGGCCCGTCCATGGTCTCGCCGCCGGGCAGCGACGAGGCGCGACCGATACGGGCCTCTTTCGGGGCGCTATGGAATGCCGGCGGTATGGCGAGCCTGGTCTCACTCATCGCCACAAGTCAGATCAAGTGCCGCCCTCGCGAAGTCGACCTTCGACATACTTGTGAAGCACGCTCGCGATGAGCGTCTGGTACGGGATGCCTTCAGCCAGCGCACGCTTCTGGAGGCCGCGCAGATCTCGCGATGAGATTCGAATGTTGATCCTCGCATCCTTGCGGAACATCGCCTCGGCAGACTCGCGATGTTGCTTCTGCATGCGTGCCGCGCCTTTGTTGCGCTTGAGTTTGCCGGACTCGAATGCCTCGAGAATCTCTTTCTCTTCCTGGTTCAGCTTAGTCTTCATCTCTTACCTTGTACTGCCTGGTGGCTTTTCATCCTCTGTTTCCACCAACGGGATCAGGTACACGCCATCGACGGCAGTTGTTGCATTTTTTGCAACACCTGCCTCTCTTACCAGCTCGCCCGATTAGACCACGTTCTGTAGGTGTCGCAGCAGAATCCGGCGAGCCGGACGGTACAGAAACTATTATACTCCCCGCTGGATGTGACCTCGGGCCCGACCCGACAGTAGGATCCACCGGGCCTGGAAACAGGCCCTTTCTTTTTACCGCCTCACAATCCCGTCCGCGTCCGTCCGACTGGCAACCGTACACAAAATGGGACGAAGACGGTTGAAGTAGTTCTTCCCACCCTTTCTCCTCACGTAACCACACGGCTGGAATCTCTGGTAGAGGAAGTAGGCGCTTACGTCTGCCAACTGAATGAAATACGAGTGCAGCGAATTTCGGTGCACGGCGTCCTCGACCAGCGTGGTAATCGGTATCGGCCGGGCTCCGGGTCCGAACATGCTCGGCACCGGGTTGTAGCGGCGCATGCGTCGGGATATGCCCAGTAATCTCCTTTCCTCGGTTTGATCCACGACGAGCAGGCCCTTGTCGTGCCACCTGAGTTAGTGCACGACGAACCCGCTCAGCGCGAAATGCTGTGGTCACTGTTGTCGCCAGGGTCGTTGTCGTCACGACGGGCGCCGCGGGTCCGACTGCCAGGCCCCGGGCGGTACGCCTCGCCCTCCTCATCCCTTGGGGAAAAAGGCCTTGAATGGATCCGCTATATGACCTATAACGTATATCGATTGATATACATCATAGGTCTATCATGCTGGGTGAGTTATTCGGCAGCACGAACAAGGAACGGGTGCTGATCTACCTGATCGCACGCGACAACGGCTACGCGCGCGAGATCGCAAGATTCTACGACACGCCGCTGAACCCGATACAGAAGGCGCTCGACGCGCTCGAGCGGGCGGGCGTGCTCGTCAGCCGCGTCGTCGGCACCACCCGGGAATACGAGTTCAACCCGCGCTATGCCCTGCGCGACGAACTGCGCGCCCTGCTTACAAAGGCACTGTCGTTCTATCCCGCGCGCCTTCGGGACGAGCTGCTGATCACGCGAAAGCGGCCCCGTCGCAAGGCCAAGCCGCTGTGAAGCCGGTTGCCCGGATGTCTCCCGAGGAAATAGCGGGCCTCGTCTGCGCGACGCTGCAGAACGCCGGCATCACGGTGACCCTGACCGGCGGCGGCTGTGTGGTGATCTGGTCGGAAGGGAAATACGTTTCGCGGGATCTCGACTTTATCGAGGAAGGACCGGTCCCGCGCCGGCAGGTCAAGGCTGCGCTCGCCGAAATAGGCTTCGTGGAAAAGAACCGAATTGACCCCGGTACCTGACGGACAATATTGAGTCGAGGTTGAAGAAGTCGACATCGCGTGCCGCTTCGCGGCCCCCTTCGGATTGAACTGTTGCACTTTTTGCAACACTTCCATGCCGCTCCGCGAACGTCCGGTGCGCCGGGGCCGCGTAACTCGTCGGCAAGCCGCGGGTTGGCTGCCCTCGATCCGCCGCGAAGGCATACCTCAGGCCGTGCACCAGAAACTCGACTATCGCTGGACGGACGGGCTCGTAGCTCACCCCCTCCTGGCGCAGCAGGCCCGACTTAGCGGCCCGCTTCATGCCCGCATTGACCTCGGACGAACTCATCTTGAGTTCCGTGGCGATTTGACCCTGCGGGCGGCAATTCGCTCGCCAACCCCGAGATGCAGGAGCAGACCACTGGCATCCTGCTGAAGCAGATCCTTCTCAAAACCGGCATTTCTGCGTAGGTTGCGTAGTCCTTCTCGCCAACGTGCGGTGCAGGCCATCGTCACGAAGCCCACTTCATGTGCAACTTCCTTTTCTCCGCTGCGCACTCCCGAAGATAAAGATTGATCAGACTCTGATACGGAATCCCGCTTTCTTCGGCGAGCCCCCGAAAGTAATCGATCGTATCTTCATCCAAGCGAATCGTTAGCTGCTTCTTGGCCTTCTTGACATACGGATTCCGGGTCGATTTCGAAAAGTCGTAGGATTTCTTCATGACAGGAACTCGGCGTATTGTCTGCCTTCGGATTTGTCGGCCTTCCGGGCCGAGATGATCCGGATTACGTCGTCACCTTTTCGATAGCAATGACATACGACAAGGAGCCGAACCCGAATGCTGAGGCCAAGGAGAACAAACCTGTCTTCGCCGTCAGAATGCTCCGGATCTCGCACCAACCGGGCGTTTTCGTCGAGGAAGGCGGTTCTGGCCTCGTCAAAGGAAACACCGTGTTTCCTTTGGTTCTGAGATGCCTTCCCGCCGTCCCACTCGAATACCAACTCGCTCAGCATCACAGTGTAACTACATTGTAGTGCATGTCAACGAGTAGAGATTCCGACGCAGCCACGCCACCCGATGCTGCCGGAACCGAGCGGTTTCGGAATGGCGAAAATCTCGCCGTTTCTCCTGGAAATCCCCCAACAGAAACGCCGCCGCAACCTTCCGACCGCGACGGCGCCCTCGCCTCAATTTCCCATCGGCGGCCGCTCTTCCTCCAACTCCTCCCCGTCGATCTCGTCCATCGACAACTCCTGCTCATTCACCAACCGATGTGCCTCGTGCAGACTCTCCAGCGTCAGCTCCAGCGCCGTCCTGGCCTGCGCGGCACGGCAGTCGGCGTCCTGCTCCATGGCATCCAGCAGCAGGCACACCAGATTGACGGCGTCATCCAGGTGCCGCAGCGCCGCCTGCAAGGGCTGCGCGCTCGCCCGGGCGGCGCCGACCGGCTCGAGGTCGGCCTCGTCGTCCTTTTCCTGAGTCCATCCCCGGAGACGGTTGTCGCTGTGGTCACTGTTGTCGCCAGGGTCGCTGTCGTCACAACGAGCGCCACGGGTCCGACTGCCAGGCCCGGGGCGCTCGCCCTCCTCCCGGACCTGCAGGCCCGCGGTGAGGGCAAGCCGCAGTACCCCCGCCAGGTTGATGGCGTCGTCGAGCAGCGCAAGTGCCAAGCGGATGTTTTCGGTGTACGCCCGAACGGCGTGGGACAGCGCCGGGTCGGCCTCGTAGTCCTTGTCGCTCTCGAGATCGGGGATGTAGTGCTCGCCCTCTTCCCGGACCTGCAGGCCCGGGACGTAAG
Organism: Woeseia sp.; assembly: GCA_040904985.1. GTDB lineage: Bacteria > Pseudomonadota > Gammaproteobacteria > Steroidobacterales > Woeseiaceae > IDS-8. The sequence goes on along the minus strand of JBBDSK010000235.1, from coordinate 888 downwards.
CGAAATGCGGCGAGGCCGGGCGGCCGGTGCCGGTCAGGGAACGGGCGCAGTTTCTTAAGAGCGTCGGCAGTGCGGCGGCCGGTCGGACGGCCATGGCGGGGAAAGTTGTCGGGTGGCTGGCTGCGTCGTAAGTCGCGGTATTGGCTGAATTGGCAATGATCATTGTCCTGGTCCTCCGGTTGAGGCCAGCACAGGCACGAAAAAGCACGACGCCTCGTCGTATTACCTGAGGGGCAATCGTGCTTCTGTTTGATAGCATGTGGTGAGCCATCGTCAGCGCCTTCGGCTGGCTGTGGTTAGGGCCGTTGAGGTGTTGGTAGCACCTCTTCGGTCCGCTTTTTATAGCATAGGTTTTCGGAGGCTGCTAAAGGAAAAATGCGCCTGATTTAAGGTCAATGTGGTTGCGCTCGCACAAGTGTAGAAGTTCCATGCGACGAGGCTGTGGAGGCTTGTTGGTCGAGGACTCACGTGGCCTGACTGCAGCGGAGGGGACAACATGAGAATTTCTCGAGCCGCGTCTATACTTAGGGACATTAATAAGACTGCACTTAGGGGAGATGCAGCTATGTCTAATTTCTTTGCCGTACAGGCAGCCACCGACGCCCGCCTCCCGAGACGCTCCTGTGAAACGCTGCTCGGTTTGTGCAGTGGAATGCTCGCGGACGGCCGACTCAGCGACGATGAGATTCTATTTCTCGATAACTGGCTCACAGAACACGATGACATCGCAAACACATGGTCCGGAGAGGTCCTATACGAACGCATACGGGCAGCACTTTCGGATGGTGTGATCGACGATTCTGATCGTTCCTCGCTGCTAGCAACCCTCGAATCGCTAATTGGCGGGTCTTTCAAACAGACGGGGGCAACATCTGGGCTATCGATGAG
>JBBDSK010000234.1:0-21317 GCA_040904985.1 Woeseia sp. | reverse complement strand
TATCCCGCTTACAAGGCCAACCGCGAGCCTGCGCCGCCGGGGCTGAAGCGCCAGTTTCAGCAATGTCGCAAATTCACCCAGGCTCTGGGAATCATGCATTGCGCGCATCCGGGTTATGAAGCTGACGACCTGATCGGAACTCTCGTTACCGCCGGCCGCCGGGACGGGCGGCCCTCGACGATCGTGAGCCGCGACAAAGACCTCGCGCAGCTCGTTGCGAAGAACGATATCTACTGGGACTTTGCCGGCAAAGGCAAGCTGACCTACGATCAGATCCCGGGCGTGTTCGGTGTCCGGCCGGAGCAGATAGCGGATTTCCTGGCGCTCGCCGGCGATAGTGTAGACAACATTCCGGGCGTGCCCGGTGTCGGCAAGAAGACCGCCGCGGCACTTTTGCAGCATTTCGGAAGTTTGGATGAACTGTATGCGAACCTCGGCAAGGTGCAGGACGTGAACGTTCGCGGTGCCAGGACGCTGGGGCTGAAACTGGAGGCGCACCGGGCCGCGGCGATGCTGGCGCGGCGGCTTACCGGCATAGCCTGCGACGTGCCGCTGGAGCGGCCGCTGTCGTGCCTCAGACCTGTTGCCCCGGATCTTGGCGCCATCAATGCCCTTTTTGATTCAGCGGGCATCGGAATGGCCCTGCGCCGGCAGGCGGAGCGCGTATCCGACCTGGTGGCCGATCCGGAACTGGCGCCGCTGCAATTGCAGCCGGCGTTTTAGGCAAGCTCTGCAGAAGTCCAGGATGGACTTGTCCTGAGATTCCTCAGGCGCCCGCAACGCGAACCGGGTTCCCCGGTCACAGCATCGGCAGGGGAAATGTGAAAGATCATGTCGGACTGGCCGGAACTGAAGAACGCGCTGACGGCGCAGGGCATAGAACTTGCGGCTGGCGAGCCGCCACGCGCCGTGGGTGGCGGGGACATCAGCGCCGCGTGGAAAATCAAAAGCCGGGACGGCTTCGTTTTCCTGAAAACCGGCCCGCTTGAATTTGCCGATATCTTTTCCGCGGAAGCGGACGGTCTTCGTGAACTGGCCCGTGCGAACGCCATCCGTGTCCCGGCGGTACTGGCCGAGGGCAGCAGCGGGAGGGACGCCTGGCTGGCGCTCGAGTGGCTGGATCTGCAAGCGCCGGGGCCGGCGGTGGAACGGGCGCTGGGCGAGCGCCTCGCACTGCAGCACCGGCGGCTGTCCCACACCTTTGGCTGGTATCGCGACAACACGATCGGCACCACGCCGCAGCTCAACGACCCCGATACCGACTGGCTGCGCTTTTTCCGCGAGCGCCGCCTGCTGATCCAGCTCCAACTCGCCGACAGCAATGGCTTCGGAGGGGATCTTTTGCGCGACGGTGCGCGGCTTGCCAAAAACCTCGATCGCCTGTTCGACGGCTACAGACCCGGCCCGTCACTCCTGCACGGGGACCTGTGGGGCGGCAACTGGGCATCTGTCGACGGCGAACCGGTGATTTTCGATCCTGCGGTTTATTACGGGGATCGGGAAAGCGATCTTGCCATGACGCGGCTCTTCGGCGGTTTTGGCGAAGCGTTCTATCGCGCTTATCAGGGCGCCTGGCCGCTGGCGGCAGGCAGCGACGGGCGCATTCTGTTGTACCAGCTTTACCACGTCCTGAATCATCTCAACCTGTTCGGCCAGTCGTATTACGGCCGCGCGCTGGATCTCATTCGACGGTTGAACGCTCTATAGGATGCTGCGGTCTTGGGCTTCTAAAGCGCCTCGTATTCGCCGGATTCCTCGACGACGTACGGCTCGCCCAGGAAATCCTCCTCGAATAGATAAAGCCTCGTCCCTTCCGGTGCTTCGAGTTCAACGAAGGCGCCTTCGAAGCCGGGAAACGAATTGTGACGGATGCCATGCTGCTCGAGGACGGAAGAAAGGCGCTCGCGGTCGCGGCATTTGAAGCAGAGTGACGGGTTATTCAGCGCAATGCTTTCGCTGAGGCCCAGAGAGGCGCCTTCGGCGTCGAATCGCATATGCGTGGTGGGTTCTTCCCGCAGCCGCAGCAGAACCGGCGCAAGAGGCGCCCAGAATCGGCCGGTTCGCATCGCGCTGCGCACGGGCAATACCAGTTCGAACCACTCGCCGCAGACGGAGTCGCCGGTGTCCTCGATGGGCGGCGAAAAGGTTCTCGCTTCCAGCATCCTGATCATGTGACCGTCATCGTCCACGAAGCCGAGCTCATTGAATACATCCTCGTCGATCTTCAGAAACTCGAACTGAAAACCGTGATCCGCCATCGCTCTCGCATGACGGGCAAGATCGGGATGGACGAACGTCAGGCAGGGACTGTCGCGAATCTCCTCATGAAGCCCTATGCACAGGGTACCGTCACTGATGACGGCGTACTTGTAACGCCACACGTCGCCTATTTCGAGTTCCGTAAAGCCTAGCGCCTTGTAAAAGCGAAGCGACTCGAGAAGATCGGGTGCTTGTACGCTGAATTCCAGGAACTTGCCCAGCGTGTTCAATGCGCCGACCCCGCGGTGCTGGCGTTGGTAAATGCTTCGGCGGCCCTGGACGCCCACCCGGCCAGGTTCCGCTCGGCCAGGTCGGACAGAAACTCGATGTGGTCAGGTCTGTCGTTCAGGCAGGGAATGTAGCGCAGCTCTCCGCCGCCGGCCGCGGAGAAGCGCTCACTGTTCTGCAGTGCAATTTCTTCCAGTGTTTCCAGGCAGTCAACCGCGAAGCCCGGGCATACAACGTCGATGTTCCCCACCCCCTGCTCTCCCCAGCTTTCAAGCGTCTCGTCAGTATAAGGCCGGAGCCACTCCTGCCCGCCAACGCGTGACTGGAACGTCAGCTGCCAGTCGTCCTCGCCGAGCGCCAGGTATTGTGCAACAAGCCGCGCGGTTTCCTGGCACTGATGCAGGTACGGATCCCCTTGATCAACCATGCGCCGCGGAATACCGTGAAAAGAAAAAAGCAGCCGCTCGCCGCGGCCATTGGCATCGCGGAATTCGCGGATGCTTTTCGCAAGCGAGCTGATGTATCCCGGAACATCATGGTAACGGTTTATGAATCGAAGCTCCGGCACCCATCGTTGCCGCGACAGCTCTGCAGTAACGGCGTCGAATACAGAGCCGGTGGTCGAACTGGCGTACTGGGGGTAAAGCGGAAGAACGACCACGCGCCGAATGTTCTGCTGCAACATTCTTTTCAGCGCCGCGGGAATCGACGGCTGTCCGTAAGACATCGCGGGATAGACCGTAACGTTATTGCTCAACCGGGCGGTCAGTAGCTCCTGCACGCCGGCCGCAAGGGCGACCGTATGCAACAGCAAGGGTGATCCCTGCTCGGTCCAGATTTTGCGATAGGCTGCCGCTGAACGTGCCGGTCTCACGCGAAGGATTACGCCGTTGAGAACGAGCCACCAGAGCCACCGTGGCGACTCCACGACCCGGGGGTCGGACAAAAACTCCTTCAGGTATTGCCTTACCGCGGCTGGCGTCGGTGCCTCCGGCGTGCCGAGATTGACGAGCAGTACCGCCAGCGACTCGTTGCTGTCCTGCGGGTGCTCGGTCGTTCGATCCATGGCCGGCATTGGACTCTGGTGCTTGCCTCGGGCATTGGGAAGGCAGGGAGGTGATGATGAACGATACTGAATAGAGCGCGTCGTTGCCAGCCAGCGCTGAGCGGAAGGAGGGCGTTCCCGCTGCCGGCTCGCTCCCACGCAACATTCTGCCCGCCCACTCAAGTCCTGCGTGCCACGTCGCGGCCGCTCAGCAGCTCGTCGAGGTCGGGCGGCGGATGATCCGGCCCCATCTGTCCCGCTTTCAGCCGCCCGAGATACTCCTTGTACGCTCGCATAGCCTGGTAACCGAAGATCAGCGTGATCGGGATATTCGCCCACATCATTACGCCGAGCCCGACACCGGTCACGTTGTCGAGATCCGTGTTCGTCCGGATGTGACCCAGCGCAGCAACAATGACCAGCGAGCAGTACACGAGCTTGAAGGGAAGCACGCCCCTGTCACCGGCAAGGTAGGTAATGCCCTGTTCTCCGTAATAGGCCCAGGCGATGATCGTGGAAAATCCGAACAACCACGAGGCAATGGTGATAAGCCACTTGCCGAGTCCCGGATGAACGGAATCAAGGGCCTTGGCGGTCAGGGTGGCGCCGACGTAGGACTTGTAGAGTCCGCCGCCTGTGATTTCGGGCTGCGTGTCGCCCGGAAAATGCGCCCAGTGTATGACATAGCCGGAGGGCTGCAGTAACACGACACCGTCGATGCGATGGATATCCTGGTTCGTGAGGGGATTTTCGCCGGCCTTTACGACCAGGGTCACGACCTCGCCGGGTTGCCACTCACCAGGCGGTGCCTTCGTTTCCTGCAGTTGCCAGCCGGTTTCGCTGCGCGTGATGTCCGGCGGATCGGTGAAGGCAACGTCGGCCCCCCTGTTCCAGATCCCGGTCGAGAGAATTACGAGCGCGGTAAACGTGCATACGACGATCGTGTCGATGAAAGGCTCCAAACCGGCAACAAGGCCTTCCCGCACCGGCTCGTCGGTCTTGGCTGCCGAATGCGCCATCGGCGACGATCCCTGGCCGGCCTCGTTGGAAAAAACCGCGCGCTTCATGCCGAAAAGGAAAGCCGATGCCGCGGTGCCGCCAATGAATGCGCCGGTGGCTTCCGTGGGGGTGAAGGCGTTGCTGACGATCAACCACAGCATCGCGGGGATGTCCTGTACGTTCAGGATCAGCACGTAGCCGCCCGCGAGGAGGTAAAGCGCCACCATGAACGGCACCAGCGTGCCGGCGACCCGGCCGATGCGCTTGATGCCGCCGATGATGACGGAGCCGACCAGCAGCGCGAGGACAACGCCGCAGATCCAGCGAGGCACTCCGAAATATTCATTCGTGACTTCCGCGACGTTCCATGACTGGAACATGTTGCCGCCGGTGGACGCGGACGCGAGAAGACAGACGCAGAAGACGACGGCAATGCTTTTGCCGAGCCAGGCCAGCTCCGGCTTCATCCTCCGCAGCGCCTTGTCCGCGACCCACATCGGGCCTCCGTGCGGGTTGTCGGGATCGTCCGTGTTGCGGTAAAGCATGGACAGCGTGACTTCCGTCAGCTTGATCGACATGCCGAGAAAGCCGACGACCCACATCCAGAAAATCGCGCCGGGACCGCCCAGTGTTATGGCCAGCGCAACGCCGCCGATATTGCCGAGCCCAACGGTACCGGACAGTGCTGCCGACAACGCCTGGAAATGATTGATGGCACCCGGATCCGCGGCGTCGTCGTACACGCCGCGCACCACCTGTGGACCGTGGGTCAGCGCCCTGTATTGCGAAAAGCCGCTCCATAACGTGAACAGCACGCCTGTACCGACGATCACAAAAAGCCATGTCTCGTTCCACAGAACGGCATTTATGTTTGCAAGTGTCGTGCTGAGTTCCATTACTCCCCCGTCAGCACCTTCAGGCACCTGTTGCTTTCCATTTCCGGCGGCGCCGGGATCCGCCAGCGCGGCGGGTCACTCGGCTGCGGCGGCCTCCATGATCGCCGTGACGCCCATGCCGCCCGCCGTGCATACGGAGACGAGCCCTCGCCCGGAGCCTTTCTCGCGCAGCATTTTCGCAAGCGTCGCCACGATTCTTGCGCCAGTCGCCGCGAATGGGTGACCTATCGCAATACTGCCGCCATTGATGTTGAGTTTTTCCAGGTCGATCGGCCCCATCGCCTCATCGCGCCCCAGCCGTTCGCGACAGAATTCCTCCGACTGCCAGGCCTTCAGTGTGGCGATGGTCTGGGCCGCGAACGCTTCGTGAATTTCGTAAAAATCGAAGTCCTGCAGTTTCAAATTCGCGGCCTTCAGCATTTCGGAAACGGCATACGCGGGCGCCATCAACAGGCCCTCGGTGCCCGTGAAATCTACCGCGGCTACCTTGCAAAACGTCAGCCATGCGGCGACCGGCAAATTCTTTCGCCTGGCCCAGTCCTCCGACGCGAGCAGCACCGCGGCGGCCCCGTCGGTCAGCGGAGTGCTGTTGCCGGCGGTCATAGTGCCGCTTCCACTTTTGTCATAGACCGGCTTCAGTATTGCCAGCTTCTCGTAGCTGGTATCCCGGCGGATGTTGTTGTCCTCCGCGGCGCCGCGAAAGGGCGTGACGAGATCCTCATAAAAGCCGCTGTCGTAGGCCTTCACGGCATTGCGATGACTGGAGAGAGCAAGCTGGTCCTGGTGCTCGCGGCTTACCTTGAACGCCTTGGCAGTCCGTTCCGTATGTTCGCCCATCGACAGGCCGGTGCGCGGCTCGACGACGCCGGGAAGCTCCGGCTTCAAATGCCTTGGACGAAGCCGCAGCCACGGCAGCAATTTCTCCTTCAGGGAGCGTCCACGATGGCTGTTCAGCAGAATCGAGCGATAGTCGTCCGGGTAAACGATCGGCGCATCGCTGATCGAGTCCGTTCCACCGGCGATGCCGGCTTCGATCTGTCCCAGCGCGATCTTGTTGCCGATCAGGATGCAGGCCTCGAGACTTGTGCCGCAAGCACGCTGCAGATCGACACCCGGTGTCGCCGGTGAAAGACCCGAGCCGATTACGCATTCGCGCGCGAGGTTCCAGTCACGCGAATGCTTGATCACGGCGCCCAGCGCGACGTCACCCAGCGTCTGCCCCTTCAGGTCGTATTTGCGGACGAGTGCCTCGAGAGTGGCGGTCATCAAGTCCTGGTTGGAGCTGTCGGCGTAGTTCGTGTGTGCGCGGCAGAAAGGAATGCGGGAACCGCCGATAACCGCGACCCGGGCCGCCTGACCGTCATGCCACATGATGCCTCCAATGCCCACCGCCAAGTGATGCGGTTAACTTTACTATAGGGTCGGCGTCATTACCTGACATTGGCGCCGCAACAGCTTGAGAAGGCTACAGTCACGGACGGCAACGCGGTAATCTTCGCCCTTTTCATCGATGGCCTCACAAAAAGAACAGGAATGACGACGCTCGCATCGACTCGAAACTGGCCGGGCGAGATCAGGGCATTGCTGCGCCTGGCGGGGCCTCTGATCGTGAACAGCCTGTCGATTGCGGGAATGCAATTCGCCGATGCCGTGATGGCGGGACGCCTCGGCGCCAGCGCCCTGGCGGCGGTAGCTGTCGGCGCAAGTGTCTGGTTCCTGGGCTTTGCCCTGTGTCTCGGGCTGATGATGGCCCTGTCACCCATCGCCGCGCGTTTTTATGGCTCCGGCGAACTGGGCCTCATCGGCCGATATACACGCCAGGGACTGATCCTGGGCGTCGGGCTGGGTTTGGCGATCCTGGTCCTGGCACGATGGTGGGTGGATCCTGTTCTGACGTTTCTCGGCATCGACGACGAGTTTCGCGACACCACTGTCGGATATGTGCATGCGATCGTCCTGGGCGCGCCCGCTATCTGCGCCTTCCTCGCGCTTCGGTTCACCACTGAAGGCATCGGCTATACCAGGCCGATCATGTACTCGTCTCTTTTTGCGCTGGCCTGCAACGTCTTTCTCAACTACGTGTTCATCTACGGTAACTTCGGCGCCCCGGCAATGGGGGCTGTGGGTGCCGGTGTGGCGAGCGCGATTACAATGTGGCTGCTGGTTTTGCTGCTGGGCAGCTATATGGTTTTGCATCCGCGTTACGCGCCGCTGCAAATTTTCAAGCGACTGCCGCCGCTTCGCCTGCCAGTCATGAAAGAAATCCTGCTTCTTGGTGTGCCGATTGCGGTAACCATAACAGCCGAGGCCGGGCTTTTTTCCGCCGTCTCCATTCTCGTCGGCACGCTAGGCGCGGAAGTCACCGCGGCGCATCAGATCGCAATCAATTTCGCATCCACCATGTTCATGGTGCCGCTTGCTCTCAGTGCCGCAACGACCGTACGCATCGGCCATGCACTCGGAGCGGGTAATCCTGCCGCAGCCAGATTCAGCGGCGTAACGGGAATTTCCGTTTGCGCCGGGTTCATGGCGCTTTCTGCGGGCTTTCTGTTGCTGTTCAGGGATGCGGTGGTCAGTCTTTACACAACCGATCCCGCTGTGAAGACAATTGCACTTGGGCTCCTGGTAATCGCCGCCGTGTTCCAGATAGCGGATGGCGTACAGATCGGCGCGGCAGGCGCATTGCGCGGCTACAAGGACACGCGGGTGCCGATGCTGATCAACACGTTTTCTTACTGGGTGCTGGCTTTCCCGCTCGCCTACCTGGCAGCTGTCACGTTCCGCGCGCCTCCAGCCTACATCTGGGGAGGATTCGTGCTGGGACTGTCGGTAGCGGCGGTACTGCTAAGCCTGCGTTACCGCAAGGTTTCCAATCGGGCAATGACGCTCGTGCAGGAGTCCACGCGGCTGCGGTAAAACAAACGGCTCGTCGACGGCGGCGCGCCCTCGGCTGCGCTTTAGCCGCCCTGGCCGAAGCTTTGGCTGTCGCCGGCGAGATATTCTTCTTCTTCAGGCTTGTTTTTGCGGTTCAGCACCTTGTTGCGGTGAGGGAAGCGGCCGAATCGCTCGATGATGTCGCGATGCAGTTCGGCAAACTGCGCTACTGTCTCGAAAGTCTCCCGGTTGGTGGGTGAAACGGCGTTTGCGAGACGGTTGTATATCTCCACCGACTTTGCCTGCACCTTGCGCGATTCGGCGTGCTGGAGCGGCATGAAGAAAAAAACGCGCTGTATTGGCGTCAGGACTTTATCCTGCTTTGCCATGGCGCCCTCGACACAGAGTTTGAGGGCCACCTTGTCCTTTGCGAACGCCTCTGCGGTGTTCCGGTAGATGTTGCGGCGGAACTGGTCGAGGAGAAGGACAAGTGTCAGTGTGCCATGCGGCGAGTGTGCCCAGTGGTCGAGCGCGCCTCGCGACGCGTCTTCCACGTCGTCCATGAACTCCTTTTCGATCTCGTGATCGAAAACCGAATCCTCGCCGAACCAGATGTCCATGCGGCCATCGATTTGCGGCGCCGTCAGATCGTGATCCTTGAACCAGAACGACAGTATCCGTTCGATACGAATCTGGTCATCGCCCGTTATCGTCGCATCCATGCTTTCGCTGAGCAGTTTCACTGGCATGTCGGCGGTCCGGCTCTGGGAATATTGATGCCATTATAGTAAAGAAGAAGTTAAATGCGCCTGTTACGCTTGGATACCGCGATGCTTTTCTGCTGCGCAATAGCGGCAACGGTGTCTTGTGCGCCCGCACCAGAGCCTGAAGAAGCGCTCCGGCAATGGCTGGAAAGCGCGGAGGCCGCGGCGGAAGACAAGGACCGGCCGCGCCTGATGAAAATGATATCGGCAAGCTATGTCGATGCGCGGGGCAACGACCGCTCCGGCATCGATCGGATTCTGCGCCTCCTGTTTCTCCGCGTGAGCGAGGTTGCGCTGGTGTCGAAAATCGACGAGCTGACGATCGCCGGGGACAGCGCGGCGAACGTGCGGCTAACGTCCGGCTTAGCCGGACGGAACGGCGGCAGTCGGTTCGGCTTGAGCGGGGACGTCTACCGATTCGAACTGGAGCTGGAAATGGAGGGCGGCGACTGGCTTCTCATTGGCGCACGCTGGGGGAAGCTGGGCGAGGATCTGCGCTGAGGGCAGGAACTTTTCGACCATCGCCACTTGTTGCGCGGGAAACCACTCATCGGCGGCTGCCGGCGCGCCGCGTGAAAAAAACCTGTCGCCGGCAATTCCGCACCGTAGCGCCATATGCGCCGGATGAAAGACCCAGGTCATCCGCGCCCGGCTGGCCGGCACGGGAGCGGCTGTCCTATACTGCCGGGCTCGGGTTGTATTATAAGCTGTCACAGAGGCGCCGCCGAGGCGAAGGCACGCGCGCCGGAACGGGCTCCCGGCCGCGATGGCGCAATCCGATCTGCGGGATTTTCGAATTCAGGCACGCAAGCCTTCGCGTGCTTATTGAGGCGCGCGGCGTTTATGCGCCTCGGAGAAGCAATGACCGAAAAAAATGCAAGGGGACTTTACCATCCGTCGTTCGAGCGAGATAGCTGCGGCTTCGGTCTTATTGCCAACCTCGATGACAATCCGAGTCACTGGGTTGTGGAAACGGCGATTGCGGCTCTTGCAAGGCTGACGCATCGTGGCGCCGTTGCCTCCGACGGCAAGACCGGCGACGGCTGCGGGCTCCTGATCAAATTGCCGGTAAAATTCCTGCGCGGCGTGGCGGCCGAGAGCGGTATTGCGCTGGGTGAACGCTTTGCCGCCGGCATGGTTTTTCTGAGCCCGGATGGCGGAACGGCAGACGCGGTAAAACGGCTCATTGAACAAAAAATTGCGGAGTCGGAACTCGAGTTCGCCGGCTGGCGCGAAGTTCCGATCGATCGCGACGCCTGCGGCGAACAGGCCCTGCAAACCTTACCGCGCATCGAGCAGATGTTCGTCAATGCGCCGGCCGGCATGCAGCACACGTTCTTCAACAGGCGCCTTTTCCTGGCACGGCGCCGGGCGGAGGTTGCGTTCGGCGGCATCGACGCGGAAGCGTACGTGTCGAGCCTTTCCTCCGCTACGATCACCTACAAGGGCATGGTCATGCCGGAGTCCTTGCCCGCATTCTATCCGGATCTGCGGGACCCGCGACTCGAGGCGTCCGTGTGCGTCTTCCATCAGCGTTTCTCGACCAACACGCTGCCGGAATGGCGACTTGCGCAGCCATTCCGCTTCCTCGCGCACAACGGCGAGATCAACACCATCCAGGGGAACCGCAACTGGGCTGTCGCGAGAGCCGCAAACTTCCGTTCGGAAAAGCTCCACGATCTGTCCGATCTGCATCCGATCATTTCGCTCACGGGCTCCGACTCCTCGAGTCTCGACAACATGCTGGAGGTGCTCCGCGCCGGCGGCATGGATGTGCTGCAGGCCATGCGCATTCTCATACCCCCGGCATGGCAGACGCTCGATGCAGTGGATCCGGATGTGCGCGCTTTCTACGAGTTCTATGATTGCCATACCGAGCCCTGGGACGGGCCTGCCGGCATCGTACTGACGGACGGGCATTATGCAGCCTGCTGTCTGGACCGCAACGGCTTGCGTCCGGCGCGATACGTGGTGACAAAGGACCGCCATATCACCATCGCATCCGAAGCCGGTGTCCACGATTATCCCACCAAAGACGTTCTTTCGAAGGGGCGGCTGGGCCCCGGCGAGATGCTCGCCGTCGATCTCCGCAGCGGGCGCCTGCTTACAACGGAGGATATTCACCAGGACCTCAAGTCGCGGGCGCCCTACAAGAAGTGGTTGAAGAAGGGCGTGCGGTACCTGGAGTCCGAGCTGGTCGACCGGCACACGGCGGCAGAGCCGATGGATGAAGCGACGCTTGCGACGTATCAGAAAATGTTCAATCTGACCCGGGAGGAATTGAACGAGGTCGTAAACGTACTGGCGCAAGCGGAACAGGAGGCGGTCGGGTCCATGGGAGACGACACGCCGATGCCCGTGCTGTCGAAGCAGATTCGCTCACCCTTCGACTATTTCCGCCAGCAGTTCGCGCAGGTTACCAACCCGCCGATCGATTCACTGCGCGAGCGCATTGTGATGTCGCTGCAGACAAATATCGGACGCGAGCAAAACCTGTTCGAACTCGGGCCGGAACATGCGGAGCAGGTGGTGATGAATTCACCAATTCTGTCGCAGCGCAAGCTGCGACAGCTGCTGGGTCCCGGCATGTTCGCCGACAGCCACGTGTTTATCGATCTCAACGCGCCGGAAACCGAAGACTTGCCGGCGTCGCTCGATCGCATCTGCGCGCAATCGCTGCAGGCGGCTAGTGACGGAAAGCTGTTGATCATGCTGAGCGATCGTTACCTGAAGCCGGGCCTGGTGCCGGTGCACGCTCTGCTGGCAACCGGCGCTGTGCACCATCACCTTGTTGCGAGCGGGCTTCGCTGTTCCGTCAATATCATTGTGGAAACGGGCGTGGCGCGGGATGCGCATCACTTCGCCTGTCTGCTGGGTTACGGCGCAACGGCTGTATACCCCTACCTCGCATACCAGAGCCTGCACAGGATCGGGCAGCGAAAAAGCGGCGACGGGGAATGGCAGCTGGGCCGCAGCTACCGGCGCGGCATCCGCAAGGGACTGTTCAAGATCATGTCGAAGATGGGCATCTCGTCTGCCTCCAGTTACCGCGGCGCGCAACTGTTCGAGATCGTCGGCCTGCACGAGGAAATCGTCGGGAAGTGTTTCAAAGGCACCGTGAGCCGTATCCAGGGAGCGAAGTTCGCCGACCTCGCTGAGGACCAGCGTGAGCTGGCCAAAGCCGCCTGGGAGCCGAGATTGCCGCTGCGCCAGGGCGGCCTTCTCAAGTACGTGCATGACGGCGAGTACCATTGCTTTAACCCGGACGTCGTCGCCACGCTGCAGTCGGCGGTGCGCTCCGGCGACTTTGCTCGCTACCTTGCCTATTCGCGGCTCGTGAACGAGCGGCCGGTGGCGGCGTTGCGCGATCTTTTCGAAGTGCGGCCGGCCGGTGCGGCGATTCCGCTCGGGGACGTGCAACCGGTGGAAGAGATTCTTCCCCGCTTCGACAGCGCCGGCATGTCCCTGGGGGCACTGTCACCGGAAGCGCATGAGGCGCTGGCAATCGCAATGAACCGTCTCGGCGGCCGTTCAAACTCCGGCGAAGGCGGCGAAGATCCCGCGCGTAACGGCACCGAACGGACATCGCGGATCAAGCAGGTCGCCTCGGGCCGTTTTGGTGTTACCGCCGAGTACCTGGTCAACGCTGAAGTCATCCAGATCAAAATTGCGCAGGGCGCGAAGCCCGGTGAGGGAGGCCAACTCCCGGGGCACAAGGTAAACGAGATGATCGCCCGCCTGCGCTTCGCGAAGCCGGGCGTGGGCCTTATTTCGCCACCGCCGCATCACGACATTTATTCCATCGAAGACCTGGCGCAACTGATCTTCGATCTGAAACAGGTTAACCCTGAGGCCATGATTTCGGTCAAGCTGGTTGCGGAGCCCGGCGTCGGCACGATAGCGGCGGGGGTGGTCAAGGCCTATGCCGACCTGATAACGATTTCCGGTTATGACGGCGGCACCGGTGCAAGCCCCCTCAGCTCGGTCAAGTACGCGGGCAGCCCCTGGGAACTCGGCTTGTCGGAAGTGCACCAGGTTCTTCGCGGCAACGGCCTTCGCCACAAGGTTCGGCTACAGACCGACGGCGGCCTCAAGACCGGGCTCGACGTCATCAAGGCGGCCATACTGGGTGCCGAGAGCTTCGGCTTCGGCACGGCGCCGATGGTGGCGCTGGGATGCAAGTACCTGCGCGTCTGCCACCTGAACAACTGCCCGACCGGGATCGCGACGCAGAACAATGTGCTGCGCAGCGAATTTTTCGTCGGCTTGCCCGATATGGTCATCAACTTTTTCTGTTTCGTGGCCGAGGAAGTACGGATGCGGCTTGCAGAACTCGGGGTTGCGCGGCTTGAAGACATCGTCGGTCGTGTCGACCTGATCGACCTGAAGCCGGGGGAAACACGGCGGCAGCAGCAACTCGACCTGAGCCCGATCCTGTCGGAGAGCGGCCTCGATCGCGAGCTGCCCCGGTTCTGCACCGATGCGCGCAATCATCCGATCGACAAGGCGGAACTCGCGGAAAGAATGGTGACGGAAATCCTGCCCTCCATCGAAACGAAATCCGGCGGCCGTTTCGACTACCGCATCCGCAATTACGACCGCTCGATCGGCGCCCGCCTGTCGGGAGAAGTTGCGCGCCGGCACGGCAATCTCGGCATGCAGGAGGCGCCAATCGCCATTCGGCTGACGGGAACGGCCGGGCAAAGCTTCGGCGCCTGGAACGTCGCTGGCCTCGACCTGGAGCTTGTCGGCGAAGCGAACGACTATGTCGGCAAGGGAATGGCCGGCGGCCGCATCGTCGTTCGGCCGCCGGAAGATGCGACCTATACCGCAAAGGACACGGTCATTGTCGGCAATACCTGTCTTTACGGGGCCACAGGCGGACAGTTTTTTGCCGCGGGTGTTGCCGGCGAGCGATTCGCGGTGAGAAATTCCGGTGCCGTTGCGGTGGTCGAGGGGGCGGGCGACCACTGTTGCGAATACATGACCGACGGCGTGGTGGTGGTGCTCGGCCGGTGTGGAATCAATTTCGGCGCCGGCTTCACCGGCGGCTTCTCCTACGTACTCGATCTCGACCGCGATTTCGTCGATCGATACAACCACGAACTGATCGACATCCATCGCGTGACCTCGGAGAACCTGGAAGCGCATCTGCAGCATCTCCGTTCGACCATTTCGGAGCACGTGCGCCATACCGGCAGTGAGTGGGGCGAAGTGATTCTGGATGATTTCAGAACCTACCTGCCGAAATTCTGGCTGGTGAAGCCCAAAGCGGCCGAAATCGGCACGCTGATCCGTTCGTTGCGACAGGCCGCCTGAGGAGATTTGCGAGACTCGTATGCCAAAACATCCCTTACAGTTTCTCGAAGTGCCGCGGCGCGACCCGGAAAAGCAACCGGTAGAAGTGCGGATCAAGCACTATGACGAGATTTACGGCTCCTACGACGGCGCCGATGCCGCCAGTCAGGCGGGCAGATGCATTTCCTGCGGTAACCCGTATTGCGAATGGAAGTGCCCCGTGCACAACTACATTCCGGACTGGTTGCGCCTGATCGAGGAAGGAAAGCTTTTCGAGGCTGCGGAGCTGTCTCACCAGACGAACTCCCTGCCGGAAGTTTGCGGCCGCGTATGCCCGCAGGATCGGCTTTGCGAAGGCGCCTGCACGCTGAACGACGGGATCGGTGCCGTGAACATCGGCAACATCGAAAAATACATTACCGATGAAGCGCTGAAGCAGGGTTGGCGGCCGGATATGTCGCAGGTGCTGGATACCGGAAAGCGTGTCGCCATCGTCGGCGCAGGCCCGGCGGGACTGGCCGCGGCGGACGTTCTTGCGCGTGCCGGAATACGATCGGTGGTCTTCGATGCCTGGCCGGAAATCGGCGGACTTCTGACCTTTGGCATTCCACCGTTCAAACTGGAAAAAAAGGTAATGCAGAGACGCCGCGGCATCCTGGAGGGCATGGGTGTGCAATTCGTCCTCGGGCAGCGGATCGGGGAAGACAGATCCTTCCAGTCCCTGCTGGATGAGTTCGATGCGGTGTTTCTGGGCATGGGGACCTATAACGCGGTGCAGGGAAAGCTTCCGGGCGAAGATTCGGCCGGCGTATACGAGGCGCTGCCCTACCTGATCTCCAACGTCTATCACGAAATGGGAATCACTGATCCTGCCGGACCCTGGATAGATCTGGCCGGCAAGAAGGTCGTCGTGCTGGGCGGCGGCGATACCGGGATGGACTGCAACCGCACCGCCATCCGACAGGGAGCGCTCAGCGTCAGCTGCGCTTATCGCCGGGACGAGGCCAACATGCCGGGCTCGCGGCGCGAGGTCGCGAACAGCCGGGAAGAAGGCGTGGATTTCCGTTTTAACCTGCAGCCGGTCGAGATTGTCGGCAACGGGACGGTTTCCGGTGTGCGGGTCGTCGAAACCCGTCTGGGCGAGCCGGATGCCGGGGGACGGCGCCGGCCGGAACCGGTTGCCGGCACGGAACGGGTGCTGCCCGCCGATGCCGTCGTAATTGCATTCGGCTTTCGCCCCAGCCCTCCGCCGTGGTTCGAGGATTTCGGCATCGGGCTGCTGCCGAACGAGCGCGTGCGCGTGGATACGCTGGGACGCTTTCCGCACCAGACGACGAACCCGAAGATCTTTGCCGGCGGCGACATGGTGCGCGGCGCCGACCTCGTGGTAACGGCTGTTTTCGAAGGACGCGAAGCGGCGAAGGGCATCGCCGCGTGGCTCGGCGTGTAATGAAGGTCAGGCTTTCGGCAGGCGAACCTCGAAACGCACGCCGCCGTTGACATTGAGCGCCTGGATCGTGCCGCCATGACCGCTCGCGATCACCCGTGCAACGAACAGGCCGAGGCCCAGGTGCTTTCCCGGATCATCCGGCCGCACCGAAATCATCGAATCGAACAGCTGAGAGCGCATGCGCTCCGGAAGCGGCGGGCCGGGATTTGTGATACCGAGGACGGCGCCGTTCGGCTCCGATTCGAGCGAAATGACGATCTCGTCGTCCGGAGAGCTGAAGTCCACGGCGTTGTCCACCAGCTTGTCGAGCATCTGGATGATCAGTTCCGGCGAACCGTGCACAGGCACGCTGTCGTCTCCGCACTGCAATAAAAACTGCCGGTTCGGCCAGGCATCCGCGTACGCGGCGACGGTGGATGCCAGCGCGGCGCGAAGGTCGAAGGTTTCGGGGGCGGCATTTTCGATCAGTTCTTCCACCCGGCTGGCCTCGCTCATGGCGGTCAATATGCCGCGCAGGCGCGCCGCGCCCTCCTTCGCCCGTGCCGTGTACCTGGCCGATTCCTCCGTCAGCGGCTCATGCTCGAGGTTCTCCAGCGATGACGTGACGATGGTGAGCGGCGTGCGCATCTCGTGCGACAGCTTGGACGCCAGCGAGCGAAGATATTCGTTGTAGTCGCCCAGTTGCTTTAAAACACTGGAGAAGCTGCGCGAAAGGTCGCCGATCTCGTCCCGCGCCTGCGAACTCGGCAGCTCCGCTCGCACGCGCTCGTCGTCCAGCGCCCGTTCGGCCGCGCTGCTCAGGCGCCGGATGCGCAGCGAAAGCCAGCTTGCATAGCCGAGAAGCGAGGCGGCAACGAGGAGGGTTGCTATGAGCGTAACGTTCATGAGGCGCGCCAGCGCGCGGTTGGTAAGACTCAGGATGGCGTCGGTTCCCTGCTGCAGAACAACCACGCCCGTCTGCACGTTGCCCGACCACACCGGTTGCGCCACGGCGACAACGGCGCGCCCGGAACGCCGGCTGCGAAACCAGCTGGTTGCCGCCTCACCGTTCAGCGCGCGGCGTATGTAGGGCTGCTGCTCCCGCCCGGAGGGATCCGGCTCGGCCAGCTCCGGTTCGTTGCCGGACGCGAGCAGTGCCTCGTAGACAAGGCGCATCCAGCCGGCCGCGACGCCCGCGGCCTGACTCTCTTCCACGGGCGATGGATCTTCCGCCAGCGCCAGGCACCACCCGGCCTTGTCGGTGACGATCAGTCGCACATCCGGCTGAACGTAGCCGGCCGCGACGCTTTGCAACAACGGTGATCGGGCGACAAATCGCCCCGGCCGTTCACCGTCGAAGCTTGCGAGACGATCACCGGCGGTATCCGCGGTGTCTGCATCGATCACGACGATGCCGAGCGCTCCGCCCAGTAATTGACGTGGGAGCTTTGCTTCGAGGCGATAGCCTTCCGCGGTGTCCTGCCACTGTGCGGTGATGCGCGTTTCGTCAACGCCTTCCTCGGCGTTACGTCGGCTTGCCACCAAACGGCCAGGCGCCTCCGCGGCGAAGATGTAGGAGACGCGCTCCGGGCTGTCGCCGCCGCCGCTGGCAGGAGCATGGCCGATGGTCACGAGTTCGACAGCATCGCTCGCACCGGCGCCGGCTGCCGAATGCTCGACGGGCATCGCGTAAATGATCTGGTCGTCCTTCACGTCCACATAAACGAAAACGGACTGCAGATGCACCCCGACCGCGTAGCGCACCGTGCCGTCGGCGTCCAGAGAGGCCAGGGACTGGTCGAACAGCGGCCAGTCGTCGAAATAGCCGTCGATCAGGGGCGCGAACACAAGCGGGTGCCCGTACACCTGGTCTTCAACAGATTCTTCGCGGCTGTTCCGCGGCCGGACATTGAACTGGTCCGGAAACTGGGCGAGGGAGTCGGCGATGGCCTGCGCGGTGCCGGACAGCATTCGTTGCTGGCCCTCCCGCAGAGCGGACTCGGTCTCACGGATGAACTGGCAACCTGCCCACGGAAGCATCAGCGTCAAAAGGCTAATGAGTAGAAGCTGGCGTCTGAGGTTCATGGCGTCTCATGATCGGCGAAACGGATAAAGCAACGGCCGCGGATCCGGCGGCCGCTTATCCGCCCAGCCAGCGATAGCCCATGCCATAGACCGTTTCCACGGCGTCGAAGCCGGGATCGATCGCAAGAAACTTGCGGCGAATGCGCTTGATGTGCGAAGTGATGGTGTTGTCGTCCAGCACCGCCTGCGCGGCGTCCATCAGTTGCTGCCGGTTCCTCACATGGCCCGGATATCGCGCCAGTGAGTGGACGATCCAGAACTCCGTCAGCGTCAGCCCCACCGGGCGGTCCTGCCAGCGTACGGTCATGCGGTCTATATCGAGTTCGAGATCGCCGCGGTTCATGCGGCTGCTGCCGTCTTGCGGCTTTTGCATCGCATCCATTCTGCGAAAAAGCGCGGCCACTCGTGCCATGAGGTGGGGCACGCTGATGTCCTTGGTTAGGTAGTCATCTGCGCCAAGTCGCAGCCCGGAGACGGCATCGAACTCACTGTCTCTTGCAGTGAGGAAAATAATCGGCAGGTCACGTGCTTTGCTGCGAAGATCGCGGCACAGCTCGAATCCTCCTTCAACCTCGTTTTTAAGGTTGATGTCGATCACCACCAGGTCGGGCAGGCGCGAGGCGAAGGAATCCATCGCGGGCTGCCGCGCTTCGTAGAGATCCACGCTATAGCCTTCACGCCGGAATGCCGCCGCGTAGTTCTCCCGTATGGCTGCTTCGTCTTCGACTATTGCAATGCGCTTCGTCAAATTCCACTCCGCCACCAGGCACAGGCGCTGGAGGCCACTATGTCACACCGCGACATCCTGGCGACAGGACGCCACAATTTGCCACATTACGCGGCCGCAATGCCATTTTTGCGCCCGCCCCTGAACTTCCTGTGCTGGCAGGCGGTTCCGGCCGCACCCTTGCTTTCGGACCGGGGCATCTGTCGGCGAGCGTTTTGCCCGGCCAGCGAGGCAACAGCGTCATTGCAGGTCATCGGGACACCCATTTCCGCTTTCTGGAGAACCTGGCTGACGGCGATTCCATCAGGGTCGAAATGCCGGACGGCCGGGGACACCTGTTCCGGGTAAGCGGAGTGGACGTGGTGGATTCGCGGCGCGGCAGCATCATTCTCGACACCGACGCCGCGATGCTGAGCCTGGTGACCTGCTATCCCTTTGACACGAGCCGCCCTGGCGGTCCCATGCGCTATGTCGTCACGGCTGAACTCGTGTACTGATATTGGCAATATTCGCAAGATCGTCGGATGCGGTCTGGCGGCGATTCGTCTCGCGTGCAACGCAAAGAAGCGCCGCAACGCTGATCGCGTCCGTTATCTCGCCGCGGTCGATCATGTCGAGGCACTCGGCGAGCGGAAGCTTGCGCACCTCGATGTTTTCCGTCTCCTCGAATTGAGTGTTCCCTTCGAGAAGTTGTTCGGCTGTGAACACGACTCCGCATTCATCCGTTACGGAATTGCTCGTGTGCAGCCGCATGATCTCCTTCCACACTCGGGCGCTCAGGCCCGTTTCCTCCCGTAACTCCCGTTTCGCGGCATCCAGCGGCGACTCCGATAAGGGCGCGCCGCCCATCGGCAGCTCCCAGGACCACGCGCCGAGCGTGTAGCGGTCCTGTCCGACGAGCCAGGTATTGCCCGCGCCATCGAGAGGCACTATGGCGACGGCGCGATTTTTGAAACGAATATGGCCGTAGTCATTCCGGCCGCCGCCGGGATTGACAACGCGGTCCTCGAGGACGGTCATCCAGGGATTATCGAAGACGACGCGTGAACTGAGTTTTTTCCAGGACATGGGTCTGGTAAAGCCTGTTGGTGGGCGGGTTAGCGGATTTTCTCCAGCTTGCGGGCGGCATGATAACCTGAACCGATATGCACGTTGGGGCGAGGCAGCGGCAATTGCGGCGCAAGGTTCGCCACGTCATAGTGCTGCATCATAATGACGGGCGCTTTCACGGCAAGCATCCCGGACGCTCCCCGGAATCACGGTTATGACCCAAGCCCGACTGACGCACGGGCCAGTTGGCCGGCATCTCGTCGGCATGACGCTGCCCGTTCTGTTCGGCATCTTCATGATGATGCTGCAGGCGTTCGTGGATGCGTGGTTCATTGGCCGTGTCGGCGACCGCGAACTGGCCGCACTCGGGTTCACCTTTCCGGTGCTGATGCTGGTCTCGAGCGTCGCCATCGGCCTCGGCGCGGGGACGTCCTCGGTCGTCGCGCGCGCGCTCGGAGCCAATGACGACAGGCGCGCTCGCCGGCTTACCACCGACAGTCTCCTCCTGTCTTTTCTCGTCACCGCCGGCATATGCATCGTCGGAGTTCTGACGATCACGCCCCTTTTTCGCCTCCTGGGTGCTCCCCAGGATTTGATCCCGCTGATCGGCGGGTACATGAAGATACTCTACGCAGGCGTGCCCTTCGTCGTGGTCGGAATGGTCGGGCTCAGCAGCATGCGTGCGACGGGCGACACCCGCTTGCCCAGCATGCTGATGGTTATCGCTGCTGTGGCAAACGTGATCCTGGATCCGATTCTGATCTTCGGCCTGGGCCCGATACCGGCGATGGAGCTGAACGGAGCCGCGATGGCGGCCCTCATTTCACGTGCCGCGCTTTTCATCGGAGCCTTCTGGTTCATGCGCAACCGGCTCAACATGCTGACCTTCAGCGCGCCGGACGCGGCGGAGCTGCGAAGGTCCTGGAGAGACATATTGCACGTCGGTATACCGGCGGCCGGCACCAATGCAATCATTCCCGTAGCGACAGGCGCAATCACCGCCATGCTGGCGCGCTACGGACCGGAAGCGGTCGCAGGATTCGGTGTCGCCACTCGTGTGGAGGCGCTCACACTGGTCATTTACTATGCCATGTCCGCGATCATCGGCCCGTTCGTGGGACAGAACATCTCCTCCGGCAAGGCGGACAGGATTTATCTTGCGCTCAAGCTTTGCACGGTTTTTTGTCTTGTGTCGGGCCTTGTGATTGCGGTCTTTCTTGCCGCGGCCAGCTCCTTTCTGCCGTCCTTGTTCAGCGACAACCCCGACGTCACGAAGGCCGCGACCAGTTTCCTGCTGATCGCTCCTCTCGGCTATGGCGCCTACGGCATGGTCATGGTCATGAACGCTTCCTTCAACGGCATGGGAAAGCCGATGCCGGGCGTCGCCATCAGTCTCGTGCGGCTGGCGGGACTTTATCTGCCGCTGGCTCTGCTGGGCGACCGGCTTTTCGGCGTGCCGGGCATCTTTGCCGCCTATACGATCGCGAACCTTGTCAGCGGCATCTCCGCCTACATCTGGGCCAGAAGCTCGGTGCAGGGGCAATGCGACAAGCACCGTCCGCCGGTTCTCGTTGCGGAAACCATCTAGCGAGAACGGCACTAGGGAAGCACTAGGGAATCTCTGCACAAGTCCATCCTGGACTTCTGCAGAGTCGAAAGGGCA
>JBBDSK010000233.1:0-21538 GCA_040904985.1 Woeseia sp. | reverse complement strand
CACCGCCCGCAAGGTCTTTCCGATCCGCAATGGCGGGCGCTGCGAAAGGCCCTTGCGTATTCCCGGGTTGCGAGGTTCAAGACTCCGGCGGAATTTGTCGAAGCGTTGGGCAGCGAAGAAGGCGTGGAATCCGAGGCGCCGTTTCCCCGAGGTGCCGGAGCACCTCTTCTCGTGGAGCCAAAGTCGCAGCTTGCCGGACTACAGGATCGGCGGTACTGGCCCGCCGCTCTGGCCGTCGTAGCGCTGCTGGCGGTGGCCGTTGCGCTTTTTTCCATGGCAATCATGCCCAACGACCAGTCGATGTTCGATCGCACCAGGGCGCTTTTTGCGCCCGAGGGAGGCCAGCTGGAGTCGATGCCAACGGTGGACGGCGAAGCCGTAACGCCACCGGGGCCGCTCGATCAGCCGGGGAGCAGGCAGGCAAACCCGACTCAGGATTCGGGGGAGCGAGCCAGCGTTGCGGATCGCCAGCCGGAAGACAGTATCGAAACGGCTGAACGCGAGAGGGAAGATCGCACGGTAAGAACCCCGGCAGCCGCGCCGCCGGCATCGGCGGGAGAATCACGACAGGTCGAACGCGAGCCCGCGCCTGTCGCTGTGGATCCAGTCGGCGGCCAGGAAGTGACGGAGGACGTTTCGCCGCGACAGGCCGACGACCCGGCAGACGCCGCGGGCCAGGAACCCCCGGCAGCCGGCGCGAACGTCGGCGGACAGACCGCACAGGGCTCGCTCGAATCCGGTTTGCCGCAGGATACCGTCGGCTTTAGGGTTTCGAGAATGTACGTCAGTGAAGGCGAAGCCGCTGTGCGTATCGATGTAATGCGGCTTAATCCGAGCGACAGCAGTCTGGAGGTGCGTTATTTCGTGGGTGGTGGAACGGCAACAGAAGGTGAGGACTATTTTCTTCCCGATGCCTTCAGGCTCGTGTTCGCACCGCGTCAGCGGATGGCGCGACTCCTCATCCCGCTGGTGCAGGATTCGGTGCTCGAATCGGACGAGACTTTATCGCTCGAACTTATGACCGACATCGAAAACCCGGAAGCTGACATTTTTCCTCGTATCGAAGTTATCATTCGGGACAATGATGGCTAGGCGTCTTCGCGGGACTCCTGGGCCCCTAATAACGGTTATCGCGACTCCACACTGATTCGGGCGACAAAAATGGAAGAGAAAGAACTGCGACGATACTCGCGTGTCGTCGTCGACGGTCTTGAACACGCTCCCAGCCGCGCCATGCTACGCGCCGTGGGCTTCGAGGAAGGAGACTTCAGCCGCCCGCACATTGGAATCGCCTCTACCTGGAGCATGACCACGCCTTGCAACATGCATATCGACCAGCTTGCGCGGCACGCTGCAGCGGGCGCTACTGGTGCAGGCGGGAAGGGCATTATCTTCAATACAATCACCGTATCCGACGGCATTTCGATGGGCACGCCGGGCATGCGCTACTCGCTGGTCTCACGCGAAGTTATTGCCGACTCGATTGAGGCGGTCGCCGGTGCACAAGGATTTGACGGCCTTGTCGCGATCGGCGGTTGCGACAAGAACATGCCCGGTTGCGCAATGGCGATGGCCCGCCTCAATCGCCCGTCGGTGTTCGTTTACGGCGGCACGATCAGGCCCGGCGTGAAGCGCCGCGACATCGTGTCGGTATTCGAGGCCGTAGGGGCTGCCGCTGCCGGCAAGATCGGAAGTGAGGAATTGCTCGAAGTGGAGCGGACCGCGATTCCCGGTCCGGGTGCCTGCGGCGGTATGTATACGGCGAACACAATGGCGTCCGCCATCGAAGCTCTGGGTATGAGCTTGCCGAACAGTTCCGCGCAGGAAGCCGTCTCCGAACACAAGGCGGAAGACTGTCATCGAGCCGGTGCCGCGGTTGTGGACCTTCTGAAAAGAGACCTGAAGCCTCTTGATATCCTGACGCGAGAAGCTTTTGAAAACGCGATTACGGTAGTGATCAGTCTGGCTGGTTCGACGAACGCTGTATTGCATCTTCTTGCAATAGCACGTGAGGCGGGCGTGCCGCTGACCATCGACGATTTCACCCGAATCGGGGCTCGTGTGCCGGTTCTGGCCGATGTGAAGCCGAGTGGCCGCTACCTCATGTCGGAGCTGATTGCCATCGGCGGCATCAGGCCCTTGATGAAGGGGTTGCTGGATCGCGGCCTCCTGCATGGCGACTGCCTCACGGTAACCGGCCGCACCGTAGCCGAGAATCTGGCCGACGCCGCTGACTACCCGGCTAACCAGGACGTCATTCGCGGCTTCGAAAACCCGATAAAGCCGGACAGCCACCTGGTGATCCTGTACGGCAACCTGGCGCCGGATGGCGCGGTCGCCAAAATCACCGGTAAGGAAGGGCTGCGCTTCGAGGGGCGGGCCAGAGTGTATAACTCGGAGGAGCTCGCACTGCGGGCGATACTGGACGACCGGGTGAGAGCCGGGGATGTCGTCGTCATACGCTATGAAGGGCCGAAGGGGGGGCCCGGGATGCGCGAGATGTTGAGCCCGACCGGCGCCATTATGGGCAAGGGTCTCGGCAAGGAAGTGGCCCTTATTACGGACGGACGCTTTTCCGGAGGCAGCCACGGTTTTGTAGTCGGCCATGTTTCTCCGGAGGCCGCTGTCGGCGGACCTCTGGCTCTTGTGCGGGACGACGATCGCATTATCATCGACGCGGCAGCGAAGCGCATTGACCTGCAACTTGACGAACGTGAACTGGCGGAGCGCTACAGCGCATGGCGATGCCCGTCGTCGTCGGTGACGGGCGGCGTGTTGGCGAAATACCGGGCGCAAGTGCTTTCGGCTTCGGAGGGTGCGGTTACTGTCGCCCCCGACTGGCCAGGGGAAGGCGCTCCTCCGGCAGCCGCGGCCAAGAGCAATGCAGAAAAGTAACGTTCCGGAGGCGCACTTCACCGACGTCGCCCTGCTCGGCGCGAGCGATGCCGTCAGGAGTTCCGATTGGATCGTCATGAAGTTCGGCGGCACCAGCGTATCCGACGCTGCGAACTGGCGGACGATCGCCGGATTGGTGCGGAATCGACTTGCCGAGGGGCTGAAGCCGCTGGTCGTGCACTCGGCGCTGCGAGGGGTTTCCAACGCTTTGAGCGCAGCGTTGGATGCAGCCTCATGCGCACAATCGGGCAGCTCGGCTGATAGTCAGGACGACGGTATCGCGGCGATACGGGAACAGCATTTCATGCTTGCGGCAGAACTCGGACTGGATGCCGCGGCGCTTCTGGATCCTTTTTTGCAGGAGCTCCAGCAGTTGCTGGCCGGCGTCCGCCTCGTTCATGAAACCAGTGTGCGGGTCCGCGCGCGCGTTCTCGCCCTGGGGGAACTCATGGCAACGACGCTCGGCGCGGCTTATCTGCAAGCTTCAGGTATCGAATGCCAATGGCGGGACGCGAGAAAACTCCTGGTCAGCGACGATCATCCTCAACATTCGCCGGCGCAAAACTATTTGTCCGCCACCTGCAGCTACGCCGCTGATGCCGATTTGCGCAATTCGCTCGCCATTTCCGGCAAGGTGACTCTGACTCAGGGCTTTATCGCAGGTAACGCCAGCGGCGAAACCGTCTTGCTGGGACGGGAAGGTTCGGACACCTCGGCCGCCTACCTTGCCGCGCGATTGCAGGCCCGCCGGCTGGAAATCTGGACCGATGTGCCGGGTATGTACACCGCCGATCCAAAGCTGGTGCCTTCCGCGCGGCTCCTTGTGGAACTGCATTTTGATGAGGCTCAGGAACTGGCTTCGATGGGCAGCAAGGTATTGCACCCGCGCTGTCTGTCGCCGCTGCGTGAACAAGGCATTCCCCTGTTCATTCGCTGTACCACCGCACCGGCCATCTCGGGGACAGTTATTTCATCGGTCACACGGGAGGTCGAGCCGCAGGTGAAGGGCATCTCGACGCGCTCCGGCACGGTGCTCATTTCGATGGAAGGCTCCGCGATGTGGCACGAGGTAGGCTTTCTCGCCGAAGCTTTCGCGGCCTTTCGCAAGCACGGGGTTTCTGTCGATCTTGTGTCGACGTCGCAGACAAACGTCACTGTCTCGATCGACACCGTTGACGAGATGTTTTCGGGCCCGGTGCGAAGCGCGCTCATGCTGGATCTCGAAGGCCTGTGCCGCGTACGGCTGATACCGGACTGTGCGGTGGTAAGCCTGGTCGGACGGAAGATCCGGACTATATTGCCGCGACTCGCGCCTGCTCTGGCGGTCTTCGAGGAAGAAAAGATTCACCTGGTTTCGCAGGCGTCGAACGATCTGAACTTCAGTTTCGTGATCGAGCAGGCACAGGTGTCGCGGCTGGTGCCGAAACTGCATTCATCCATGATCAGCCAGGCGAGCGGCCTTTCCACTTTCGGCCCGACCTGGGAGGAAACGTTTCGCGAACATCGGGCCCCGGTATGCCGGGAGGATGCCTGGTGGCATCGCAAACGCGGTCAGCTGCTGAAAATTGCGCAGCATGAAGCGAGCGCCTACGTCTACGATATCGAGACAGTACGTGGGGCGGCTTGCGCTTTGCTTGGTATGAAGTCGCTGGATCGGGTTCTGTACGCCGTCAAGGCAAATTCCAATGCGGAGATATTGCAGAGCCTTGCCTCACTGGGCGTGGACTTCGATTGTGTCTCGCCGGGAGAAGTGGATCACCTTCTCGAAAGCGCTCCGGGGCTGGATAAAAAGAGGATTTTGCTCACGCTGAACTTCGCGCCGCGTGAAGAATACGAATGGGCTTTGAAAAACGGTATCAGCTTGACGCTCGATAACCTGTACCCACTGCGTGAGTGGCCCGGCATCTTCAGGGGCAAGGAAATTTTCATTCGGCTGGACCCCGGCCAAGGGCGGGGACACCACGAGCACGTGAAGACCGCAGGCGTTCACTCGAAGTTCGGGATACCCCGCTTCGAGCTCGAAGAACTGGTGGCCCTGGTCGAGAAGACCGGCGCAGACGTCGTGGGTATTCACGCCCACAGCGGCAGCGGCATCCTTGATCCCGAGGCCTGGCGCACGGTTGCTGCGGAGCTCATCAAGGTAGCGCGACATTTTCCCAGGGTCAGGGTTTTGGACCTCGGCGGCGGACTGGGCGTTCCGGAACGGCCGGGCGACCGCGAATTCAACCTGGCGGAGCTTGATGAAATACTGGCGGAGATAAAAAAGGCCTGGCCGGAATACGAATTGTGGCTGGAGCCGGGGCGATTCCTCGTCGCGCAGGCGGGCGTGCTGTTGACTCACGTAACTCAGGTCAAGGGCAAAGGCGCCATGCGTTACGTCGGGGTCGGAACCGGTATGAACTCGCTCATCCGGCCGGCGCTGTACGGCGCCTATCACGAAATCGTAAATCTGACTCGTCTGGACGAACCGGCAACGGAAACCGTGACGGTTGTCGGGCCGATCTGCGAAACGGGCGACCGGCTCGGTAGCGACCGGCTATTGCCGGAATGCACGGAGAACGACGTGATTATCGTCGCGAACACCGGTGCTTACGGCTATGTGATGGGGTCCAACTACAATATGCGAGGCATTGCCAGGGAAGTGGTTATATAGCCTCATTGCGACCGTAATGCGTGCCGCTGTTCCAGTACTGCTGCAACGTCCGCGAGGGAAATATCTTTGGCCTTGAGAAGCACCAGAAGATGGAAAACGAGGTCAGCGGCCTCTTCGAGCTGTTCCTTGCGGTCGCCGGCCGTAACGGCCAGGGCCACTTCCACTGCTTCTTCAGCGACTTTCTGTGCCAGCCTTTTGTCGCCCCCGGCGGCCAGGGAGGCGACGTAACTGCCGGAGGACTTTTCCCTCAGTCGCCCGGCGATGATGTCCTCGAGGACAGCCAGAAAAGAAGCGTTCCTGTTCGGGTGCAGCGTCATGGCACTTCCTGGGTTGGTCTGACATCGATGTCATGCGCTTCGAGAAACCGTTTTAACTCATCAACGCGCATTTCACCGCTGTGGAAAATGCTGGCGGCAAGAGCGCCGTCGACGGCTGCATTCCGGAATACTTCAGCGAAATGTTCCTTGCGTCCCGCACCGCCCGACGCGATGAGCGGTACGTTGCACTGCTGGCGTACGGATGCCAGCTGGGCGCAGTCGTAACCCTGCCGCACGCCGTCCCGATTCATGCAATTGAGCACGATTTCACCGGCACCGCGATCCTGCGCCTCGCGAATCCAGGCGAGCGTTTCGCGTTTCGTCGACGCAGACTTCTCAACATCACCGGTCAGGCGATGCACATAATAGCCGCCGCCTTCTTCCTGGCTGTCGACTCCGACAACAACACATTGCGAGCCGAAGCGCCTCGCCAGTTCGGAGATAAGCGCGGGATTCTCCAGTGCCGGCGAATTGATGGAAAGCTTGTCCGCACCTTTGTTGAGGATCTCTTCTGCGTCAGCCACGCTGCGGATGCCGCCCGCCACGCAGAAAGGAATGTCCAGAACGGCCGTAACCCGGCCGACCCATCCGCGGTCCACCGAGCGGCCATCGGGGCTCGCGGTGATGTCGTAGAACACGAGCTCGTCGGCACCCTCGCCGCAATAACGTTCCGCAAGCTCCACGATCTCACCGACGATACGGTGGTTTCTGAACCGCACTCCCTTGACCACCTTCCCGTCACGAACGTCCAGACAGGGAATTATGCGTCTTGCAGGAATGACAAAATCTCCTCTTGGGTGATCCGCCCGTCAAGCATTGCCCGGCCGGTGATAGCGGCGGCGCAGCCGATGGAGCGCAGGGCTTCCAGGTCAGCGATATCGCGGACGCCGCCCGAGGCCTGCAGCTCGATCCCGGGACAGCGCGTGAGGAACTCCTGGTATAGATCGACATTGGGCCCTGTCAGCGCGCCGTCCGCCGCGATGTCAGTACAAAGAACGTGTTTCAAGCCAGCATGACCGTAGCGGTCAATGCACTGCCACAAGGTCAGGTTCGAGCCGCGCGTCCAGCCGTGGGTGGCGAGGATCGGTGTGGCGTTCGCATCAAGGCGCACGTCCAGCGCCAGGACGATTTTGTCCGGACCGAATTCGCGCAACCAGCCAGCGGTCTTCTCCGCCTGCGTAATCGCCATACTGCCGATTACGCAGCGGGACACGCCGGACTGCAGCCAGCGGGCGACCGCACGGCTGTCACGGATACCGCCGCCGAGCTGCACCGTCAACCCGGTGGCTCCGGTGATCCGTTCAACCAGTGCCTGATGCTGTTGCTCACCCGTCAAGGCGCCGTCCAGGTCGACCACATGCAGATGGCTTAGGCCCATCTTGCGGTAGCCGCTCGCGACTTTGATCGGGTCGTCGCTGTAATGAGTCTCCTTGCTGAAATCTCCTTTGAGCAAGCGCACGCAGCTGCCGCCGCGCAGGTCAATGGCCGGAACTACCATCATGGCCGCAATGCCAGAAAATTCGCCAGAAGGCGGGCACCGCTCGCCGAGGAGCGCTCGGGGTGAAACTGAGTCGCAAAGAAATTTCCCCGCGCAGCCACCGCTGCCAGGGGCGATGCGTGACGTGCGGTTGCGAGGGTGAATTCCGACACCGGCAATGCATAACTGTGAAGGAAATAGAAGTAACTGCCGCTGGCAATGCCGTCGAGCAGCGGGTGCGACGTGAGCGGTATGACCGGGCACCAGCCCATGTTGGGTACCGGCAGAAGCGGGGAGCCATCGAGCTTCCTGGCCACGCCGGGCAGTATGCCGAGACACTCGGCATTCTCCTCGTCCGAACGTTCCGCAAGTAACTGCATGCCGAGGCAAATTCCGAGCACCGGCTGTGACAGCTGGCAAATGAGTGCGGAAAGCCCCTGTTCGCGCAATCGTTTCATTGCATCCGCCGCGGCACCGACACCGGGGAGGACGACGTGACTGGCTGATCGGATCGTCGCGGCGTCAGTCGTGACCGTGCAGTGGCCACCGAGGCGATCGAGGGCACAAACGAGCGAGGCGATGTTTGCGCCGCCGCTGTTGATTATCGCTACGTCCGGCATCAGTGAAGGTCACCCTTGGTCGACGGTATGGCATCACCGTCGCGACGAATGGCGCGCCGCAGGGAACGGCCGACTCCCTTGAAGCAGGCTTCGACCATGTGGTGCGCATTCTCTCCGCGCACTTCGATGTGCAGTGCGGCGCCCAGCGCCTCGGCGAAGGAGCGGAAAAAATGCGGTACGAGCTCGGTCGGCAGACCACCGACGCTTTCCCGCCGAAATTCACCGTCGAACTCGAGCCAGCCGCGTCCGGACAGGTCCAGGGACACTTTTGCTTCGCTCTCGTCCATGGGCAGGAGAAAGCCATAGCGGCCGATGCCGTGCTTTTCTCCCAGCGCTCGCCGCATCGCATTGCCAAGGCAGATCGCCGTGTCCTCGACCGTGTGATGCTCATCGACGTCGAGGTCGCCGCTGCACTCCAGGCGAAGACTGAAGCCGCCGTGTTTCGCCACCTGCTCCAGCATGTGGTCAAAAAAACCGATGCCGGTGTGAATGGAAATGGGCGCGTCGATGTCCAGGTTTACCGTCACCCGAATGCTTGTTTCGCGGGTTTGCCGCTCGAACGACGCCAGCCGATCCGGGGTCGCCAGCGCTTCCACGATGCCCGGCCAGCTGTTCTCGTGACCGCCTGCCGGATCCAGGAGAAACCCGCGAACGCCGATACTGGCGGCGAGCTGCACATCCGTCTGGCGGTCGCCCACTACGGCGCAACGCTCCAAATCGAGGCTGGTATGCGCCAGAAACGGCGTCAGCAGCCCGGACCGGGGTTTGCGGCAGGCACAGCCCTCGTTTTCGCGGTGAGGGCAAATAAGGATCGGGTCGAAGCGTATTCCTTGCGAGCGGAACAGGGACAGGATGTGTTCCTGGCAACGCTCGAAGTGCTCGAGGGGGAACGAGTCGGTGCCCAGGCCATCCTGGTTCGTCACCATCACGAAGCGAAAGCCGGCATCCCGCAGTTGTAATAACGCCGGAATAACGCCCGCAACCAGGCGAATCTTGTCAAGGCAGTCGACCTGCTGGTCGGGCGGCTCTTCGATCAAGGTGCCGTCCCGGTCGACAAAAAGAACTTTGTGCATAGGTCAGTTCTCCTCCGGCACTTCGCTGAGGGCGGACAACAAGAGATCGTTTTCCTCCGGATTTCCGATCGTGATACGGGCGCAGTGACCCAGGCCGCCAATGTCGCCAAAGTCGCGGATCAGAATTCGCGCCTGTTGCAGCCGCTCTTGCACCGACTTGAGGTCACGAAATCTTACGAGCAGAAAATTTCCGCGGCTCGGCCAGACCTTGCGTACCTGGGGCATTGCGGCCAGTGTCCTGCCCACGCGGCCCCGTTCCTGGATTGTCCTCTCGATCGTGTCCCGGGAGCTCTGCGTTCCGCTGGCGGACAAGGCTTCCAGCACACATTCGACGACAGGCGTGGACAAGGCGTACGGCGCCAGGATCGAGTCAAGAAGCCGAATTACCGGCGGGTTCGCCAGCACCGCCCCGCAGCGGACACCGGCGAGTGAGAGCGCTTTGGATAGCGTACGCAAAACCACGATGTTGTCGTAGTCCGGCAGCAGCGCCGTCGCGGACGGTTCGCCGCTGAACTCTGCATACGCTTCGTCCACGACGATCAGGGAGCGATTCCGCCGTGCTTCGGCGAGTTCGATTACGCTTCGATGCGGCACTACGCCGCCGGTGGGGTTATTGGGCGAGCAAATAAAAATCAGTTTGGTATCCGCACAGCAAGTCTTTATGACGGCGGCCGCATCGAGGCTGAAGTCGTTCCCTGCCAGCAAGGGCACCTGGAGGGTGCGGGCGCCCTGGACATCCGCGTAAACGCGGTACATCGAGAAAGTTGGCGGCGTAACGACGATGCTGTCCCTGCCGCTGCGGCAAAAGGCGCGGACCAGCAGATCGATCGCCTCGCTGCTGCCCCGGGTGGCCAGCAGTTTTTCCTGCGTGACACCGTAGTGCGAGGCGAGGCGCTCATGCAGGCGGGCAGGGCGTATTTCCGGGTACCGGTTCAGTCCGGAAGCTGTCGCGCCGCCGCCGGGCGGCGAGGGCGCCTCGTTCGCATTGAGCCGCACCGTGTTCGCAACTCGCTTTGCCGTCTGGTAAGGCGATAGCTCCCGTATTTCGGGCCGTGCCAGAAGCTCGATTGTCATTTCTCACTCGCGGCAGTGATGGCGGTGCGACGGGAAACCGCACTGGCATGCCCGTCCAGACCTTCCAGGTTCGCCAATTCGACAATGGCAGCGGAGATGGAGCGCAGCCCCGGCTCGCTCAGTTCCTGCACCGTCATTTGCCGCATGAACTGATCCACGCTCAGACCGCTGAAGCTGCGTGCCTGGCCGTAGGTCGGTAAAACATGATTGGTGCCGCTGCAATAATCGCCTGCCGCTTCCGGCGACCACGGGCCCAGAAATACCGAGCCGGCATTGCGGACGCGCGCCAGCAGGCGGCGCGGCTCAGTGACCTGGAGAATGAGATGCTCGGGCGCATAGCAATTGCTGATGTCGATCGCCTCCGCAAGATCTGCGGCAAGGATGAATCGGCTCGATTGCAAGGCTTTGGCGGCCGTCTCCCGGCGGCTCAGAAGCGGCAGCTGCGCCGTAATCTGGTCCATGACAGCTTTCGCCATTCGCGGCTCTGTGGTAACGAGAACAACCTGTGAATCGCGCCCGTGTTCGGCCTGGGACAGGAGATCCGCGGCCACGAACTCCGCGTTGGCGCCGGCGTCCGCGATGACCAGGACCTCAGAGGGACCCGCGGCCATATCGATAGCGGGCCCGCTCATGTCGGCGGCGACGAGGGACTTGGCGGCTGTCACCCAGACATTGCCGGGGCCAAAAATCTTGTCGACCCGCGGCACCGTTTGCGTGCCGTAAGCCATAGCGGCGATGGCTTGCGCGCCCCCCGCCTTGTACACCTCGGTGACACCGGCGCGACGTGCGGCTGCCAGAACCGCCGCGTCTGCGCGGCCGTCCCGGCGCGGCGGGGTACACATAATTCGCTTCGGACATGCGGCGATGGTGGCCGGAACGGCCAGCATGACCGCAGTCGAGGGCAGCGGCGCCGAGCCGGCGGGCACATACAGGCCAACGCGATCCACAGGCCGCGACAGTCGCTCGCAAAGTACGCCCGGCATTGTCTCGACAGAGCGGTTTTCGGGCATCTGTGCTTCATGGAAGCGGCGCACGTTGGCAATAGAAAGTTCGATCGCCGCAATTGCAGTCTCGGACAGTTCCGCTTCGGCATCGAGGAACTCCGCCTCGCTCACGCGAAGCGTCCCGGGATCGGCGCCATCGTAGCGCTGCGTGAGTTCGAAGAGCGCTTGATCGCCGTCCTCCCGAACCTGCCGCAGGATGTCGCGCACGCGCGCTTCCACATCGTCATTCTGCGAAACCGCCGGGCGCCGGAGAACTCGCTCCCGGTCAGTAACGGATAATTCGCTCCAGCGGTGAACT
Source organism: Woeseia sp. (assembly GCA_040904985.1). Lineage (GTDB taxonomy): Bacteria > Pseudomonadota > Gammaproteobacteria > Steroidobacterales > Woeseiaceae > IDS-8. Next base: position 10,127 of record JBBDSK010000233.1, on the reverse strand, counting down.
TCCACAGCCATCGTGCTACGACAACATTTTTTCGACCGGGAGCACGAGCAACGAGCTCGCGCCGGCCTTCTTCAGGTTCTCGAGCGTCTCCCAGAACACGTTTTCCCGACATACCGCGTGCACCGCGACTTTGTCGCTTTGTCCATCGAGCGGAATGACGGTAGGGTATTCGGAACCGGGGAGGAGTGCCGAAATCTCGGCGAGCGCGGCGCGCGGCGCATGCAGCATGATGTACTTGCTTTCCCTTACCTGCAGCACGCCGTTGAGACGTTGCAATATCCGGTTGACCCAGTTCTGACGGGATTCACCAAGCGGTGCGCGGGTCTGAATAATGACGGCCGTGCTTTCCAGGATCGTCTGTACTTCGCGAAGCTGGTTTGCGGCAAGGGTTGCACCCGTTGAGACAAGATCGCAGATAAAATCGGCCTGACCGAGCTTTGGCGCTATCTCGACCGAGCCCGAGAAGAAAACAACTTCAGCGGCGATCGAATTGCGCTGCAGAAAATCACCCACGGTGGCCACGTAGCTCGTTGCTATTCGCTTGTTCTGCAGGCTGGATAACCCGTCAAAAGGCGTCTCATCCGGTGCCGCAACCGACAGTCGGCAGTGTCCGAAGTCGAGATCGTAGACCTGATCGAACAGGGCTTCCCGGCCCTCCCGCGCCATACCGTTGCGTTTTTCCTCTACTGTATTGAGCCCGACTATACCGAGGTCGCAGACATCGCCGCTCACGAGTCCCGGGATGTCGTCGTCCCGTACAAGCAGCAGGTCTACCGGCATGTTTTCGCCAAAGCAGAACAGCTGGTCCTTGCTTTGCGTGAATACCAGACCACAGCGCCGCAACAGGTCCAGCGAATGTTCCGTGAGGCGGCCGGATTTCTGCAGCGCAATTTTTATGCGCGGCTCGGAATTGGTCATTCTGGTTTCCTTACCGGGTCAATCCGGATTTTGTTCGGGTTTGCGGTTTCCGGGCGGTTCGCGCAGCGGCGGTCTCATAGCCGCCAAAGCCGTCGCTCAGGAACCGGGCGACGCGCCCGATCGTGGTGACGCTGACGCCGGTCAGTTCGTGAATCCGGCGGTAGGGGAGGCGCTGTTGCAACAATTGAACGACCTGCCAACGGTCGACAAGGGCCTGCAGTTCCGCCGGTGTGCACAAATCTTTAAAGAAGTTGCGGCATTCCGCCACATCTTGGAGCGAGATGACCGCCCGAAACAAGGCATCTTCGTTTCGCTTGCGTTCGGTCTGGGAGTCTTCCCGGTTAGGTTTCACAGTAACTCAGGCTTCGGGTGTATGTATTAATGCGTTAATACACTATTGCATTGTAGCGGGAATTACAAGCCCCGGGTTGCTGTCGGCGGTCTGCCGGCTCCGCCAGAACCTGCCGTTTTTGCCAAGTGTCCAATTCCGCCGTTTGAGCAGGCAGGAACTTGACCTTGGTAAGGAAATGCCTCTAGACTTCGTCCAACTCATCGAGACCGGCTGAGGGAAAGGCCCAGTGAAGCCGGGGCAACCTTCAGGACTAACCATCCTGAAACGGTGCCAACTCCTGCGGTGCGTATATATATATGCATCCGAGAGATGAGTGTCGTTGTAACGCCGATTTCAATTGAAATGGAAATCGCGGAGGGCACGGCACCTCTCCTGGCGTCTTCGCCGGAGTCCGATGAGAAATGCGGCGATGTAGCCGCTTTGGCATTGGACATCAGGTGGAGACAACAACAATGACTTCCTCAGCAGATTCAGCGACGCTTGCCGTTCGTGCCTCGCTGGAATCCGATACGCAGCACGGCGCCGTCGTACCGCCGCTCCATTTGTCCTCGAACTACACGTTCGAAGGCTATGGCAACAAGCGTCGCTACGATTACTCGCGAAGCGGCAATCCCACGCGCGACGCGCTGGCCGAGGCACTGACGGTGCTGGAGGGCGGCGCCGGCTGTACCGTCACGTCCTCGGGCATGGCGGCATTGACGCTTCTGCTGCAGCTGCTCGAGCCGCGAGATCTGCTCGTTGCACCGCATGACTGCTACGGTGGCACTTACCGGCTGTTCAAGCATCTCGCGGCCAGGGGCCACTTCGAGCTGGCGTTCGTCGACCAGACGAATGTTCAGGCGCTGGAGGCGATTTGCCGGCGCAAGCCGCGGCTCATTCTGGTCGAGACGCCGTCCAATCCGCTTTTGCGTATCGTTGATATCCGGAAAGTGGCAAGTCTCGCTGCAACTTGCGGCGCTTTGCTTGCCGTTGACAACACGTTTCTGTCACCGGCGCTGCAGCAGCCGATCGCGCTGGGTGCCGATATCGTCGTCCACTCGACCACCAAGTATCTGAACGGGCACAGCGACGTCGTCGGCGGTGCGGTCATAGCCGCCAGCAGTGACGTCGCCGAAAGCCTCAGCTGGTGGGCCAATTGCCTTGGAATCACGGGCGCTCCCTTCGACAGTTATCTGACACTGCGCGGTATCCGCACACTGCACGCGAGAATTCGTCAGCATGAGGAAAACGCGGATCTTTTGGCGCGGACTCTTCAGCAGCATCCGTCGGTTGATCGCGTCTATTATCCCGGGCTGACGGAGCACCCGGGGCACGCGCTTGCAAGGCGGCAGCAGAAGGGCTTCGGCGGCATGGTGAGCTTCGAGATCAAGGGTGGTGAAGGTGAAGTCAGGGCCTTCGTCGAGGATTTGAAGTTGTTTTCGCTGGCGGAATCGCTCGGCGGCGTTGAAAGCCTCGTCTGCCATCCGCCGTCAATGACTCATGCACCGGTGAGTGAAGATGCGCTGGCTGCCGCAGGCATTCGCCCGAATCTCATCCGGCTGTCGGTCGGCATCGAAAGCGGGCCCGATCTCGTTGCAGACATTCTGGCGGCACTGGATACCGCAGCGGCGACGTCCGTACCCGCGCTCGCAGCCGCGGGCGGTTGCTGAAGGCTGATGCACAAGACCGGGCCTAATTCGCCGCGTACCCTGCCGCCGCGGCTGCAGCGGCAGATATCCGAGCGCACGCGATTTTTCGATGTGCCGGAGCCGGTCCTGCTCGAGTCGGGCCAACGCCTCGAGGACGTAACGATTGCCTTTCGCACCTGGGGTAACCCTGCAAATGCCGCAAATAATGCCATCCTGATCTGTCACGCCCTGACCGGTTCGGCAGACGTCGATGCCTGGTGGCCCGGTATCATCGCGGAGAACGGAGCTTTCGATCCCGAGTTCGACTTCGTTATCTGCAGCAACATTCTTGGCAGCTGCTACGGGAGCACCGGTCCCGTCTCGCTGCAACCGGGCGGCGGAGGCCGCTACCGCGCCGGGTTTCCCCGCATTACCGTTCGGGACATGGTCGAGGCGCAACGAATATTGGTCGACTATCTCGGGGTAGAGCGGCTTGCACTGGTGACGGGGCCGTCCCTCGGCGGTATGCAGGCACTCGAGTGGGCGCTGATGTATCCCGATCGAGTGAGAAGCATCGTGCCGATTGGCGTCGGCGGGCGGCACTCGGCCTGGTGCATCGCCATGAGCGAAGCGCAGCGGCAGGCAATCTATGCCGATCCCAATTGGTGTAACGGACACTATGACGAGGGCAATCCGCCGGCGGCGGGGCTGGCCGCGGCCCGCATGATGGCGATCTGCAGCTATCGCAGCTGGCACAGCTTCGATGCGCGATTTGCCCGTGACGAGCGTGAAGGGGGCGGGTTCGAGGTGCAGTCTTACCTGCGCCACCAGGGTGAGAAGATCAACCGGCGCTTCGATGCCAACACTTACGTACGGTTGACGCAGGCGATGAACGATCACGACATCGCGCGCGGCCGCGGCGATTATACGGAGGTCATGCGCCGGATCTGCCAGCCGGCACTGGTCGTCTCGGTCAGTTCAGATCTTCTTTATCCGCCGCACGAACAGCAGCTTCTGGTCCGGCACCTGCCGCATGCACGACAGGAGGTATTGCAATCGAACGACGGACACGATGGCTTTCTGATCGAGTCGAAGGAACTCGGCGCCATCATTGGCCGGTTCAGGCGGCAGTCCGGCCAATCCGCTCGTCCCGGAGAAACGCCGCATCTCAGCGCAGTTGCTGAATAATCCTGTCGGTCATCTGCACGGTCGACAGTGGTGTTTCACCGGCCAGGGCAATATCCGCTGTTCTCGCGCCCTCGGCGATAACCGTTTTCAGGGCTAGTTCGACACGATCCGCCTCGGCAGCAAGCCCGAGGCTGTGCCTGAGGAGCAAAGCGATGCTCGCGATCATCCCGCAGGGGTTGGCGATGCCGCGGCCGGCGATGTCCGGCGCTGAACCGTGGATCGGCTCGTAGAGGCCGCGGTGCGTGTCGCCCAGCGATGCGGAGGGGAGCATGCCGAGCGAGCCGGCAAGCATCGAGGCTTCGTCCGTCAAAATGTCGCCGAACATATTTTCGGTAACGATGACATCGAATTGCGCGGGCCTGTTGATCAGGTGCATTGCGGCGGCATCGACGAGCATGTGTTCCAGCTGCACCGAGGGAAATTCCTGAGCGACGATGCGGCTGGTCACGTCTCGCCACAGGCGTGACGTTTCCAGGACGTTTGCCTTGTCTACTGAGCAAAGCTTTTTGTTTCGCTGCGCGGCGAGGCGGGCGGCGCAGCGAACGATTCGCTCGATTTCGTGCACCTCGTAGCGGCAAAGATCGCTGGCGGACGTTGCGTTGCGGGTTTTTTCACCGAAGTAGATGCCACCGGTAAGTTCACGCACGACGACCATGTCCAGGTCTTTCAAGCGTTCCGACTTCACCGGAGACGCGTCCGCAAGTCCAGGGAAAATCTGTACCGGCCGCAGGTTGGCAAACACCCCCAACGCCGAACGGAGGCCCAGCAGACCCTGCTCCGGGCGCACGGCCGCATTGGGATCTGACCATTTCGGGCCGCCGACCGCGCCCAGTATTACTGCGTCGCTTTCACGGCAGGCAGTCACTGTAGCGTCCGGCAGGGGTTCACCCGCCGCATCGATTGCGGCACCGCCAATGAGGTGCTCGCGAATGTTCAGCCGATGAACCTTGCCCGCAATTTGCCTCAGGACACGTACGCCGGCTTCTGCAACTTCGGGACCGATACCGTCCCCGGGCAGTACCGTGATCAAGGCGTCCACTGTCGATTCTCCTCGTAGTCGGTGATTGCTTCAGCATGCTTCTGCAGAAACCCCAGTTGATCGAGGCCACGGACCAGGCAGTAGCGCGCGAACGCGTCGATGGAGTAAGCCGCCGTTTCCCCGCCCGGCAGTGTCACGCAGGAGGCGGCGACATCAATACCCACTTGCACACCGGGATTCTGTAGCAGCCAGTCGTGGGGCGCCTTGTCGATGACGATCGGCAGCAGCCCGTTCTTGAGGGAGTTGCTGCGAAAAATATCGGCGATTTCGCTGCTGATGACGGCGCGAATGCCATAGTCCAGAAGCGCCCATGGCGCATGTTCGCGTGACGATCCGCAGCCGAAATTCCGCCCGGCAACGAGAATGCTGCAGTCGCGCGCAGCCGGCGAGTTAAGCACGAAATCGTCCCGCCGCGAACCGTCCTCGCGATAACGCCAGTCCCGAAACAGGTGCTCCCCGAGCCCATCGCGGCTCGTCGTCGTCAGAAACCGCGCCGGAATGATCTGGTCGGTGTCGACGTCATCCACGTCGAGCACTACCGTGCGTGATTCGATCTTCGTCAGCGGATCCATATCGCTTACAGGAACTCCCGTGGGTCGGTAATGCAGCCGCGAACGGCCGAGGCCGCGGCCGTCAGCGGGCTGGCGAGCACGGTGCGGGCACCGGACCCCTGCCGCCCCTCGAAGTTACGATTGCTGGTGCTGAGGCTCAGCTGCCCGCGCGGGACGGTATCGCCGTTCATGCCAAGGCACATCGAGCAGCCGGACTCGCGCCATTCGGCGCCGGCGGCAATGAAAACGTCATGCAGCCCCAGCGCTTCCGCGTCCTTCTTTACCTGCTGTGAGCCGGGCACGATGAGCATTCGGGTACCGGGAGCGACTTTACGGCCGCGCAAGATGTTCGCCGCCTGCTGCAGGTCGGACAGCCGGGCGTTCGTACAGCTGCCGACGAACACGATGTCGATTCGAGTGCCTGTCAGAGGCTTCCCGGGGATGATTGCCATGTAGTCAAGTGCCTTGCGCAAACTGGCATTGCCGTTGATCTCGGGTACCGGCGCGTTGATCGGCACGGCCATGCCCGGATTCGTGCCGAATGTAATCATTGGCTGCAAGTCTTCGCCGCGCACCGAGACGGTCTTGTCGAAGCGGGCGCCGGAATCGCTGCATAACGCCCGCCAGCGCGTTACTGCCGCCTCCCAGTCCTGGCCCTTTGGCGCTCGCGGCCGTCCGTTCAGGTAGTCGAACGTGACGTCATCGGGCGCGATCATACCGGCGCGGGCGCCGGCTTCAATCGACATGTTGCATACGGTCATTCGCGCATCCATGGCCATGCCGGCTATGGCCTTGCCCCGATACTCGATCACATGGCCGGTCCCGCCATCGACCCCGATCCGGGCAATGATGGCGAGAATCAGGTCTTTCGCCGTGACTCCCGGACCAAGGCTTCCGCTGATGTCGATCGAGAGGGTTTTCGGCTTCCGTTGCAGCAGGCACTGTGTCGCGAGGACGTGGCCCACCTCGGTGGTTCCGATGCCAAAGGCCAGGGCGCCGAAGGCGCCGTGGGTGCTTGTGTGGCTATCGCCGCAAACAATCGTTTTACCCGGCTGCGTCGCTCCCAGTTCGGGGCCGATCACGTGCACAATGCCCCGGTGGGGACTGTCGAAGGCGAAAAGCTCGAGACCGAACTCGCGGCAGTTCTCCTGCATCTGCATTACCTGTCGTGCGGCGCCTTCGCCGACAATTTCGAGGTCCTTGAAGGTGCGCACCGGCGTGGTGGGAGTCGAGTGGTCCATGGTGCCGAGCGTGAGGTCGGGCCGCCGGACGGGCAAACCGGCGTCGCGCAAGATCGTGAAGGCCTGCGGCGTCGTGACTTCATGGATGAGATGGAGGTCGATGTAGAGTATTGCCGGCGTCTCCGGCGTTTCCTCCACCACGATGTGATCGGACCAGACCTTGTCGAAGAGGGTCCTCGGCTCGCCGGCCGTCATGCCTGAAGGTCGGCCATCAGGAGCCGCTCGCGGCGGCGACCCGGGGCTTTCGGATGCTTTCCAGCCACCCGGCAGTATCTTCGGTTGCACCGCTGAACAGGCCGAAGAAAGCCGATTGCAGAGTTTCCGTCAGCGGGCCGCGGCGACCTTCGCCGATGCGGATGCCGTCCACCGAGCGGATTGGCGTGATCTCGGCAGCCGTACCGGTAAAGAAAAGTTCGTCGGCGAGGTAAAGAAGCTCTCGGGGAATTGACTGCTCGATAATCGTGTGACCGAGTTGCTGCGCAAGCCGCATCACCGTATCGCGGGTAATACCCGTCAAGATGGAACTGGCGGCAGGGGGCGTGAGCAACTGCCCGTCGCGCACAATGAAAAGGTTCTCGCCGGCGCCCTCGCTGACCGTGCCGTCCGTTGAGAGGGCAATGCCTTCAGCGAACCCCAGCCGTTTCGCTTCGGTGCTGATCAGTTGGCTGGAAAGGTAGTTGCCGCCGGCTTTGGCAAGCGCCGGAACCGTGTTGGGAGCAACGCGCTGCCAGCTCGAAATACAGACGTCGACGCCCTGTTCCAGGCCATCGGCACCCAGGTACGCACCCCATTCCCAGGCCGCGATGACGACGTCCACCGGGTGGTCAGGCTTGGGAGCGAGTCCTACGTCTCCATAACCCCGCATTGCGAGAGGGCGTATGTAGGCGCCGTTCATCAGGTTATTCGCCAGCACAACCTCCTTGCATACGTCCACCAGCTCGCTAAGGGCGTACGGAATGGGCATGCGGTAGATCTTTGCCGAATTTAACAGTCGCTGCATGTGGTCCGTTAGCCGGAAGATCTTCGGCCCGTCCGGCGTTTTGTAAACCCTTATCCCTTCGAATACCGACGAACCGTAATGCAAGGCGTGAGACATTACGTGCACCGTTGCCTGTTCCCAGGGAATCAGCTGCCCGTTCATCCAGATCAGTTTGCTGCCTTTGAAACTCATTGCTCAACTCCGTAAAGCGACGGGGCGATGCCCGCGCTGCCTTGCGCATATTCGGTAGGACTCAGGAGCACGTAGCTTAGCAAGCCCTCGCACAGCCCATCCACCGCTTTGTCGGAGCGAATGTTCAGATCGAGGCCCGATTGATTTCGCCCGCCGCGGCGGGTTCCACAAGGCCGCGGCTGCGTCGCCGGAGAATGCGATTGATGACCTCGAGATAGGCGCGTCCGCCTGCCTCGACGATATCGGTGCTGGTCCCGTGTCCCCTGAACGACTGGCCATCGCAGTCGACGGCTACCATCGCTTCGGCCTGCGCATCTTCGCCACTGGTGGCGCTGTGCAGATTAAAGCTTTTGAGAACCGGGTTCACTTCTGTTGCAAGCTCGAGCGCTCTGAATACTGCTTCCGCCGGCCCGGCACCCGTTGCTTTTCTCTCTACCGGGTGGCCCTGGTTATCGACCAGTACGACTGCGGCAGATGCTTTTGCCTCGGTACCGGAGGTCACTTGAAACGACTGTAACGTCCAGGGACCGCCTGAAGTGCTGTCGACATTCAGGACGATTGCTTCGATATCGCCGTCGTACATGTCCTTCTTTCGGTCCGCAATTTTCTTGAACTCCTGAAAGGCGCGGTTGCACTCGAACTCGTCGAGATCGAATCCGAGCTGCCGCACCCGCTCGCGGAATGCATGCCTGCCGCTGTGCTTGCCGAGAACGAGGCTCGACTTGCTGAACCCAACGTCTTCCGGACGCATAATCTCGTAGGTCGAGCGGTGCTGCAGCATGCCGTGCTGGTGAATGCCCGCCTCGTGCGCGAAAGCATTTTCACCGACCACAGCCTTGTTACGCGGCACATGCATGCCGGTTATGCCGGATACGAGGCGGGAAGTCGGGTAGAGCCGGGTGGTGTCAACGGTCGTATGCAGGTCGAAAAATTCGGCGCGAGTGCGGAGCGCCATGACCACTTCTTCCAGCGAGCAGTTGCCGGCCCGTTCGCCGATGCCATTGATCGTGCATTCGATCTGGCGCGCTCCTGCCGCAACGGCGGCCAGGCTGTTAGCGACTGCCATGCCGAGATCATCGTGACAGTGCACGCTTAGCGTCACCTGATCGATGCCTGATACGTGCTGCTTCAGATAGCGAAACAACCGGTCGAACTCCAACGGCACCGTGTAGCCGACGGTATCCGGAATATTGATCGTGCTTGCACCGGCTTCAATCGCGGCGCTTACCACTTCGGCCAGATAGGGAAGTTCTGTTCGGGAGGCGTCTTCGGGCGAAAACTCCACGTCATCGCACAACTCGCGTGCCAGGGCGACAGCGCTGGCCGCGCTTCGGATTATCTCCTCTTTCGCCATTTTAAGCTTGTGCTCGCGGTGGATTTCACTGGTCGCAACAAAGACGTGTATCCGGCTTCTGGGGGCGCTTTTCACGGCGTCATGCACTTTTTCGATGTCCGCAGGATTGCAGCGTGCAAGACCGCAAATCGCCGGCGCCAGCCCCAGGTCCGCGATCGCCTTGACCGATTCGAAATCGCCCGGGGAGGCCGCCGGGAAACCCGCCTCGATAACGTCTACTCGCAACTCGGAAAGGGCTTTGGCAATGCGGAGTTTTTCCCGCATCGTCATGCTGCATCCCGGAGCTTGCTCGCCATCGCGCAAGGTCGTGTCGAATATCGTGATGCGGTCATTCACTGTCATTTCTCCCCTTGTTCTGATCGTGTCGCTTACCGGTCACCATAGTCGATGCTGGCAAGCGGGAAGTCGGGAACGGCCAGCGGTTCGTAGCGCGCAGCATCGCTCCGCAAAGCCTGCATGAGGGCGGCACTGTCGATGTTGCTTCCGCTGAGGACGAGCCCGACCCTCTGGCCGGCGAGCTGGTCTCGCAGCTTGAGCGCAGCCGCGAGCGGTGCTGCGCCGCCGCCTTCCGCGAGGTGGTGAATCGTCTCGGCATAGCAGCGGATGGCAGCGCAAATCTCTTCCTCACTCACCAGTACGAAATCGTCGAGATCCTGCATCATGCTGAGCGTGTAGCGGACCGGCACCCGCGTAGCCAGGCCATCGG
>JBBDSK010000232.1:0-21714 GCA_040904985.1 Woeseia sp. | reverse complement strand
GTGCCGGTGGACGCCGGGGTGCGGCCACCGTCTATCGGGCGATGCCGGACGGGGAGACGCTTGGTATCTTTAATCTTCCCGGATTCGTGCTGCCCGACATCCTGGGCGAAAGCGTCTCCTACGACCTCCGGAAGATGAGCTGGATCGGACGCCTTGAGGCGCAAAATTATGTTTTGCTCGTCGCCGCAACCTCGGACATTCGTTCCATCGAAGACTTACAGCAAGAAGAAGAGATCTTGTTTCTGTCTACCGGCTATGGGTCGACAGTGCTGGCTGCCTGCCAGATTGTGGCGAACCAGATCGGCGTAATGGAAAAAAATCCGATCTTTCTTGCGGGATATCCCGGTATGGCCGATTCCCTGGTCGGCCTTATTCGCGGCGATGGAAATGTCGCGCTCGCACCGGTCTCCTCTGCCCGGAAGTATATTGAATCAGGCGATCTGCGCGCGATTGCTGTCTCGGGCGACGTAAGCGAACTGGAGGGTGTTGCGACGTTTGCGGAGCTCGGCTTTCCGGTCCTGTCCCTTTTAAACCTCCAGCGTTTGATCGCCGGGCCGCCAGGCATGGGTGACGGTTTGTTGAAGACGATGCGAGACGCGTTCGATCGCGCGGTCGCAGATCCTGCGTTTCGCAAGGCGGCCGCCGATGCTCGGCTGGAGGTGCGTCCGCTCAACGGGAATGCCGCTGCCGAGGAAGTCGAGACGAGTTTCAGCTTTTACGAGAAGTTCAGGGCGAATCTCGGCAACCCGAACAACTTTTAATTGCCCGGATAAGGATACCCCAAGATGTTCGATTCTCTGGTATCCGCAGCTGCGTACCTGACTGAGGGTGTGAACATCTGGTACCTCGCCCTTGGTGCTGTCGTCGGCTTGTTGTTCGGTTCGATTCCGGGGCTGGGTGGGGCGACGGCCATCGCCTTGCTGTTGCCATTGACGTTCACCATGGAGCCTGACCAGGCCATTATCCTGATGGGCGGCATCATGGGGGCGGTTGCTCTTGGCGGCTCGGTAACCGCGATTCTGATCAATACCCCGGGCACCGCACCGAACGCAGCTACCTGCTTCGACGGATATCCGCTGACGCAACGAGGCAAAGCCGGTCTCGCGATAGGTGCGGCGGCAACTGCATCTTCGGTGGGAGGTATTATCGGGCTCGGCATCCTTGTGCTGGTGCTGCCGGGCGCCAAGGCCGTGGTGCTGTGGTTCGGGCCTCCCGCGTTCTTCATGCTGGCCGTTCTCGGCTTGACATCTCTCACAGTTGCCTCCAGCAATCTGCTGCGCGGTTTGATTGCAGCTTGTGTCGGGCTCTTTATGGGATTTGTCGGATACGATGATATTGGCGGTACGGAGCGATACACAGGAGGGATTGAACATTTGTGGGACGGCCTGTCCATTGTCCCTGTTCTGATCGGTCTCTTCGCGATCGCCGAGATGATGAATCTGTTCACGAGGGGCGGCCCGATCGCAAAGCGATCCGCTCGTTCAGCCGTTCGAGTGGTTGGAACGAAAGACGGGGTGATGTCCGTTTTTTCCAACCCGGGGGCGTTGCTAAGCGGGTCGGTTATCGGTTCTGTGATCGGGGTGGTGCCGGGCGTTGGCGGAACTGTAGCGTCCTTCCTCTCATATTCTTTCGTCTCACAGACCAGCAAAGATAACGAAAGCTTCGGTTCCGGCGATATCCGCGGCGTGATCGCGCCCGAAGCCGCGAATAATGCAAAAGACGGTGGTTCGCTGATCCCGACACTTGCATTCGGCATTCCCGGCAGTGCCGAAATGGCGCTATTCCTCGGGGTTTTGATACTGCATGGAATCGACCCAGGACCGATGCTGCTGATCGAGCGCGAGTCGACAGTCATCCTGCTGATCCTGACATTGCTGATTGCGACGCTTCTTGGCGGCGGGCTAATCCTGATCGCAGCGCCTTATCTGGCAAGAATCGCGCACGTGGACTCTTCCATCCTCGTTCCCTGTGTCATCACGGTGTCATTCATCGGCGCTTACGCCCTGCACAACTCGCTGGGAGATGTGATCGTGGCGGCATTTTTCGGCTTGCTCGGGTACGTCATGATCCGCACGGACTATCCACGCATCACCCTGGTGATCGGATTTGTTCTCAGTGGTCTGATGGAAAGTAACTTCATTCTGTCGATGATGATGTTCCGCGGTGACTGGATTCGGTTTCTTTCTGATGGAACCACTCTGATCCTGTTCAGCCTCTGTGTCCTGGCGTTGCTGATACCGGCCGTTCAGTACCTTGGAAAAAAGACACAGAACGTATGATGCGGGTAAACAATCGTCCAATCGCCCCTGGTCTGATCGCGCTGCTTTTTCTCGTATTTGCCGCGGTCATGCTGGTTACGGCGTATTCCTACAGCAAGGCAAGCGGCCTGTTTCCGCGATTCATCGGCTGGATCTTCCTCGGCCTTGCACTGCTACAAGTTCTAATCCAGTTGAAAACGCTCGTTGCCGCTCCATCGGAGGATCATGAAGCATCCACGGTAGCGCGAAATTCCGGGCAACGGCTCAAGGGCGTAAAGGGATTTGCCTGGCTGGCGTTCATGCTGGCAATGATCTACTTTGCCGGCTTCTTTCTTGCCACCCTTGTTTTTGTTTTCACATTCCTGTGGATTTCGGCCGGGAATAGTGTCGCGAAGTCGGCTTTCGTTGCAGCAATCACCACGGGATTCGTATATGTGGTGTTTGCGAAACTGCTCAGTTACGAACTTTATTCGGGATTGTTGTTGCAGGGCTAGCTTGAGAAGGGAAACGCCGCCTGTCTGCCGCCTGGACGCGATGGCCTGCAGCAGCAATATGAAAAGTTTGGGTACTACCTCAACAATGCCCCTACTACCCGACGTAGCGATAGTATTCTATTCCGATATCCTGAAACTGCCGCTCATCCCGACTCCCTACCTTCTCGATCACGAACTCGCTCCGCGGCACGTAGCCAAGCCCGATCACGCGCCTGCCATCGTGCAGTGCTTCGTATTGTTCGCGGTCGAGGTCGGCGGCGAACTCCATGGCCTTGTTGAAGCCGATGGCGGAGGCCGCCTTCTGCCAGCCGTCGACAGCGAAAAAGGGAATGACTTCGGCAGCGTCGCCGCTGCCGTAACCGAGGGTGAGAAGCTCTTCGCCCTTGAGATCACGGCCTTCGTCGAGAGCTTGTTCGAAACCGGCGGCGATCCAGGCGGGGAGCGCGGCGGTGTAGAGGTTACCGAGATCGAGCATGGTGTCGCTGCCGAGAGCGAGCTTGTCGAGAATCTCGCGGCGATATGTTCGGGAGGCGCGAAAGATGCGCAAGACGGCCATGGTGAGGGGATACACCTCGGCGTTGAGCCGCTCGGGTTCCGCAAGGGAGATGATCTCCGGTTTGCTGAGCATCTCGGCGAGAAGGGCATCGGGTTCGACACCGGCCTCGTAACAGTAGGAGGCGAGTTCGGCGCGATCTTCGCCGTTGCCGCTGCCGAGAGCAAAGAGATAGGCGACGGCCCATCCTGTTTCGGGCATTTTGCGATAGGGGCGGTGCATGAAAACCGTTTTCAGGCTGCGCATGTACTCGGCGGCGCGGATTTTTCGCTTGTCGTACATGTCGTTGAGGGCGTGCAGCGTCTCGTCGATGTAACAGGTGGTTGAGTATTTGCCGTTGAAAACGGGAAAGTCCTGGACCTGGTGGCTTTCGCTTCTGTCCTGGCCGCAAAAGCGCAGCATCGGCTTGCGAAAGTCCATGATGCGGTAGTCGGAGGCCGAGCCGGACCGGATAAGGTCGACCTCGACGAGCTTCGGATTTTCCTCCAGCAACATGGCGACGGCGCCGGCGCCCTGGGTGGGCTCGCCGCTGCTGCCGCGCGCGTATTCGGCGATGTCTGCACAAACGACGATTGCCTGGCTTCCGGCACCGTCGAGGGCAAGGTGACGTATGGCCCCTTTCATGCCGTAAACGCCGCCGAGGCAGGCGTGCTTGAACTCCGGCACTTCGCAGCTGCGGGAAATCGGCGGCTTCCCTTTGGCCACCAGTGCGCGGTCAACCATGCCCTTGATAATGATTGCGCCGGCGGAGTTGTCAGTGCTGGATTCAGTGCCCAGGGCGAGAAACTTCACCCGCAGCGGGTCGACATCGTATTGCTCAATGAGGCGCATGACGGCGGTTGCCGCCAGTGTATAGACGCTGTGATTGGGCCCGCGGACCCTGAAGCTGCGTCCCACTACCTCGCGAATCTTGGGCCAGTGGTTACCGGTCCACTCGCACCAGTCGTCCAGCCACACCCTGTAAGGCGGCATATATGCGGCTAGTCCGCTGATTCCTATGGTATTTCTGCTCATGAACCGGTATCGGACTGCTTGTGCGCAAGATAAAAGAGATTGTCTGCCGGGCTGCCGTGGGGGATGCCGAGCCCGGAAATTCTAGTTCTCCGCGTCCTGTCGCTCAAGCAGTTCTATTCGACCTTGATGGTGATGCGGTTCGAATATACCGGGGCGTCGTGCGGAATGTGCAGGTAATCCGCGAATAGAAGTTGCAGCGTATGCTCGCCGGAAGGAAGGTTCAGCTCCGTCGACCTGCTGCCGTCACCAAAATGGAGATGCTTGGCGTCCGCCGGTATCGGCACTGTCAGGTCCGGTAACGCCGCGTCGATCAGAAGATGGTGATGCCCGGAGTTCTCCGCGACTGTGCCTGCCGGCACGAGGTCCATGCCGGTAATCTCGAATTCGAGACGCACCGGGTTCGAGACGACGGCGCCGTCCTGAAGATTGAGGAATCGAACGGCAGCCGCATTGGGGGATGGCTGGCGCTTTATTCCGGGTGCCGGGCCCGGGTCGGCCGGCACGGCGGCATTGGCGGCTGGCTGCGGTTCATCGCCGGGCGAATTGCAGCCCCCAAGTGCGAGCAGTGCGAGGCAAAGTGACATCGTTTTGAGGTTCATCCCGTTCACGTTTGTTGTTCTCCTTGTTGCCGTACGAATGGGGCGACATCTTCGCCAGCAAGTGCCACGCCGTCAAATCGAGAAGGCCGTGTAGAAGGCGGCGAACAATAGAATGAGGGAAAAGCCGAGCAGGTAGGTCATCACCAGTACGAAGTACTTCAGAATTGTGATCGCACATCCCTGCGAGTAAACGCGCCGCATCGCCTTTGTAGCTAACTAGTCGGCAATTTCCTGGTCGACCTCGAGCGTAACTTCATAAACGGGTCCGTCAGCGCTTGGCATCGGTCGCTGGCCAGTCCGCCCTCATTGGTCGTTGTCGGTCTTGCCCGGTGCAGCCGCCTTTTTCTTGCGGCGGGTAGTTTTCTTCCTGACGGTTGCCTTGGACTTGGCGGCGCTCCTCGCAGATGCCTTCAGCTGCGGTTCTTTCGGCCTGGCAGCGCCCCTGCGGCCGATGGCATCGGCCGGAAAATCGTCGACCGACATCAGCTCCGCCAGTTTGAGCTGGTAGCGTCGAAGGCGCGCCGCCTCCTCGGTACTGATGACCTCGGCCTCCGCGGCCTGCCCGATCTGGTAACCGAAGTAATCGGCCGTGATCAGGCCTTCCTTTCGCGCCTGCCGCAGCCGTTGCTCGAGTGGCGCAAGCTCCTCGGAGAGCAGCAGTGCTTCCTGCAGCAGGCCGATCGGATTACCCGGCTCGATGGTCGTGTAAGCCTGTCGGCTCAGTCTCTCCCGAGCCTCACCGCTATGGGTGACGAGGTCCACCACCTTGCCGGCCAGGTTATCGGACGGCGCGGAATAGGTGCGGCCGCGCGGGAAGATCAGGCAGCGGAGGAAAAACGCCACCGGCCGTTGAGGAAAATTACGCAGGAAGCTGTGCAGCTGTTCCTGCGCGGTATACATCAGCGTGCGCACGGACCATTCGACCAGCGGCAGGTCGGCAGACGGCCGCCCCTGGTTCTCAAAGTGCTTCAGCACGGCCGAGGCGAGGTACATGGAGCTCAGCACGTCGCCAAGCCTCGCCGATAGAAGCTCTCTCTGCTTCAGCTTGCCGCCCAGTGTCAGCATTGCGAAATCGGCGGCCAGCGCGAACGCGGCGCTGTAGCGGTTAATGTTCTGGTAGTAGCGCCGTGTCGGGGTGTTAAGCGGCACGCGGCTGAACTTCGCGTGCGTCACCGCGAGAAAGAAAGAGCGCGCGGCATTGCTGATGGCATAGCCGATGTGCGAAAAAAGCGCCTCGTCGAACTCGACCAAACCGCGTTCGCGATCCTCATCCTGCGCCGCCTGCAATTCCCGCAGTACGAACGGGTGACAGCGGATTGCGCCCTGCCCAAAGATGATCAGGCTGCGTGTCAGGATATTCGCGCCCTCGACAGTGATCGCAATGGGCGTGGCCATGTAGCTCCGGCCAAGATAGTTCTTCGGCCCCATCATGATGCCTTTGCCGCCGTGCACGTCCATCGCGTCGTTCGCCACTTTGCGGCCCAGTTCCGTGCAGTGATACTTCAGAATCGCGGCCGGGACGGACGGCTTCTCGCCCTGGTCGATTGCGCCCGAGGTCACCGCAAGCGCGGCGTTCATTATGTAAGTGTGGCCGGCAATTCTGGTGAGCGCCTCGCCGACGCCTTCAAAGCGGGCGACCGGCAGATTGAACTGCTTGCGAAGCTGGGCATACGCCCCCGTGGCATAAGTGGCGGCCTGGCCGCCGCCGGCCGCAGTGGCGGGAAGCGTGATGGCGCGCCCCACGGACAGCAACTCGACCAGCATCTTCCAGCCTTTGCCCGCCATCTCGCGGCCGCCGATGATGTAATCGAGCGGCACGAACACGTCCTTGCCGCTGGTGGGCCCGTTCTGGAAGGGCGTGCTCAAGGGGATATGACGCCGGCCCACCTGGACACCCGGGGTGTCGGTGGGAATCAGGGCTGCGGTGATGCCATATTCGTCCAGATCGCCGATCAGATGCTCCGGGTCGTAGAGCTTGAACGCGAGACCGAGCACGGTGGCGATCGGCGCCAGCGTGATGTAGCGCTTGTCCCAGTTCAGGCGAATACCGACCATCTCCTCGCCGTCCCACTCGCCCCTGCACACGACGCCGCTGTCGATGATCGCGGCGGCGTCCGAGCCCGCCTGTGCCGAGGTGAGGGCAAAGCAGGGTATCTCCTCGGCGGAGGCAAGACCCGGCAGGTAGCGCTTCTTTTGCTCTTCCGTGCCGTAATGCAAAAGAAGTTCGGCCGGACCGAGCGAGTTCGGCACGCCCACCGTCGACGATGCCGTTGTGCTGCGGCTGGCCAGTTTGCTGATGACCATGGCATTCGCGTAAGAGGAGAATTCAAGCCCGCCGTAGGCCTTTGGAATTATCATCGCGAAGAACTTGTGCTTTTTTATGAACTGCCACACTTCCGGCGGCATGTCGCCGCGCTCGTAGGAAATATCCCAGTCGTCGAGCATTCGGCAAAGTGTCTCGCAGGGCCCATCCAGGAAAGCCTGCTCCTCATCCGACAGCTTCGGCGCAGGAAAAGACATGAGCCGGTCCCAGTCCGGCAGCCCGGAAAAAAGCTCTCCGTCCCACCAGACGTTGCCGGCTTCCAGCGCGTCCTTTTCGGTATCGGACATGGACGGCAGCATGGTGCGGTAGACGTCGAGTGCCGGCCGCGTGATTTTCTCGCGCCTGAAGTCTCGCTGGTTGAGAACCACCATGACCCCGAAAAGCACCCATAACAAAACCAGCCAGAGAAAGTGGCCGGAACCGAATATCGTGTAGGCGAACAGCGCGATACCCGTCGCCCACGTCGCCGCGAACAGGCTGACGCGGTTGTACGCCAGGTAGATCGCGCCGCCGGCGAATAACAGGAACCAGAACAGACCTGCAACAAAACTGGACACAGACTTGCTTCCTCTGGGTACGGCCGACGCTTTGGTTCACGTCAGGAGCCGGTCGCAAACCACCCTATCACCCACCCCCGGCAGGTGCCAGATGCTGCCGCTGTAGCGCAGCCGTGGCAGTCGGCGCGGGGGCCGGGCTGTCTACAGCAGGCTTTCGATGGCGCTGCGCTCGCCGCGGAGTTCCGCTTCTGTCGACAGCATGCACTTGCGGCTGAAGTCGCCGATGTCGAGGCCCTGCACTATTTCGTAGTCGCCGCCGGTACAGACCACGGGAAAGGAATACACGATGCCTTCCTTGATGCTGTAGCTGCCGTCGGACGGCACCGCCATGCTGACCCAGTCGTCTTTTCTCGAGCCGAGCGCCCAGTCGTGCATGTGATCGATAGCGGCCGAGGCGGCCGAGGCGGCCGAGGAGGCGCCGCGCGCCTTGATCACGGCCGCACCGCGCTGCTGTACGGCGGGGATGAATTCTTCGGTAAGCCACGCGTCCTCGATGAGATCGATCGCAGGATTGCCGCGAACGGTGGCGTGATGAATGTCGGGATACTGGGTCGCCGAGTGGTTGCCCCAGATGATCATTCGCCGAACGTCTGTTACGTGGCTGTCCGTTTTTTTCGCCAGTTGCGCGATTGCCCGGTTGTGATCGAGCCGCGTCATCGCGGTAAACCGGCCCGGATCGATGTCCGGAGCGTTCGATTGAGTGATGAGCGCATTGGTGTTGGCGGGGTTGCCGACGACCAGTACGCGGAGGTCGCGGTTCGCGTGTTCGTTGATCGCTTTGCCCTGCGCAGAAAAAATCTGCGCGTTGGCTTCCAGCAGATCGTTGCGCTCCATGCCCGGGCCTCGCGGCCGTGCGCCTACCAGGAGGGCAAAGTCGGCATCGCGGAATGCTGTCGCGGCGTCGTCGGTGGCGCTGATGCCGGCTGTGGCGGCGAAGGCGCAGTCTTCGAGCTCCATGACCACGCCCTGCAAGGCCGGCAGGGCGGGGGGAATTTCCAGCAGCTGCAGGATGACCGGCTGGTCGGCACCCAGCATCTGCCCGGATGCGATACGAAAAGCGAGCTGATAGCCAATCTGGCCGGCTGCGCCGGTGATAGCGACGCGAACAGGTTTCTTCATTATTCCTGACCTTAAAGAGGGTAGTTTCGGGGTTCGCAGACCCCTATCTCGGCAGGCCTGGGTAGCGGCCACTGTACACAAGGCAGCAGAGTCACTGCAACGCCGCGGCCGCCGGCCATTGCGGCTGAAACCTTTTCAGCGCTTGCATTCTTCCAAACTGGTGTTATAGTCAACTACAACACCAGGTCACCATTCAGGGCGATCGGCTGCAAACCCCATCGCCAGACATCGAGAGACGGAGCAGGAACATGAGAACCCGAATAGGCAATGTACCGGACAGCCTGATCAGCTTGTCACTGCTGCTGGTTTTTCTGATTGCGATGGCCGTATCGGTCGCGGGACAGGCACGGACAAACGTGCCGATCGACGCGCGGGCGGCAAACTGCTTCGACCACAGTCTCAACGCGCCGGTCCGGACTGCCGCAAGCCAATGATCGCCGCACGGGTTGTCGCGGCTCAGTTGCCGGTAGTCCCGGCAGCCTTCCTTCGCACCTCTCGCCGTTGGGCCTTTCATCCTCTCAGGTGGGGGCCGGGAGGTCACGGTGCCGCACGCGCGCCTGCTAACATGGCGCCCGATGCCGGTGAGGTGGTGCGCGGGGGCCGCGCCCGCCGGCAACAGGAATAACGGGCATCGGACGCAAAATGGACCCGAAGTGGAACGAAGACCTCCCGATCTACCGGCAGTTGCGCGACCGTGTGGTCGCCATGATCCTCGAGGGCGTGCTGACCGATGGCGACGCCCTGCCCTCGGTCCGCAACGTCGCCGCCGAGTACCGCCTGAATCCCCTGACGGTCCTGAAAGGCTACCAGGAGCTGGTGGACGAGGGGCTGGTGGAAAAAAAGCGCGGCCGCGGCATGTTCGTGACCGAAGGTGCGCGCAAAAACCTGCTGAAGGACGAACGACAGCGCTTCCTTGAAAAAGAGTGGCCCAAGGTCGCGGCCACAATCGAGCGCCTCGGGCTTGACGTCGATGCGCTGTTGCTGGCGCTCGGCAGCGGGTCAGCGTCAGGGGATGGAGAAAAAAAATGAGTAGTCTGGTCAGCGCCCGCAATGTGTCGAAGTCCTTCGGCCGAGTCGTTGCCGTCGACGACGTCAGCTTCGAGCTGGAGAAAGGGAAGATCATGGGGCTGATCGGGCCCAACGGGGCGGGCAAGACCACTCTCCTGAAGGCTATCCTGGGACTCACCGAGTGCGAGGGCTCGCTGTCGGTGCTCGGGCTGGATCCTTTTCACCAGCGCAAGAAGCTGATGCAGAACATTTCTTTTATCGCCGATGTCGCGGTCCTGCCGCGCTGGATCCGCGTCAACCAGCTGCTTGACTTTGTGGCGTCGGTTCACCCTCGCTTCTCCCGCGAGCGCGCCGAACAACTGCTTGGCGGCACGAAAATACCTGCAAAAGCAAAAGTGCGGGAATTGTCGAAAGGTATGGTGACGCAACTGCATCTGTCTTTGATTACCGCGGTGGATGCGAAGCTTCTTGTTCTGGACGAGCCGACCATCGGGCTCGACATCATCTTTCGCAAGGAGTTCTACGGCAACCTGCTGAACGACTACTTCGACAAGGAAAGAACAATCCTCATTACGACCCACCAGGTCGAGGAAATAGAGAACCTGCTGACCGACGTAATGTTCATCAATGAGGGCCGTATCGTGCTGCAGGCCAGCATGGAAGCGCTCCCGGAGCGCTATGTGGAGCTGATGACCTCCGGCGAAAACGCGGAGCTCGCCCGCCGGCTGAACCCGATATTCGAGCGCGACGTTTTCGGCAAGAAGGTGCTGACCTTCGAGGGTATCGCACGTGAGCGTCTCAAGGGGCTGGGCGAACTTCGAACCCCCGGTATTGCCGACCTCTTTGTCGCCAAGGTAAAAGGAGCGACGGCATGATTGGCAACCAGCTGGCGCTCGTTCACCGCGAGTTGTGGGAGCATCGTGCGATTTACGTCACGCCGATGGTGATTGCCGTGATCGTCTCGCTCATGTCGGTTACCGGCCAGGTAACGGTGTCGGCATTCGACGAGGCGGTGGATACCGCTATCCTCGGCATTACTCACCTGGGCACGGCCGAGCGGTCCGCGTTCATTACGGCGCTTACTACCGGCATATCGTCGTTCTTCGTGCTGGCCATGTGGGTGCTGATCGTTTTTTACGCGCTGGATTCGCTTTACGCGGAGCGCAAGGACCGCAGCATTCTTTTCTGGCGTTCGTTGCCCTGCACCGATGCCGAAACAGTGCTGTCGAAGCTTTTAACGGCACTGCTGGTGATTCCGCTGGTGACTCTTGTGGCGATCATTCTCACGCATCTGGTTGTGCTGAGTATTTCCAGCCTGTGGCTGGCGATCCGCGGCGCCGATGCCTGGCATCTGATCTGGCAGGCGGCTCCCTTGTTCAGCAACTGGCTCGCAACGCTGGTGTTCGTTCTCGCACTGCCGCTGTGGCTGTCGCCGTTCGTCGGCTGGTTCCTGTTCGTGTCGGCCTACACCCGGCGCTCACCGCTGCTTATGGCGGTATTGCCGATTCTCATTCTGCCGATGCTGGAGAGAAGCCTGATCGGCACGATGCTGTTCACCGACGCTTTTTTCATTCGCTCGGGCTCGATGCCGTTGTTCCGCGGCGTCGATTTCGGCGATTTGCTGTTCTTCGATAACGACGAACTGCAGGCGGCGGATTCGGCGGTGAGCATGCTGCCGCTGATGGACCTTGGCGGGTTCCTGCTGAGCCCGAACCTGTGGCTGGGGGTGCTGGTATGCGGCCTGCTGACCTTCGCCGCCATCTACGTGCGCCGCTATAGGGACGACAGCTAGACAGCAGCCTGTCAGCTTTCAGCGTCGGCCGCCGCATGATCGAGACCGTGTTTCTTGATCTTTCCCCGCAACTGGTGATAGCTCAGGCCGAGCAGCTCGGCCGCGACCCGCTGGTTGAACCTGGCTTTTCCCAGCGCCGCGTTCAGAAACTGTCTTTCAGTCTCGCGCAGTTGCTCGGTCAGCCGGGTCGGCAATTCGTACATCGTCGGCTTGCCAGTCGTAGGCGTTCCGTTCCCGCGCGATTCCGGCGCCTTGTTCTCGCGCAGCCGAAACGGCGAATCGAAAGGATCGAAGGCGATGCGTGAGATTTTCTTGTCCACGTCGGCGGAGCGGTAGATCGACCGCTCGATGGCGTTTTTCAGCTCGCGCACATTGCCCGGCCAGTCGTGGCGCAGAAGCGCAGACGCCGCACGCGGACTGAAGCCGGGAAAGTACTGCCGCTTCAGTTCGCTCACCATGTTGACGGCGAAAGCATAGGCAAGGGGCAGAATGTCCTCGAGACGCTCGCGCAGCGGCGGCACGGTGACGACGTCGAAGGCCAGCCGGTCCAGCAGGTCCTCGCGGAAACGACCTTCGGCCGCCAGCGCCTGCAGATCGGCGTTGGTGGCGCCGACAATACGGACATCCACCCGCATCGTTTCGCTGCCGCCCACCCGCTGCAGTTCCCCGTATTCGATCACGCGGAGAATTTTTTCCTGCATCCGCAGGCTGATCGTCGCCAGTTCATCGAGCACCAGCGTGCCGCCATCCGCGCGTTCGAAGTGCCCCACGTGGGTCCGGGCGGCGCCGGTAAAGGCGCCCATTTCGTGGCCGAACAGCTCCGACTCGAGGATGGACTCCGTCAGTGCCGCACAGTTGACCTTGACCAGCGGCTGCTCCCAGCGGGACGACAGAAAGTGCAGCCGGGAGGCGACCAGTTCCTTGCCCGTGCCGCGTTCGCCGACGACCAGCACCGGCTTGCTGAGCGCGGCGGCCCGCGACACGTGCTCCAGCATTTCCAGGAACGCCGGGGCCTCACCAATGATGGGCTGTACGGGGGTTTCGCTGCTCATTCGTCTATTTCACCAAACAATAGCAAAACAAACCAGACTATGGCGAAAATCGCTACTCCGGCGGAGTTGCTGCAGAACGCCGGGAAGCCAAAAACGCTCGGTAAATCAAAATGATACCTGCCCATTACGGTTCTGGCACGGTTTCTGCAACCGCACTGGCGACCTTCAGCCAAAACAGAGGAACCACCTATGGGTATTTTCACGAGGTTCAGCGATATCGTGAACTCGAATATCAACGCGATACTGGACAAGGCCGAGGATCCGGAAAAGATCGTGCGGCTGATGATCCAGGAGATGGAAGATACACTGGTCGAGGTTCGCTCGGCCGCGGCGCGGTCCATCGCCGACAAGAAGGACCTGAACCGCAAGCTCGGAACCCTCGAGCGCGAGCAGCGGGAGTGGAACGGCAAGGCCGAGCTGGCCATGCGCAAGGGCCGGGAAGACCTGGCGAAGGCGGCGCTGATCGAGAAGTCCCGCAGCACGGCGGCGGCCGAGGCGATCAAAGCCGACTACGCGGCGGTTGACGACAGCCTCAGTAAACTGAACGACGACATCGGCCGCCTGGAAAGCAAGCTGCAGGACGCAAAGGCCCGGCAGAAATCGCTACTGGCGAGGCACAAGACAGCCAGCAGCCGCCTGGCGGCGCGAAAGAAGATCCACGACTACAAGATCGACGACGCGCTGGTACGCTTCGAGCAGTACACGCGGCGCATCGACGATGTCGAGGGGCGCGTCGAGGCGTACGATCTGGGTCTGCCCAAGGACCTGAAACAGGAATTCGTGAGCCTTGAGGCGGAAGAGGCGGTCGCGCAGGAACTTGACGAGCTGAAGCGGCGAGTGGGCGCATCGCGGGCCACAGAAAACAGCTAAACGGGGAAAACCTTGAGCGAACTAATTGGCATTGCGTTAATCGTCTTTATCGCCGTTCCGGCACCGCTGTTCATCATTTTGTACTTCATCACCCAATGGAAGCGGTCGCGGGAGATCTCCGGCGGCGATGAGAAACTGCTCGAGGAACTGTGGTCGCTGTCGCAGAAACTCGAGGCGCGGCTGGAATCGCTCGAGACCATACTGGACAACGAGATGCCGGAGTGGAGGCGACGATGAGCAACGATTCTTGCGGGCCAGGGCCCGGTCTGTACCGCGACAAGGAGAACGGATGGCTGTTCGGCGTCTGTGCCGGCGCAGCCGAATACGCGGGTCTACCGGTGCTGTTGCTCAGGATCATTGCGGCAGCAGCACTCCTGAC
Organism: Woeseia sp.; assembly: GCA_040904985.1. Lineage (GTDB taxonomy): Bacteria > Pseudomonadota > Gammaproteobacteria > Steroidobacterales > Woeseiaceae > IDS-8. The sequence continues at coordinate 7,696 of JBBDSK010000232.1, read as the reverse complement.
GTTTTCCTGGTTTACGGCAGTCGTGTACCTGGCGGCTGCGATCGTCATGAAGGAAAAACCGCTGACATGGTCCGGGCACTGCCATGAATCCGAATTCTGGCGCCGCCGCGGCCGCGACGACACCTGGAGTCATTCATGACCGCCTACGCTTCAATACGCACGCGAAGGTTCTACCGCAACCGCGACAAGGCCGTGCTGGGCGGCGTTTGCGCCGGCCTGGCCGACTACTTCGGCTTCAATCTGAAGGTGACGCGCATTCTCGTAGTGATCGCCTTCTTCATGGCCACCCCGATGACCATCGCCGTCTATATAGCAACGGTACTGCTGGTGCCCTCGGCACCGGACCAGAGTAAACAGGAAGGTCTCGATCCGGACTTTCGCCGCGCATTACGGTCATCCCCGAGCCAGACACTGGGTGATGTCCGCCGCAGATTTCAGTCGCTCGACAGCCGGCTTGCGCGGTTGGAGCGCTACGTGACCTCGTCGCGATTCAAGCTGGACCAGGAGTTCAAGAACCTCTGACCGGTCCGTACCGGTGCGACCGGTTCATCCGTACAAAAGGAATTTTGAATGAATGTATTCACCTTTCTCTTCCTCGTTGCTACGGTCGCAATTATCGCCAGCCTGATTCGAACCTACATCAACGCCCGCGCGCGCAACCATGCCACCGCCGAAGACACGGAAGAGACCCTGTTGAAGATCGACAGGCTGGAAGAACGGATCGAGGTGCTGGAAAGGATTCTTACGGAGAACCGCTACGACCTGCAGCAGGAGATCGACGGGCTGTAAGAAGCAGGAGATCGACGGGCTGTAACAGGCACAATAGGCCCACCGGAGGGCTTCAGTCGTTCCGCGCCTTGTAGCTTTGAACCTCGGCATTGAACTCGGCTGCGACTTTTTCCATTTCGCCGACCGCCGCGTTGTATTTCTTCGTTAGCGTAATCTCGCGCTGCTCCTCATCCTCGGGCTCGAGCTCCATAGCAGCCCGGGCGCTTTTCTCTTCCTCAACGATGCATTCCAGGTAGGCTTCCATGTCCGCCACGTATTGTTTGACTGCTCTCTGTCCTTCGATCATTTCTTCCTGGCTTGCGGTGCTGCCGTTCGGTACCGACACTTTGGACGGATAGTCACAGGCAAACGCGGAATGCGCCGCGAAGAGGAATGACAGGCAGGCCGTGATTCTCACTAATTCTTTCATTGTGTCGATTACCATTCGGGAAGGAAATGTTTAAAGCATGAGGGGCAGTATTTAAACATGTTGCCAACTGCGAGTGAAGCAGCGCTAAAATTCGGAGCCGGATCAGATATTTATAGATGAAGAAGCAGTAGATGCTTCAGGCGAAAAGCGCGCGATGCGTGTCCGTGCCTTCGGCCTGCGCCAGCAGCAACTCGAGGTAGTTATCGGAGCTCATCGGGTCGCCGAACAACAGACCCTGCACGTAGGTGCAGTCGAGTGTCTGCAGGAAGTTCAACTGGTCTTCAGTCTCGACGCCTTCCGCAACGACGTCCATCTTGAGGCTGCGTCCCATATGTATGATCGTGCCTACGATCGTTGCGTCGTCGGCATTAATCGCCACGTCCCGAACGAAGGACTTGTCGATCTTCAGCGTGCTGATGGGAAATTGCTGCAGGGCGCTGAGGGAGGAATAGCCGGTACCGAAATCGTCGATCGCAAGATGCAGGCCGAGAGAGTACAACTCGTCGAGAAGCTTGATCGTGCGGCGCGGGTTTTCCATCAAGGTGGTTTCGGTGATTTCGAGCTCGAGCAAGGTCGGTGAAACTTCGTATTTGCGCAAGATGGCATTGATACGATTGATGAAGTTCGGCTGCCGCAACTGCTTAAGCGAAAGGTTCACCGACACGCGGCCGGGATAGCTGACGGAGCGCTGCCAGTAGCGAAAGTCTTCGCAGACCCTGTCGAGCACCCATTCCCCGATCTCGACGATCAGATTGGTTTCTTCCGCGATCGGTATGAAATCCGAGGGCAGGATGATGCCGCGCTCCGGAAGCTCCCAGCGGACCAGCGCTTCGGCGCCGATAACGGCGCCCGTCTTGATGTTGTACTTCGGCTGGTAATGCACAAGAAGCTCGTTCCGTTCGAACGACCTTTTCAGCTTGCTCTTGGTCATCAGCCGCTCGACCGCCGCTTCGTTCATTTCCGGCATGTAGTAGGCATGCATGTTGCCGCCGTTCTTCTTGGCGTGATAAAGAGCGGCGTCCGCATTGCGAATGAGATCGATCACGTTCGGCGCGTCGTCAGGATAGGAGGCGATGCCCATACTTGCCGTCATGAACACTTCGTGCCCCTGGACGTAAAACGGATCGGCAAGCCTGTCCAGAATGGTTCTGGCAAGCTGGTCAAGCTGCGGCTTGTGTTCTTCCGCGGCGGCGCCCTCTTCGCCGCCGTCGACAATGACGGCGAACTCGTCGCCGGCCAGCCGGCCGATGACGGAATCCGGGGGCAGAGCGGCGATGAGCCGGTCAGCAACGGTCTCGAGCGTCGTATCTCCCGCGAGGTGGCCGAAGGTGTCGTTTATCTCCTTGAAATGATCGATGTCGACATAGAACAGATAGAGAGCTTTGCGGGCTCGGCGGGCTCTTGCAATGCCCCGCTGCAGGAGATGCTGGAACTGCATCCGGTTCGGTACTTTCGTCAGTGCATCGATGCGCGCGAGATAGCGGATACGCTGCTCGGCTCGGCGGCGCTCGGTGATGTTCTGCGCCGCGTAAATGCGGTCTCCGGATGAGACGCCCCCGCCCTCGATGGTGGAGCCGGTGTAGGAAACCGGAATCGAATCCCCGTCGCAGGCGAGCAGGAACGCTTCGCGGGGCATCCCGGCGGGCGAGTCGATCGCGAGCGAGCTGCTGTTGTGCTGGTCGACGATAAAGTCGATTGACTGCCCGGTCAGTTCTTCCTCGCTGTACCCGAGCATTTGCAGCGTGGCCGCGTTCACCCGGTTGATTACGCCGTCGGCATTGGTGACGATGACGGCTTCGTTCATGCTCGAGAGCACCCGATCGACGTAGTCGCGCGAAAGCGTCGTGCGCTGCAGCTTGTCGCGCATGGTGTTGAATACTTCCGCAAGATCGCCGAGCTCGTCGCCCTTCAGGACCTGCAGCGGCTCGCCGAAATCGGCCTTGCTCAGTTTCTCCGCCTGAACTCTCAGCTCGCGGATTCGCCGCGCCTGGGAGCGGGCAATCGCCCAGATGACAGCCAGGCAAAGCACCAGCGCGAGCAGCGTCGCACCGCCGATCCAGATGAAGCTGTCGCGCCGCTGTTCCGTTTCCTCGGTCAGCAGGCGCTGCCTGAATTCGCTCGACTCCGCCCGTAGCGCCGACAGCTCGAAGCTGCTGAAGAGCGTACCGATCGTGCTGCCGTTCTGTGCGACCGGGTAGCTGACGTACAGGCGATCGGCCTCCCAGCGCAGCGCTTCCGCGCCGCCGGGGGGCGGCGCTTCGCCCGTTTCCACCGCCAGGCCGGCGGCGCCGATGAAGCGCAACCCAACCAGGTAGTCAACGCCCTCGATGGCCTGCTCGAGAACGTTGTGGACCGCCGCCTCACTACCGGGAGCGGCGGCGATATTGTCTGCTATGCGATGAAGCGTTCCCCTGGCGCGGCGTTCGAAGCTCGTCGCAAGACTCACATTGTGGAACTCGACGCTCGTTTCCACGATACCGCCGGCGAGCCATCGATACTGCCCGTAGAAGATCGACAACATGATTCCTACGACGACGATCGAAAGCGCCGCGGCAAGGATCAGGTACCTGGGTAACATTCTGCCGGCCATTGGGGTTGAGACTCTGACGTACAGTACGGATTCAGCGATCCCGTGTCGTCCTTCTTGTTATTTTTTATTATTCGACGCCGCACGGCCTTGACCGCTCGCTACGACACCGGCCTCTAATGAGGTTCCGCGCTAGTCTACCACCGCGAATTTATTCGGCAGCAAATCTTTAACGCAGCCTGCCGCCTGTTGCCGCAGCTCATGAACATGAAAGGCCATGGCAAGAGAGCCAGCTTGCCTGCCGTACCTGGCGGCAAAAAGGCTTGTTTCTCCCCATTTGCTGCAGAATTGCGACCAGATAAGGCAGATAAGCGCCGGCTTGTTCAGCGGCTCCTCCGGCTCGAGCGTTTCTCCGGGGGTTGCAGCTGCCGCCGCCGGCAAGCCTATTCTTCCGCTTCAGCCTGCCGCTTCTCGACGAACTCCTTCGGCTCGGCGCGTCCGGTCGTTTTCATAATGCCTTCCACGACCGCACCTTCCGCCACGGCTATTTGCTCCGCTGTGACGGTGCCGGTAATGCGTGCCGTATCGGCGATTTCGACGCGGCCCCGGGCTTCGATGTCGCCGTCGACGGTGCCGGCAATCACGACCGATTCCGCCTTGAGCGATCCATTCCACACGCCCTGCCGGGTTATCGACACAGCGCCGCTCAGGTCGCAGTCCCCCTCGACGGTGCCGCTGATCATGAAATCGCCGGTGCCGGAGATAACGCCGGTCACCTTGCAGCCTTCACTGATCAGCGTCGCCGGGCCGCTGACGCGGTCGCGGAAACGCCGGGATTTGTATTCGGCCATCAGGATTGCACTCCGCTTTTGTTATTCAATTATCGATCTTCCGGGTATCCCCGCCCGAGCGTTTCCTTGTCGGTGAGGATGCCGCCTTCGAAGCGCAATTTGCGCATGAACTTTCTGGGGCCGAAATTGTAAATGTATTCGGTGACGGAAACCTCCTGGTAATAGTCACCGGACGCGGAACGAAACAGAAGCGCGCCGAGCGGCATACGCTGACTGAGAGGGTGCCAGGAACGAATAACATATCCGAGTTCGCGTACCACCGTCGGCTTTCCGCAATAGGCTCTCACCTCCGGTTCCAGCATGCCCTCCAGTATGAGTTTGCTGCCGCAGCGCAAGGCGTGCGCGGGGTCGCTCGCGAGCAGCGCGCCGCAGGCGAGCAGGGGCAGGGCAAGGGCTTTGCGCATCGTTCGATTCATTCCGCTGGCAGTGTATAGTCCGCCGAGGTGAGGGGTGCCTCACCACCTCGACCTTCAAAGGCTGTCCCTTTTGACAACGTTATTTGAACAACGAATTCACAGGCTGGTCAATGAGAGCCTGCCCGACTTGCTGTCGGGCGGCTTGAAAGGGATCGAAAAGGAATCGCTTCGCGTGCGGCCGGACGGGATGCTGGCGGATTCTCCGCATCCGGCGGCGCTCGGTTCGGCCCTGACGAATCGCTATATCACCACCGATTTCTCCGAGGCCCTGCTCGAATTCGTGACGCCAGCCTTCTCCCACACCTGGGAAGTGCTGCGCTTTTTGTGCGACGTACACGAGTTCACCTACGACCGTCTGAACGATGAGCTTCTGTGGGTCACCAGCATGCCTTGCCGGTTGCCCGAAGAACAGCGCATTCCGCTGGCGCAATACGGCCGTTCCAATGTCGGCCGCATGAAAACGATCTACCGCCGGGGTCTCGGCTACCGTTACGGCCGCAGCATGCAGACGATCGCCGGCGTTCATTTCAATTACTCGCTGCCGGACCGTTTCTGGCCGCTCTACCGGCAGCACGAATCCCGGTCGATGCCGCTGGATGAATTTCGCTCCTCGTCCTACCTGGGCCTTGTGCGTAACTTCCGCCGCTTCGGCTGGCTGGTGCTTTATCTGTTCGGTGCATCGCCGGCGCTTTGCAAGTCGTTTGCCGGGAATACCGGCGGCAACATGGCGAAGTTCGATGCCGAAACTCTCTACGAACCTTTTGCCACGTCGCTTCGCATGAGCGACATCGGCTACAGCAATCGTACCCAGTCGAAGATCAACATCTCTCTGGACAGTCTCGACCGGTACATTGCGGACCTGGTCGAGGCGATTGCAACACCCGAGCCGCACTATCAAAACATAGGCGTTAAGCCCCAGGGTAAGGACGACGAGGGTGATTACCGCCAGTTGAGCGTGAACCGCCTGCAGATCGAGAACGAGTATTACAGCCCGATACGGCCAAAAAGAGTCGCCTACTCCGGCGAGCGCCCTACTGCGGCGCTGCAGCGCGGCGGCGTGGAATATGTGGAAATCCGTTCGCTCGATCTCGGCATCTTCGACCCCGTCGGAATCAACCAGAACGTCATGCGCTTCATGGAGGCGTTCCTGGTGTTCTGCCTGCTATCCGAGAGTCCGCCGCTCGATGACGCTGGCTGGGACGAGGCTGCGGCAAACCAGTTGAACACCGCGCGCCGTGGCCGCGACCCGGCGCTCATGCTGAGCCGGAATGGCAAGAACGTGTCGCTGGCGAACTGGGGGCGCGAGATCCTGGACGGCGTCGCCGCTGTCGCTGAACTGATCGATCGCGGCGGCAGTGCCGACAATTACCGTCACGCGGTCGCTGCGCAAGCCGCTTTGATAGGAGACCCCGAGGCAACGCCCTCGGCGCGCGTACTGCAGGAACTGCGGGAGTCGGGCGGGGGATTTTTCAACTTCGCCATGGCGGCGGCACAGGGGCACAGAGACTACTTCAGGGCCCAGGCGCCGCTCGAAGCCGACCGATTGCTGCATCTGGAACACGAAGCCCGCAAGTCGCATCGCCGGCAGAAGGAAATCGAAGAACGCGACAGCATCAGTTTCGAGCAGTATCTCGCGAATTATTTTGCCGGCATCTGAGCGAGAAAAAGCGGCTCAGGAATGAGACGCGAATCCTTAACCTGCGCAGCAACTTTGTGCGGCAAATCACAGTTTGCCCCTCACCTGCTGTGAGCCCGCGCCGACTTAACTAAACTCCGCGGTTTGAACTACCTGCATGGAAATGCAGGTTCGGTGCTTTGGGAATCGTTTCTGTGTTCAAGACTTTTATTTTCGGAATCGTGTCGGGCGGAGTCATTGCGGCTGCGCTGCTCTGGTTTGTGCCGGTGGTCGACCAGCATCGCGAGGCATCCATTATCTCGGTCGTGGCTAACGGCGGCAATACCGAAACCTTTCATGTCAATCTCCCCGAGGACCGGGTCTTCGCCGGCAGCGCGGGCCGAACAGGCATACCCGAGAGCGTCGAGTGGCCGGAAGAAGCGCTTCTTGAGCATGCGCAGGCCGAGCTGTTCAAAATCCGGAATCGCAACGACGTGGTCATCGGCGTGGCGAGCCGCGTTCGGGGGCCGGTATCCGACAGCGGAACGGTAACCGAATGGACGCTCCATCTGCCGGCTCGCGGCACGCTCTACGTCAGCATGCATGCGGTTGCCGCCGGCACTAGCAACAGGAAGGGCGCGCTGCGCGCCGGTACGCGCGAGTTCGCGGGATTGACGGGTACGATGAACGAACGTTTCGTAGAGGCTGGCGCCGGCGACCCGGCACAGCCTGGAGTCGAAGGACGCATCGAACTGCTGACATCGCTTGTGGGTACCCGGCACGGCAGCGGGGAGAACGGCTCATGAAGTACGTCGTCTCCTGGATTGCGGGCGCGATCGTCGGTGCGGCGCTGTTTCTGGCGCTGCTCTATTACAATCCGTTCACGGAAGGAAAAAAGATATCGCCGCTCGCCGTATCTGAGCGGCCGATGCTGGACCTGACCTTCTCCACCGTTCCCTCCGAGTCGCTCGCGTACACGAACAATGGCAACTCCCGCATCAAGCGTCGCCCGGACGGCATTGCTGATCTGTGGGAACCGGCGATCAGGCACACCACATGGTGATGATGCGCACCCAGCACCTCGTCACG
>JBBDSK010000231.1:0-21993 GCA_040904985.1 Woeseia sp. | reverse complement strand
ACGGCGCTCCTGCGCGATGCTTTCCGCCCGAATCTGGTGCAAACGATGGAGAACAGCCCGGCGCTGATGCACGGCGGACCCTTCGCCAATATCGCTCACGGCTGCAACTCCGTGATTGCGACCAGAACAGCGCTCAAGCTCGCCGACTATGTGGTTACGGAGGCGGGCTTCGGTGCGGACCTCGGTGCGGAGAAGTTTTTCGATATCAAATGCCGCAAAGCCCGCCTGAAAGCATCCGCCGTCGTGCTTGTTGCAACTGTCAGGGCGCTCAAAATGCATGGCGGCGTTGCGCGAGACGATCTGACGAAGGAAAACGTCAAGGCGTTGCGAAAAGGCTGCGAAAATCTGGGCCAGCATCTGCGTAACCTCGGTCACTTCGGTGCCCCGATCGCCGTCGCCGTCAACCATTTCACGAGCGATACGGATGCCGAGATAGCGGTCATCAGGGACTACTGCGAGGAGTACGGGGTCGAGGTCCACGTTTGCCGCCACTGGGCAGAGGGAGGCAAGGGAGCGACCGGGCTTGCACATCACGTGGTTGAACTTGCCGACGGCCATACGCCGCAGTCACACGTCCTTTACGACGACGCGATGCCGCTGTGGGACAAGGTACGCCACGTGGCGCGAACGATTTACGGGGCGGACGACATTATCGGGGACAAAAAAGTGCGGGACCAGTTTGCCCGGATGCAAAAAGACGGATACGGCAGGTATCCCGTGTGCATGGCGAAGACCCAGTACAGCTTTTCCACAGATCCGCTTCTGCTGGGCGCGCCGAAAGGGCATGTGGTGCCTATCCGTGAAGTCCGCCTCGCCGCCGGCGCTGAATTCGTCGTGGTTGTATGCGGCGCCATTATGACGATGCCGGGACTGCCGAGAAAACCTGCCGCAGACGAGATGGGCGTCAATGAGAACGGGGACATCGAGGGGCTCTTCTAGCAAGGCTGGCGACAGCGATTGCCCGGCGTCTACGTCGGATCCGGCTTGCCGCGCGATTGCTTGAGGCGGCCGCGCCGTATCTTTTGCTCCAGGCGCTTTTGCTTTGCCGCTTTCCCGGGCTTGGTGGGCCGCCTCTTTTTTGGCGGCCGTAGCGCCTTCCCCACGAGCTCTGCGAGTCGCGCGAGCGCGTCCTCCCGGTTCTTCGCCTGGCTGCGAAACCTCTGCGCCTTGATGATGACGAGACCATCGTCGGTAATGCGCCGATCCGGCATCTCCAGCAGGCGCTCTTTCACATCGTCCGGTATAACCCCTGAGGCTTTGATGTCGAAGCGCAGGTGAACGGCCGTGGCCACCTTGTTTACGTTCTGCCCACCGGCGCCTTGAGCGCGAACGGCACTCAACTCGAGGTCCTCTTCGGGAATGACGATATTGCTGGAAAGCCTCAGCACCGGGTGATTTCCGCCGTGAATGTGTAAAAATGCGCTGTTGATCTCCAATGGTTGCCGAGACCGATGCGCGTTCGCAACATTCTACTACTGACGATATGTCAGCTGATATCCGCGACCGGATCCATCGTGCTGGTGACGCTGGGCGGCATCATTGGCACGAAGCTGTCCGACGACCCGGCTTTTGCGACGCTGCCGATCTCCGTCATGGTGGTCAGCGTCGCGTCCACCACCATTCCTGCATCCATGCTCATGCGCGCCATCGGCCGTCGCCGCAGCTTCGCGCTGGCGTCAGTCAGCTCCTTCCTGGCAATGCTGCTGGCGGCCTACGCGCTGCTGTCGTCCAGCTTCCCCTGGTTCGTTGTCGCGGCCGCGCTCTTCGGCATCAATCTCGCCTTTACACAGCAGTACCGTTTTGCCGCGGCCGAAAGCGTGGAGCCGGCATTTGCCGCCAGGGCAATCTCGTTCGTTCTTCTGGGCGCGATAGGCGGGGCCCTGATCGGGCCCGAACTGGTCAACCTGGGGGAGAATCTGATCGACGAGGTGCAGTACGCCGGCACGCTTGTGGCGGTTGCAGCGCTTTATCTGATTCAGGCCTGCCTCATTCTTTTCCTCGGCCCCCTGCGCGGTGAGCATGATAGCGACCCGCAGACTCCGCAGAGGCCGCTGGGCGACATAGTTCGCAGGCCGGTATTTCTCGTAGCCGTACTCGGCGGCACGACCGCGTACGGGGTGATGACGCTGATCATGACGGCGACGCCATTGAGCATGCACGTCAATGACGGATACTCGCTCGGGCAGACAGCCGACGTCATTCGCAGCCATGTACTGGCGATGTACCTGCCGTCCCTCGCCACCGGATTCCTGCTGGAAAGATTTGGAGTGGCTCGTCTGATGACGGCCGGTGCGCTGGGACTCACGGCGGCCTGTATCGTCGGCCTGCAGGGGCAGTCGGTCATGCATTACACGGTCGCGCTGGTGTTGCTTGGCGCAGGCTGGAATTTTCTGTACGTAGGCGGTACGACGATGCTTACGCTGACCTACTCGATGTCGGAGCGCTTCAAGGCGCAGGCTGTCAACGAATTCAGCGTTTTTGGAACCTCGGCTCTGGGTTCCCTTCTCGCCGGCACAGTGATGCACCTTTACGGCTGGTACACACTGGTTCTTGTCCCCTTGCCGCTATTGCTGGCGATGCTCGCCAGCCTGTACTTCGTACGGCGCGATGCGCAGTTACGACGGCCGGCGCCGGCTAGCGGCTGAAACGAGGTACGCGGTGCCCGCCAAACGCCTTTACGATGCCGACATGTACCGCTTCGACCGGCCGCAGCCGTCGCTGTGGGAAGCGACGGCCGCTGCGGTTCCGCTGGAGGCATCCCCGCTGTCGCGGGACGAACGCTGCGACGTCGCCGTTATTGGCGGCGGCTACACGGGCCTTAGTGCCGCCTACCACCTGTGCAAGGAGCACCATGTCGACACCAGGGTTCTGGAGGCGGGGCCTCTCGGCTGGGGCGCTTCCGGCCGCAATGCCGGCTTTTGCGGAATCGGGGGTACTTCCCTCACGCTGGACCAGATGCTGCGGCGCTATGGCATATCCGAGACCCGGCGCTTCTATCGCGCGCAGGTGGATGCGATCGAACTGGTGCGGCAGATCCTCTCGGAGGAGCGCATAACGGCCGACGTGCAAGGCAATGCAGAACTTGAAGTGGCGCCTTCGCGCCGCGTCTTCCTGCAGCTCGGCGAGTACGCAAAAACCCAGCGGGACCGGCTCGGCCTGGACACGAGCGTGCTGTCGGCGGAGGAATTTCGCGAGCAATATTTCGACTCCTCGGAATTGCACGGGGGCGTCGTACAGCGACCGGCATTTTCCTTGCATCCTATGCGCTATCTGCTCGGTCTCGCGGCCGCGGCTGAACGTCATGGAGCGATCCTGCATCCATCGAGCGAAGTCCTCGGCTGGACCAGGCACGGCAAGGAGCATGTTTTGGCGACAGCCGGCGGTACCCTGCGTGCTCGCAGCGTGATCTTCGCAACCAATGGCTTCATGCCGGAACAGCTGCACAAGGCTTTTTACGCGCGGCCCTTGCCCGTCATAAGCGCCATCGTCGTGACACGGCCGTTGACGGACGGCGAACTGGCGGCACACGGATGGCGCACGCAGAACCAGGCGATTACAGCAAAGCGGATTCTCAACTATTACCGGCTATTGCCGGACAGGCGGATGCTCTTCGGCGGCCGCGGCCATGCAACCGGGAGCGACGAGGGCGCGCGCAGCACTTTCGCGGATTTGGAGAGGCAATTCCGTCTGCTGTGGCCCGCATGGCGGCAGGCGGGTTTCGAATACCGCTGGCACGGGCTTATTTGTATCACGCGTCGCCTGACGCCGAGCCTGGGGCGCCTGGCCGAAGACCCGTCCGTGCTGTTTGCCTGGGGCTACCATGGCAACGGAGTCAATACCGCAACCTGGAGCGGCAAGAAGCTGGCCGACGAGCTCGTTTCACCGGCGTCGGACGGGGTAGCGGAGCAACTGCCTCTCATGCTTCGCGGGCTGCCATCGCCGTTTCCCCTGCCGCGGCTTCGACGCCACTATCTGCAGGCAAGGCTCGCGCTCTTTCGGTTTCACGATTGGCTGGACCGGCTTTAAACCCCTGGGACAGGCACGGATCGGGTTGCGCCCCTTTCCGCGTGTTTCTCCGACATTCTGCATTCGCAGAGTGATGCGGCCTGAACTATGGTGATCCTGCGCAGGAAGCGCGGTCTGACACAAAATGGAGGTTGATGTCATGCGGGAACTGAATATTGCCGAACTGGGCTGTGTCTCCGGAGGTACCGGTGAGTGCACGCCTACCAATAGCTACGGTGGTGTCGAAAACACTTCCACTGTGGGCGATGACCTCGTGAACATTTACGAAGCGCTGGTGTTCGCGACGTCACACGTCATCGAACGGGTGGCAAACTCGCTTTAACCGCGAGGTCAGGGCGGCCGGGGCATCGATCTTGCCCCGGCCCGCCTTTTTGCTGACCAGGTACAGGGCCGCACATGTACCCCCCGGAATCACCACTGCGGAGACTGCAGCAAGCATCTGAAGCGCCGGGTCGGAAGCAGGCGGACTCCAGACGATTCGAAAGCATTCCCAGTCCAGCACCGTCGTTGCGTTATAAGTAGCGTGTGTGATTATGGGTGCCCAAAGCGTCCTGTAATTCAACATCTGGAGCGCGAGAAGCAGGCCGATCAGAAAGGCAAGAACATAACTGGATGGCGTGTGCATGGCAGCGAAGAGCAGCGCGCTGACCAGCACCGAAATTCCCGTTCCGCGTGCCAGTAACGCGTGAAGAATGAAACCGCGGTTGATCAGTTCCTCGATCACGGGGATGAGAAAGGCCACGACCGTTAGGCTCAATACGATCACCGGGAGCGGTGCACAGTTGAAGCCGATCATTGCTGCCGCTTCGAAATCCGGGCCGGACGTGCCGATAGCGCGCAGCCATATCAGCAAGGTGAGCCCGCACCAGAACAGCATGCGCAGCGTAAGCCCGAGCAGTACCGACAAAACGATCACGCGCATCGTCAGGTCGGCGGGACTGAGTAGCTCCGCAAGAGCGACTCTGCAGCGATTCAGATACGGAAACATCAATACGAGCAGAATCGGAGGTACCACGAGATAGCTGAGGTCCTGCGCGACCGTTTTTTCCAAACCGCGATCGACAAGCGACAGTTCCAGCATACTGCGGGCAAAAAGCGCGGCAACCTGGAAAATCATCAGCGCAGTGACAGAGACAGTGAATGTCGGACGTGCCGGCTGCTGCATGGTCTGGCCCGTTTGCGCGTAATGACTGCAAGGCCGCCAGCGTAGGGCAGTTGGCTCGTAAGAGAGAGTCGCGAAACTGGTTTCGCAGTGCAGAAATATCAAGGACGCAAGGCGGGTTTCCTTTTTCCCGTTGCATTATGTTCTGTGAACGAACCGCTTATCGCCCGGGTATATGCCGCCGGGGTTTGTGATGACGCAGTTTAAGCTGCGGAATCCCCGAACAAATATGTGAATCGTGGCATGGACAAACTCCGGTGCAGACCCGGGTGCAATTATCCGTTGATAATTACCGGAAGCTTCGTGAAAATGAACTTGTCGACAGCCCATTGACGGGCCGTTTGCCCGGTCCTCGAACATAAAGAGCAATGGTTACTGCCGCAATGATTTCGTTCCGCACATCGCCAGCCAGCATCCGGAGCCGCGACGGGTGCAGGTCAGGCCTCGGTACGGCGATTACCGTGGCAATACTCGCCTCTGCCTGCAGCGGCCCGACGACGCCCGCCGGTGATCCTGGCAGCGACGAGGACGCGGGCGTCGTGACGGCGGCAACGCTGGGGGAGCAAGTGGTATTGCCGACGAACGACTACCTCAAACTGCCGCAGTACAGGAATGCCGATGTCGAATACGGTAGGATGCTTGCCATGCAGTGCCGCAGCTGTCACAGCTTTGAGAAGACGACTCCTTCTGTCGCCGGCCCTGATCTTGCCGGTTTTTTCGGCAGGGGGGTCGGCACCGTGGACGGCTATCCGTACTCGCAGGCACTGCTGGAATCCGATTTCGTATGGACGCCGCAAGCCCTCGACGCGTGGCTCGCCGAACCGGCGCGTTTCCTGCCCGGCAATCGTATGGCGTGGGCAGGGCTGCGCAAGCCTGAACACAGGAATGCAGTGATAGCAGCACTTCTTCGACTGACGCAAGAAGATGCAATGAGCGTGAAAGAAGAACCGGGAAAAAAACAATAAGCTTGCACTTGCCAGTGCGGCAACGAAACAAGGAGAGAGCGTGAACGACAGTGAGCAAATGGAGTTGGCGACGGACTGCCGGGCCTTGAGCGACCGGCGCGAATTCGGCTGGAAGACGGTGCTTTTCGGCTTTCTTCGTTCGAGACGGCGCTGTCCTCGCCGCAGCACCGAGGACCAGCCTCTTTTTGTAGACTGGCATCACCCGTGGCTGTTCTTTCTGGCGACCGGCACAATGCTTCTCAGCAGCCTCGATGCACTTTTCACCCTCGAACTCATCAATCGGGGCGCCATCGAGGTAAACCCGCTCATGGCGCTTGCCATCGACCGGGGAGTTTCGGTGTTTGCGACCAGCAAAATGCTTTTGACGGCTTGCGGTCTTCTCATGCTGGTGTTCCTTTCACGCTCCAGCCTGTTCAACCGACTTCGCACCGGCGTCTTCCTCACCGTGTTCTTCAGTCTTTATGCTTGTCTCGTTTGTTACCAGTTTGTCCTTCTTCTGCAACCGGTGTGACGGAAAGACGGATTCCCTCGGCGAAGGTCATACGCTAAACTGAGATCCCGATTTTTCGGCCGTGCTCGACGAGCCCGGGCCTCACCTGTCAAAGCCGTCGCGATCTTCGGTTGAGCGACGCATTTCTATTGGCAAAAAGTTTATTGTGAATAATTCGTGAGCAATTCGCTAAAAGAGCAATACGCCTCGTCGCCTCTGTTTGGCCTGAATGCAGCATCGGTCGAGGCGCTGTACGAAACGTTTCTGGCGGATCCGGCGTCAGTCAGCGACGGCTGGCAGCACTATTTCCGCTCGCTCGGTGATCTCCAGCACGAGATTCCCCACACGCCGATCCGCAGGCAGCTGGCGGAAAACGCAAAGATTTCCCGGGCAGACGGCAAGGCCGTTGCCGGGCCATCGGCTGCAAGCGAGAAACAGGCCGCTGTGTCCCGCCTCATCCAGGTCTACAGTCTCCGCGGTCACCAGATCGCGGATATCGATCCGCTTGGCCTCATGGAGCGACCGGTTCCGGGTGTACTCAAGCTCGACTATCTCAACCTGTCGGAAGCGGATATGGACACCGAGTTCTTTACCGGCGGCCTGGCGGGCACGGGAAACCGGCGCATGGCGCTCCGTGACATCCTCGCGCTGCTGCAAAAAATCTACTGCGGCAAGATCGGGGCGGAGTTTGCGCACATGTCGCGCGCGCGCGAGCGCCTCTGGCTCAGGAAGCGCTTCGAACAGGGAATCGTCTCCGGCGGGCTGTCTACCGAGGAACGCCTGTGGATCCTGGAACAACTGACGTCTGCTGAAGGTATCGAACGTTACCTGCACACGCGGTTCGTGGGACAGAAGCGTTTTTCGCTCGAAGGTGGCGAGAGTCTGATCCCGATGCTGGACGACCTGATACAGCGAGGCGGTGAGGCAGGCATTCGCGAGTTTGTCATCGGCATGGCGCATCGCGGCCGGATCAACGTGCTGGTCAACGTCCTTGGCAAGCCTCCGGAAGCCCTGTTCGACGAGTTCGAAGGCAACATCGATCCGGACGAGATGAAAGGTTCGGGCGACGTCAAGTACCACAAAGGCTTCTCCGCCGATATCAAGACTCCGGGCGGAAAGGTGCACATTGCTTTGGCATTCAACCCGTCGCATCTCGAAATCGTCAATCCTGTCGTCGAGGGCTCCGTGCGCGCACGGCAGCAGCGTCGCGGAGACTTCGAACGTCTCGAAGTATTGCCGGTGCTCATGCATGGCGACGCGGCATTTGCTGCGCAGGGGGTCGTAGCTGAAACGTTCCAACTGTCGCAAACGAACGGTTTCAGGACCGGAGGCACGGTTCATATCGTCATCAACAACCAGATCGGGTTTACGACCAGCAGGCCGTCGGACGCGCGATCGACGCCCTATTGCACCGATATCGCGAAGATGATCGAGGCGCCCATCTTTCACGTCAATGGCGACGATCCCGAAGCCGCGGTTTTTGTAACCCGGCTCGCGCTCGAATACCGGCAGCGCTACAAAAAGGATGTCGTAATCGACCTCGTTTGCTACCGCCGCCACGGGCACAACGAGGCCGACGAGCCGAGCGCCACACAACCCGTCATGTATGGAACCATTCGCAAGCAAAAGTCCACGCGCGAGCGGTATGCAGACAAGCTGGTCGCCGCGGGGGTCACGGATGCGGAGGGCGTTTCTGCATTCCAGGAGGACTACCGCGATCGGCTTGACCGGGGCGAGCCGGTGCCGAAATCTTCGCTCGGGCTCATCGGCAACGAATACACCCCCGACTGGAGCGAGTATCTCGACTCCCGATGGGACGATCCCGTAGACACCACGATCGATTCCGCCAGGGTGGCGGAGTATTCAGGCAAGATTACGGCGCTGCCTCCGGGATTTGTGCTGCACGGCCGGGTCAAGCGCATCATCGATGAGCGGGTGCGCATGGGTGCCGGCGAAATCGAGATGGACTGGGGCTTTGCCGAAACGATGGCTTACGCCAGCCTCATCGACGACGGCTTTGATTGCCGCGTGACTGGCCAGGACACATCCCGCGGCACGTTTTTTCACCGCCACGCCGTGCTGCATAATCAGAAGAACAGGGTCGAATACATTCCCCTGCAATCGATTTCTGAACGGCCCTCGTCTTTTCGGATTATCGATTCGCTGCTGTCGGAAGCCGCGGTGATGGGCTTCGAGTACGGCTATGCAACGACCGAGCCCAATACCCTGGTCGTGTGGGAAGCACAGTTCGGCGATTTTGCCAATGCGGCTCAGGTCGTCATTGACCAGTTCATCAGCTCGGGCGAGGCGAAATGGGGCCGACTGTGCGGGCTCGCGCTTTTTCTTCCGCACGGTTATGAAGGCCAGGGCCCGGAACATTCGTCGGCGCGGCTGGAGCGCTTTCTGCAGCTTTGCGCTGAAAACAATATGCAGGTTTGCGTGCCGTCAACGCCGTCGCAGATGTTCCATATGTTGCGGCGACAGATGTTGCGGCCGTACCGGAAGCCGCTCATCGTCATGACGCCGAAGAGCCTGCTGCGACACAAGCTGTCGGTATCGCCGCTGTCCGACCTCTCCGGGGGGCGCTTCGAAGTAATCATTCCTGAAATCGACGACGTCGACCGGCAGGATGTTCGGCGACTGGTCTTCTGCAGCGGCAAGGTTTACTACGATCTTCTTCAGGCGCGCCGCGCCGAAAAGATCCGGGACGTGGCCCTCATCCGTATCGAACAGCTCTACCCATTTCCCACCGATCAGTACGCTGCGGCGATCGCCGAGTATGCCGAGGCCGAAGAGATCGTGTGGTGCCAGGAGGAACCGCAGAACCAGGGCGCCTGGTACCAGATCCGTCACCGCTTGCAGGAACCGCTCAAACCTGGCCAGGAGTTGTATTATGCCGGTCGGCCAGGAGCCGCCGCCCCGGCGTCCGGCATCATCAAACTGCATTTGCAGCAGCAGCAGGCGCTGGTCGAAGCGGCCCTGGGCATGGAAATCACGGCCAGCAAATCCGAGGAGCCGAAGAGAGCGGGCAGGGCGAAGAAAAGCAAGCGGGCCGGTCAAAAACGTAAAAGCAATCAACGGAAGGACGCATGAGCATAGAGATCAAGGTTCCGGCGCTGCCGGAGTCGGTCACAGACGCCACCCTGATCGCCTGGCACAAGAAGCCGGGGGACTCGGTCTCACGGGACGAGAATCTTGCAGATCTCGAAACGGACAAGGTGGTGCTGGAAGTGCCGGCCCCGGCCTCGGGGACGCTCAAGGAGATCAAGGCCAAAGATGGCGCGACCGTTGCGGCCGGTGACTTGCTCGCAGTACTCGATGAAGGCGCTGAGAAGACCTCGCCTGCGGCCGAGGGCAGCGAGGCGCAGCAGGAACCGCGGGACGGCGGTGCACAGGAAGCGCCGCCAGCGGCAAAAGACAAGGCGGCCGGGGATCGGGTTGAGGAGGACTCCGGGCAGGAGGAAGCGGCTGCACCTGGCGGCAGCGCGCACAAACTGAGTCCGGCGGTCCGGCGTTTGCTGGAAGAACATGATCTGGAAGCGACGATCGTCAGCGGAAGCGGCCGCGACGGCCGCATCACAAAGTCGGACGTCATGGAGTATCTCAAGTCGCACGGCGACGAGAACGACGTTACCGGCGACTCACACGAGGAAGGGCCGCCGGCTCGCGAGGCCCGCAGTCTCTCCAGGACGGAGCAAAGAGTGCCCATGACAAGGCTTCGGGCGCGAATTGCGGAGCGAATGGTCGCGGCCCAGCAAACAGCCGCCATGTTGACGACGTTCAATGAGATCGACCTGACGGAAGTCATCGCGCTGCGCAACCGTTACAAGGAGTCGTTCCAGAAGGAGCACGGTGCGAAGCTGGGCTTCATGTCGTTTTTCGTGAAGGCTTCGGTCGAAGCACTAAAGAAATTTCCGGTCGTCAACGCTTCTGTCGAGGGCAACGAAATCGTCTATCACGACTATTTCGACGTCGGCATCGCCGTGTCGTCGGAGCGGGGATTGATGGTGCCTGTTCTGCGCGATGTGGACCAGCTCGGTTTTGCCGAAATTGAAAGCGACATCGCGGAGCTCGGGAAAAAGGCGCGTGACGGCTCAATGACGATGAAGGAGCTGACGGGCGGCACCTTCACGATTACGAACGGCGGCATTTTCGGCTCGCTGTTGTCGACGCCTATTCTGAATCCTCCGCAGAGCGCCATTCTGGGCATGCACACGATCCAGGAAAGACCCGTTGCGGTAGACGGCGAGATTGCGCTTCGTTCGATGATGTACGTCGCCCTGACTTATGACCATCGCATCATCGACGGCCGCGAAGCCGTGCAGTTTCTGGTAAGGATCAAGAACTCTCTCGAGGATCCTGGACGGATGCTGTTGCAGTTCTGATGGCGACCAGCGACGTGGTGCTCAAGAGAGACCCGGAAAGCAAGTGAGGGAGTGAAAGGACGGAGATGGCCAGGAACTACGACGTGATCGTGATCGGGGCAGGCCCCGCCGGCTACATAGCCGCCATACGGGCGAGCCAGCACGGAATGAAGGTCGCATGCATTGACGAATGGGAGAACCTCGACGGCAAGAACGCCTTTGGCGGCACCTGCCTCAATGCCGGCTGTATTCCTTCGAAGGCGCTGCTCGAATCTTCGGAGCTTTTTCACCGCGCGGAGCACGAGTTCAGCAAACACGGCATCCAGTTCTCCGGCGTCAAGCTGGATCTGGCCGCGATGCAAAAACGCAAGGAAAGCATCGTTCGCCAATTGACCGGCGGCATCGCCGGCCTGTTCAAAGCCAACAAGGTCGACGGGCTCGTCGGGCACGGAAAGCTGCTGGCAGACCGGAAGGTGGAATTCACTCCGCGATCGGGGGAGCCGGAGATATTCGACGCGCGTTATGTGATTCTCGCGACCGGTTCTGCCCCCGTTGAGCTGAAGGTGGCGCCCTTCGACGGCAAGCAGATTGTGGATTCCTGGGGTGCGCTCGAATTCAACGAGGTTCCTTCGAAGCTCGGCGTCATCGGCGCGGGCATTATCGGTCTGGAGCTGGGGAGCGTGTGGAATCGTCTCGGCTCCGAAGTGCTCGTGCTGGAAGCGCTGGATGAACTACTCCCCGTGGTCGATCGCGAAGTCGCGCGGGAAGCCGGAAAACAGCTCAAGCGCCAGAAAATGGACATTCGCCTCGGCGCCAGGCTCACGGGAGCGGAAGCTTCGGCGAAGGGAGTCAGCCTCAGATACGAAGACGGCTCCGGCGGGCAGACGGCGGAAGTCGACAAGCTCGTTGTGGCTGTGGGTCGGAAACCGTTCACCGAGGGGCTTTTCGGCGAGGACTGCGGCATCGACGTTGACGAGCTGGGATTCATCCCGGTCGACGAGGAATGCCGCACGCGAGTAAAGGGCGTGTTCGCAATAGGTGACTGTGTGCGTGGCCCGATGCTGGCGCACAAGGGATCGGAAGAAGGCGTCATGGCGGCGGATCTTATCGCCGGGGAAGTTGCTGAAGTGAATTACAACGTGATCCCGTCGGTAATTTATACGGCGCCGGAAATTGCCTGGGTCGGGAAGACCGAGCAGGAAGCGAGTGAAGGGGGGCGGCCTTACAAGACGGGCTCCTTTCCATTCGCCGCGAGCGGCCGGGGCAAGGCGATGGAACAGACCGCCGGCATGGTGAAAATCGTTTCAGCATCGGACGATGATGAGATTCTGGGCGTTCACATCATAGGCCCGATGGCAGGAGAACTGATTGCGGAGGCCGTACTCGCAATGGAGTTCTCCGCAAGCACGGAAGATCTGCAGCGTACGATACATGCGCATCCGACCCTGGCCGAGGCGATGCACGAGGCTTCGCTTGCCGTGGACGGGAAAGCGCTCAACAACGTCAACAAATAAGGCAAACGAGAGCGCAGGGACGGCAGCAACCTCGCTGCCGCAAGCGATCAGGGGTCGGAGCATGGCGGCGCCGGTCAGCGCTTTCGGCGCACCGAGGTGACGTTGGGAACCTGCTCCAGCCTGGCGATGACGCTACTGAGAGCCGCGAGCCCCGGGACCAGAATCCGCAGTTCCATCCGTGCCTGCATGCGCTGCTGATTCGTACTTGTCTGAATACCGTCGACGCTCACTTTTTCGTCCGCCAGCACGCTGGTCACATCGCGCAGAAGGCCTTGTCTGTCGTAGGCCTGGATCATCAGCTCCGCAGGATAGGTTTCGTCTGCCGGATCGCGCCAGTCGACGTCGATTGCGCGCTCGGGATGGCGGCTGTAAAGCCCGTGAAAGTTACCGCAGTCCTGGCGATGGATGCTGACGCCCCGGCCTTTCGTGATGTAGCCGACAATGTCCTCGGGCGGCACTGGCCGGTAGCAGCGGGAAAGAGTGCACAGCAGATCGCCAACACCGTGAATCTCGACCTGCTCATCGGCCGTTCTCTTGCGCAAGCGGCGCCGCTGTGCGGGCAACGGGGGCGGGGCGGTCTCCTCTTTGCGCAGGCGTTGAATGGCATTGACAACAGCCGTGGGCGTGACATCTCCCGCGCCCAATGCAACGTAGAGCGCATCGCTGTGGTCGAATTTCAGCTCCGCTGCGATGCGGTCGGTGGCCACGTCCCGCACGTTCAGGCGCGCAAGTTCCCGATCGAGGACATCGCGGCCCTGCTTGCGATTCTGGTCCCGATCCTGCTGGCGAAACCAGTTACGTACTTTTGCTCGGCTCCGCGCGGCGGCGAGATAGCCTGTCTTCGGGCTCAGCCAGTCCCGGCTCGGCTGCGGTTCCTTGCCGGTTATTATCTCGATCCGGTCCCCCATCTGCACCTTGTAAGTCAGCGGAACGATGCGGCCATTCACTTTGGCGCCCCGGCAACGGTGCCCCACCTGCGTATGCACGTGATAGGCGAAATCGAGCGGCGTGGAACCCGACGGCATCTCGACGACGTCGCCCCTGGGGCTCAAGGCGTACACGCGGTCCTCGAAGACGTCGCCGCGGAACTGTTCGAGTAAATCCCCGTCGCGGTCGGAGGGTTCGAGAAGCTGCCGCAGGAAACGAATTTTCTGGTCGAAGGCGGGTTTGGCGCCGCCGCCTTCCTTGTAGCGCCAGTGCGCCGCAACACCGAGCTCCGCCTGCCGGTGCATTTCCTGCGTGCGCAATTGCACTTCGACCACATGGTTGCCTGGGCCGATGACGGCCGTGTGCAGGGAGCGGTAACTGTTTTCCTTGGGATTGGCGATGTAGTCGTCGAATTCTCTCCTCAGGTAGGGCCAGCGGTTGTGCACCACGCCCAGCGCCGCATAGCAGTCGCTCACGCTCTGGACGAGAATGCGCACTGCCCGAATATCGAAAATATGCTCCAGGCCGCTCTCCTTGCGCTGCATTTTCCGCCAGATGCTGTAGATGTGCTTCGGCCGTGCAGTGACGTTGGCCTCGATGCCGCTTGCGGCAAGCTCCGCTGCAAAGGCCTGGCGCACCGCTTCGATCGCGGCCTCTCGCTCTGCGCGCTTTTCGTTGAGGGCACGGACAATCTGCAGGTAACGTTCCGGTTCGAGATACCGAAAGGCGAAATCCTCCAGTTCCCATTTAAGCTGCCATACGCCCAGCCGGTTTGCTAAAGGCGCATAGATCTCGCGGGTCTCGATCGCGATGGACCGCTGCTCGCCGGGCGAGGCTTTCTTTGCCGTCCGCAGGCGGTAAAGCTGTTCCGCGATGCGGACCAGCACCAGGCGCGCGTCCGACACGACCGCCAGCAACATTCTGCGCAGCGCTTCGGACTGGCTTACGGCAAGCGCTTCGCCGGGTTGCCAGTCGGGCGGGAGGGAGAAACGGCCGAATTGCAAAAGACCCTGCAGGGTAGGCTCGAGGGCCGCGAGAGGTGTTTTTGCCAGATCGCGGACGGTCACAATCCCGTCACGGGCGAGGGGATAAAGATGAGCGGCTGCGATGAGCGCCGGCGCGAGCCCCAGCTGTTCCAGGGTGACAGCGATGGCCTGTCCTTCCGCGCGCTGCGGCCCGGCCAGCGAGCCCAGCGACGAGAGAAACTGTCGCGATTGGGCGACGATGTCGTCCTGTTCGGCGCGCATCTCGCGATTTTCGTGTTCAGTCGTGACCATTTGGCGGATTGTCGAGGATGTGTCGATATTCGAATACCGTTATCATACGCGCGCAAACCGGCAGGTGATGCCGGCGCTTGCCGGAGGAGCCCGTCTGGGGGCTGGGGCAAATCCGGAAAGCGACTATTTGCCATTCAGAAGCATCCACGGGGCAGCAACGGATTCTATGGCCGGTCACAGCAAATGGGCGAATATTCAGCATCGCAAGGGGGCGCAGGACAAGAAGCGGGGTAAGCTTTTTACCCGCCTGATCCGTGAGATAAGCGTTGCGGCACGTATGGGCGGCAGCGATATTGCGTCGAATCCCCGCCTGCGCCTTGCGGTCGACAAGGCCAAGGCGCACAGCATGCCGAAGGACAACATCGACCGCGCGATCAAGCGCGGCGGCGGGGAAATGGGCGGCTCGGATTTTCAGGAAGTGCGGTATGAGGGCTACGGCCCCGCGGGCACGGCGGTGCTGGTCGATTGCCTGACGGACAATCGCAATCGCACGGCCGCGGATGTCAGGCACGCGTTTTCGAAATTCGGTGGCAATCTGGGCGCCGATGGCTCGGTCAGTTACCTTTTCAATCAAGTGGGCTTGCTGTCGTGGCCCGCGGGCAGCGACGAAGACGCGATAATGGCAGCAGCGATCGAGGCGGGCGCGGAGGACGTGATAGTTGATGAAGACAAGTCTATACAGGTTCTGACGGATCCAATGGAGTTCGAAGCGGTACGGAACGCCATGCGCGAGGCCGGGTTCATCCCCGAGCGTTCGGAGCCGACGCTGTGGGCCGCGACCACGAACGAGCTGGCTCTCGAGGATGCGGCCTCCATGGTGAAGCTCCTGGAAATGCTGGAAGATCTGGACGACGTACAGAATGTTTACAGTAACGCCGAAATTCGTGACGACGTACTGTCACAGCTTTGAGGCAGGCATTGACCAACAGAATACGAATACTGGGCATCGATCCCGGTTCCCGAGTGACCGGTTTCGGCGTGCTTGATTTCGAGAACGACCGTGCGGGCTACGTCGCGAGCGGCTCGATACGCAGTGCCGAGGGCGATTTCGCTGCCCGCCTGCGTCTGATTTTTCGCTCCGTGGGCGAGCTTGTGTCCGAATACCGGCCGGACGCCGCCGTCATCGAAACGGTCTTCGTGCACCGCAACGCCATGAGCGCGCTCAAGCTCGGGCAGGCCCGGTCCGCGGCGCTTTGTGCAACATTCGAATCCGAACTCACTGTGTACGAGTACGCCCCCAGAGAGATCAAGCAGGCGGTGGTCGGCAGCGGTGCCGCGACAAAGGCCCAGGTCCAGCATATGGTCGTTTCCCTGCTGAGCCTGCAGGGCGCCCCGTCTCCTGACGCGGCCGATGCGCTTGCCGCAGCGCTTTGTCATGGGCACCAGCGCCGCCTGCAAGCACGTATCGCCGGCGCGCCAGCCGCGGCCAGCTCGAGATGATTGGATCTCTCCGCGGTCGCCTGGCTTCCAAGCAGCCACCCTGGATCATCGTGGAATGCGCCGGTGTCGGTTACGAGATCGAGACGCCCATGTCGACCTTTCTCGACCTGCCGCAGCTGGGCGCAGAAGTATTCCTGCACACCCACCTTCATGTCAGGGAGGATGCGCAATCGCTGTTCGGCTTCGGCACCGGAGAGGAGCGGCAGCTTTTTCGCGCGTTGCTTAAGGTCAGCGGCGTCGGCGCAAAAATGGCACTCGCCATTCTGTCGGCCATGACTGTTGCGGATTTCCACCGTGCCGTGCAGCAGGAAATGAGCGCCATGCTGGTCAAGATCCCGGGAGTAGGGCGCAAGACGGCGGAACGCCTGATTATCGAGATGCGTGATCGTCTGGATGCCGCTTTCGTATCGCCTGGAGCGGCCGGACGTGCGGCGCCGCCGGACGCCAGAAGCGAGGCATTCGATGCCCTGATCGCACTGGGCTACAAGCCCCGGGAAGTCAAAAGTCTGCTGGCGCAACTGGACATCGAGGGAATGCCGGCCGAAGACATCATTCGTTCCGCGTTACGACAGGCGGTAACCGGATGACGGCCATTGAAACGGATCGCCTGACCAGTGCGGCGCCACGGCCCGACGACCGCGTCTTCGATCGTGCGATCAGGCCAAAGGCACTCGCGGACTATGTGGGGCAGCCGGCCGTAAAACAGCAGATGGAAATCTTCATCACTGCTGCGAGAAATCGTGGCGAAGCACTCGACCACGTGCTGATTTTCGGTCCGCCCGGCCTTGGAAAAACCACATTGGCGCATATCGTGGCCCACGAGATGGGCGTGAACCTGCGCCAGACTTCGGGCCCGGTTCTGGAACGCCCCGGCGACCTGGCCGCCATTCTGACGAATCTCGAGCCCAACGACGTTCTGTTCGTCGACGAAATTCATCGCCTGAGCGCAGTCGTCGAGGAGGTTCTCTACCCGGCGCTGGAAGACTTCCAACTCGACATCCTGATCGGCGAAGGGCCGGCAGCGCGCTCGATCAAGCTCGACCTGCCGCCGTTCACGCTCGTGGGCGCTACCACGAGAGCCGGCCTGCTGACCTCGCCGCTGCGCGATCGATTCGGCATCGTGCAGAGACTTGAGTTTTACTCGACCGGCGATCTCGAAACCATCGCCAAACGCTCGGCCGGCATCCTCAATCTGCCGATCGAGCCAGGCGGCGCTGCACAGATTGCCGGACGCGCCCGGGGCACGCCCCGGATCGTCAATCGGCTATTGCGCCGTGTCCGGGACTTTGCCGAAGTGCAGGCCGAAGGAGTAGTGACGGAAGATGTTGCCGTCAGAGCGATGGACATGCTGGAGGTCGACCCGAACGGCTTCGACGCCATGGACCGCCGCCTGCTGCAGACGATTATCGAAAAATTTGATGGAGGCCCGGTAGGCATAGAGAGCCTTGCCGCGGCACTGGGGGAGGAGCGAGGCACCATTGAAGATGTGCTGGAACCTTATCTTATTCAACAGGGATTCATGATGCGGACGGCGCGCGGCCGGGTCGCAACGCGGAGCGCCTGGCTGCATTTCGGGCTGACTCCCCCGGCGCGGGAATCGACGCCGGACCTGCCTTTGTTTCCCGACTCCTGAGTAGCGGCGGTTGAACAAGCAATATGCGAACGCGGACGCGAGCGCGGAAGCGTGCAAGGAATCAGCCTGCCCCTTCGTGTGGCCCGTGCGGGTTTATTACGAGGATTCCGACGCCCAGGGCCTGGTGTACTTCGCGAATTATTTCAAGTTTATGGAGCGTGCCCGCACGGAATGGTTGCGCTCGCTCGGTGTCGAACAGGATGTTCTGCTTTATGAGAAAAGACGACTATTCGTCGTGGTCGATACACAGGCTGATTTCCTGGCGCCGGCACGTTTCAATGATGAACTCATTGTCACCGCCGGGCTTGTTGATCTTGCGCGAGCGAGTTTTCTGATCGAACAGAAGATTTATCGCGACCGCTCTGGCGGCGAACTGCTCTGTTGCGGCACCACGCGAGCAGCGTATCTCGACGCCGACACTCTCAAGCCCGCGAGGCTGCCCGGCACACTTTTCAAGGACTCTCGATCATGACAACCGATATGTCATTCCTGCACCTGATCATGGGTGCAAGCATTCCTGTGCAACTGGTGATGTTGATTCTGCTCATTGCATCATTTGTTTCCTGGAGCATTATTTTCACCAGGCGGCGCATCATTCAACGAACAAAGGGCGCATCCGACACTTTCGAAGCCAACTTCTGGTCCGGGGGCGATTTGCAAACTCTCTTTCGCAGCGCCAATCGGCAGAAGGGCGGCAGTATCGGAATGTCGAGTATTTTCGAAGCCGGGTTTCGCGAGTTCAACCGCGGCGTCGAGCAGGCGGACACGCAGCCCGACAAGCTGGTGGAAGAATGCCGCCGCGCGATGCGCGTGGCGATGATGCGCGAAGTGGACCGGCTGGAGCAGGGCCTGGCCACTCTGGCAACGATAGGTTCCACCAGCCCCTACGTCGGGCTGTTCGGCACGGTATGGGGCATCATGAATTCCTTCCGCGCCCTCGGAAATGTGCAGTCGGCGACCCTGGCCATGGTGGCGCCGGGCATCGCCGAAGCGCTCATCGCAACCGCAATGGGCCTGTTCGCGGCGATTCCTGCGGTTGTCGCCTACAACCGTTACGCGGACAAGGTCGTTCGCCTCGAAAGCCGTTACGACGGTTTCATGGAGGAATTCTCAAGCATCCTGCAACGGCATTCGCAGGGCAGAAAGAAGGAAGTCTGACATGGCAACGCCTCTGCAAAAGCGCAAGCTCATGGCCGAGATCAATGTTGTCCCGTATATCGACGTAATGCTTGTATTGCTGATTATTTTCATGGTCACCGCTCCCTTGCTGACACAGGGGGTCAAGGTGGAACTGCCGAAAGCCGGCGCCGAGCCGATTGACGACGTGCCGAACCATCCGCCGCTCATCGTGAGTGTCGATGCGGACGGCAATCTTTACATGAACGTCGGCGACAGCGAGGACGAGCCGGTCCGGAGCCAGGAAATTATCGCCAGGACGTCGTCGATACTGAAGAACCGGCCGCAGACACCGATTTTGGTGAAGGCCGATCGCGCAGTGCCCTACGGCAATGTGGTCGGAGCGATGGTGTTGCTGCAACAGGCCGGGGCGGAAAATGTCGGCTTCGTCACCGATCCGCTGGACACCTACCCGATACCGGAATGAGACACCTTCCTGAGTGATCCAGAACGAGCAAAACTTCGTGCCTGTCGCCATGGCGGTGTTGCTGCACCTGCTGATCTTTGCAGCCATGGTCTTCGCGTTCGATTTTTCGCGGCCGCCGCCTCCGATAACCCCGCTTGCCATCCAGGCAAGCCTGGTCACCGAGGAGGAACTGTCACGGCCGAGCGTCGTCGAGCCGGACCCGGAACCGCAAGTACAGCCCGAGCCGGAGCCGCAACCTGACCCGGCGGAACAGCAGAGGATCGAGGCAGAGCGGCTCAAGCGGCAGCAGGATCTCGAACGAGAGCAGGAGCGCATACGCGAGCAACAGGCCGTTGAACAGCGCCGGCTCGAACAGGAAGCCGACGAGCGCCGTCAGCGGGAGCAAGCCGAACGCGAACGGCAACGTCGCGAAGCCGAAGAGAGGCGCAAGCGCGAGGAGGCCGAACTGGAGCGTCGACGCCAGGAGGCCGAGAAAAAGCGACTGGAGGAAATCGAGAGACAGCGTCAGGAAAACGAACGCCGCCGCGAGGAAGCCGAGGAAGCCGAGCGCATGCGGCAATTGCAGGCCGAACTGGCCGAAGAACAGCGGCGCCTGGACGCACTGAACTCCGGCGACCAGCAGCGGTACATTTTTGCCATTCAACAGGCGATCCAGCGAAATTGGGTGCGACCGGCGAGTGCCATACCGGGACTTCGCTGTGTCGTCGAGGTTCGCCAGATACCGGGAGGCGAGGTGGTTGGTGCGAACATCGTCAGTTGCAATGGCGACGCGGCCGTGCGACGTTCTATCGAGGCAGCGGTGTTCAAGGCATCCCCGCTCCCGGAACCGGAGAACCCGGAGCTGTTCGAACGGAACTTGCGGCTCATTTTTGAACCTGAAGCATAAGCTCCGTGTGGCTGACGGCTTCGGCAGCAATCCGCGTTGCGGCCTGGAAAACGAACGGTTCGCGACCGTGCACGCTTATTTAGTACGCTTGTTTACAAGGGACGATCTGGATACAAATATGCAAAGAAACCTTCTGCTAGTCTTCGTCCAACGATGCATCCGCCCATTTGCACTGACCATTGCGGCGATTCTGCTGTGCAGCAATGCCCTGGCGGAACTTGAAATCCAGATTACGCGAGGCGCCGGCAACCAGGCGCCCATCGCAGTCGTTCCATTCGGCTGGGAAGGTAACGAGGGCGCGCCGCCGCTGGATATTGCCGGCGTGATCGCCGCCGATCTGGAGCGAAGCGGGCGATTTGCCCCGGTTGACGAGGCCGAAATGCTGCAGAAACCAACCTCCGGGGTCGATGTGGATTTCGGGGACTGGTCCATTCTTGGCGTAGAGGCCGTCGTCGTCGGCAAGCTTATGCAGACGGGAGACAACGCCTACACACTGCAGTTTCAGCTGTTCGATGTTTACGGCGGCGAGCAGCTTGTCGGCTACCGAATGCCGACGAGCCGGGGCACCATGCGCGGCGCCGCACATCGCGCGGCCGATATGATCTATGAAGAGCTGACCGGCATAAAGGGCGTGTTCGCGACACAGATCGCGTACGTTACGGCGCGGGAAAGCGCACAGGGCCGCAGCTACACGCTGATCGTTTCCGACGCCGACGGCGAGAACGAACATACCATCATGGAGTCGCCCGACCCGATCATGTCACCCGCCTGGTCGCCCGATTCCCGCCGTCTTGCCTACGTTTCCTTCGAAGGCGACGCTTCCTCTATCTTCGTGCAGACGCTGCGTACCGGAAACCGGGTCCAGGTTTCAAATCGGCCGGGCATCAACGGTTCTCCGTCGTTTTCGCCGGATGGCCGCAAGCTGGTGCTGACGCTTGGTGGAGCGGATGGGAATCTGGACATACATGTCATGGATCTTGCCAGCCGCGAGGTAAAGCGCCTGACGACAAACCGCGCCATCGACACCGAAGGCAGCTGGTCACCGGATGGCCGGGAGATATACTTCACCTCCGATCGCAGCGGCGGACCGCAGATTTACCGCATTAATGCGGCCGGCGGCACGCCCGAGCGCGTGACCTTCGAAGGGAGTTATAATGCTCGGCCGCGCCTGTCGCCGGACGGAAAAAAGCTGGCGACAGTGCACATGGATCGCGGTAACTTTCGCATCGGGGTCATGGACCTCGACAAGCGGAATCTACTGGTCGTGTCGACGGGCCAGCAGGATGAGTCGCCGAGCTTCGCGCCCAACAGCGATACTTTGATCTATGCGACCCGGCAGGGGGCGAAGGGGGTACTGGAAACCGTATCTGCGGATGGGCTTGTACGACAGCGGCTGGCGCGCGGCGAGGGCGACGTGCGCGAGCCGGTATGGTCGCGGTTCGCTCCCGACCGGTGATGATGTGGCGCATGCTCGATACTTTTCAAATGCATGACTGAAAACCAATCCGGAGGGGGCTGATGATCCGGTTCGAAAAACACTTCGCAAAGGACACCTGATATGACTTTCTACAAATTTCTTGGAACCGGTTTGCTGTGCCTGATTGTTGCCGGTTGCGGCTCTACACCTCTCCCGGATCCCGAGCCGACCGATACCACGATCGGCGCGGACCGGTCCGCGGAGCGGGACCGGGCCGCCGGAATCGGCA
>JBBDSK010000230.1:0-22329 GCA_040904985.1 Woeseia sp. | reverse complement strand
AGGAACAAGAAAGAAACTGGAAACGGCGAGGTTATACGCCTCAGCCACATAACGGAGTCGGCCACATAAGTACGACAACATGCGCACCGTCGTTCAGGAACGCAACGCCTATGGCGGCGGATTGCACCGCTTCCACGCCGGGCTGAACGACCTGGCCCATCACTACACCTTCCTGCCACGACTCTGTCGGCCGTATCGCGCCAAGACCAAGGGTAAAGTGGAACGCAGCATTGGCTATGTCCGCCGCAGCTTCTTCGTGCCGTTGGTCAGCCGCTATCGGCAACTGGGCCAGGTACTGGACCTCGAGGCGCTGAACCTGGAGTTCGCCCGATGGCTGGCGATCACGGCGAACGCCCGTGTTCACGGCACCACCGGCGAGGTGCCGTACACGCGCCTGCTGCAGGAGCGGACCGCGCTCCAGGCCTTGCCACCGCACTGCGCAGGTTCGCTGCGGCCCCGTCAGCTGGATCGAGCTTTGACACGGGCGTTCCCGGTGGAGTCCCTGCAACATCCACTGTCGGTCTATGACGCCCTGCTGGAGGCGGTATGAACCTGCAGGATGAGCGGATCCGCACCGCCTGTGACTCATTGTCGCTCGGCGCCATCGCCGACAACTACCCGACACTGGCGCAGCAGGCCGTGGACAGCGATGCCAGCTATACCGAGTTCCTGGAGCGTTGCCTGAAGGCAGAGCAGGACGAGCGGCGCCGGCGTTCACGGGCCATGCTGACCAAGTTCGCCGGCTTCCCGGCCGTCAAGCTGATCGACGACTATGACTTCAAGTTCGCCGCCGGCGCACCGAAGAAAACGGTGCAGACGCTGCAGTCCATGGCGTTCGTCGAGCGCAAGGAGAACGTCATCTTCTTAGGTCCCAGTGGTGTCGGTAAAACTCACCTGGCGATCGCGCTGGGCTACCTGGCCACGCAGTCCGGCGTCAAGGTGCGCTTCGTCAGTGCCGCCGACCTGGTGATGCAACTCGAGAAAGCCCAGCAGCGCGGCCAGTTCGATCACTTCATGCGCCGCTCATTGCTGGGCCCGAGCATTTTGATCATCGACGAAGTCGGCTATCTGCCCTTGCAGGGCAACCAGGCCAACCTGTTTTTCCAGGTGATCGCCAAACGCTACGAACAGGGATCGATCATCCTGACCTCGAACCTGTCGTTCGGCGAGTGGGACTCGACCTTCGCCGGCAACTCGGCGCTCACCGCTGCGATGCTGGATCGGTTGCTGCACCATGCTCACGTCGTGCAAATCAAGGGCGACAGCTACCGGCTGAAGGACAAGAAAAAGGCCGGTGTGCTCATGCCACTCAGCAACGAACCGCCCGCTTGAGCAACCTCAAGCGTCGAAATTAAGTCAACCAACAGGCAGGGGGGTCAATTTTATCTTGCCGAGTTCGGACAAAAAGGGGTCAGTTTTATGTTGCCGTTGACAGTGCCAGCGAATCTCTATCTCCAACTCGGCTCCGCCTCTGTTGCGGGTTCGGCGCCTACTCGACCTGCAGGCCGCGTCGTTTACCGCCGCCCCGAGCCGGGCCGGTTCTTTATCCGTGATTTCGCCGCCTGACGAGTAACGCTCAGCGGGCGCTCTGCTCGTCGATCCCGCGCGACGAGACGACGCGGGCACCCGGCGGAGGTCGTTCGCTGCTCGACTTGCCGGCAAATCTGTACTTCCGGCTGAGCAGCAACCTTCAGGTTGCGCCGTTCGCCGACGACGACGCCCAGAGCCGGCCCGTTCTCTATCCCGTAATCGACGAGTAAGGCCATGCCCCTGACCCGCCGCGACGCCCTCGCCCGACTCGCCGGCTTCATCGCGATGAGTGCCGTTCCCGCACGACCCTCCCGCCGCCGGCTCCAGAGCGAGGGCGGATTTCGCCTGAGTCAGATTGCCTCTGCGGCAGGTCCGGAACGGGTCCTTCCCATCAAATCGTGCCCAGTTGCTTGTACGTGGCCGTGCGCAAGCCGGTTAGTACGGCGGCACCGTCCTCCGAGACTCGAACTTCGCCGTACTTGGCGTCTCGGTACTGGCTACCCGTGCCTTCCTCGAAGAACCAGGCGTCGCTAGCCAGTCGTACCGACTCGCCGCGTTTTCGGAACTGCAGCAGATGCTGCCCGTTGCCCAGCGGCTCTCCGTCATGAATCGAAATCAGTCGTGCCACTTCGTTCTCGTCGAGCTCGACAACAATCCTCCCGTCACTCACCCCAGCCGCCTCGGCCGCCTTCGCCACTTCATCCGCCATCGCATACCGCAGCGCCATGTAATCGCCCTGCAGCAGTGAGCGGGGATCGCGTGGGGCGAGTTCCAGGAGGATGGTGGTGCCTTCGGTGATGATGCGTTGTTTGGTGGTGATTTGGAGGTTAATGAGGGTGAGGGTGGTGAGGAGGGTTGCGGTGATCACCACCAGCCGGGTGCGGGTAGAAAGGATTGTGGGAAGGGTCGGCATTCGGGCTCTTCCTTACGCTGGGTCGCCCGCATGGCGGGCTCCTGCAGGGGCAGGACTTAAAAGATGGAGCAAGACGGAACGGGCTAGCAAAATCGTAGCGCCGGTGGCGATCAGCGTTATCGATTTGGTCAGCATCGTGGTTTCTATGGCGTAGAAGTAGGCGGTGATGAAGAGGGTTAGGAAGGCGATGCCGGCACCCACGAAAGAGCGGTTGCCGGTTGCAGCGCCGAGCATCACTACAATTAGCGCCAGCAGCAGACCCGGCACGGCCCAGGCGACGGCTATGACGAGCACCATCAAGGCATAAACGCCTGGGGCCGCCGCTTTGCCGGCGTGCTCCAGCAGCGGCGGCCACGTCCGGCTGCCGACGTAAAGGAACAGCGCGCCCAGCAGCACCGTCGAGATCCACGGGCGCGGATAGACGACGAAGTCGAGGCCGAGCTCCGGCAGCACGTACACGGTCGAGAGCATCAGGCAACCGAACGCACTCAGCATCAGGCCGTTCTCCAGCGGCCGCACGAGTTCGCCGAAGCCGCCCGCGATGAGGCGCGAGCGCTTCTCCTGCACCATCACCAGCGCGCCGGCAAACGCGGGCCCCAGCACGGGCACGAGAGCGTTCATCTCCAGCAGGTAGATCAGCGCCGTCAGCGCACTCGCCGCGAACAGCACCGACAGCACGCGATGGATGCGGTCCGGGAACACGAAAAACAGCACGGCGCTGATCGCGATGATCATCGCGCACAGCAGCTCCTCGTTGCCGCCCGTCAGGTCCGCGATGCCCCAGGCGAGCATCGCCTGGCCGGCGAGACTCCCGGCGAGCGCGCTCTGCACGAGGAAGTCGTTGTCCGATTGCTTTCGCAGCGCGACGGCCGCGACGACCAGGCCGATCCCGAGCAGCGTCACGCCGCCGACGGCAATGCCGATACCGGCGACGGACCCGATCACGAACAGGCTCGCGAGCCAGGCGCCGAAGCCGACCATCGCGCGCACGTACCAGGGCTGCACGGATTGCAGATGCTCGAGCAGCGCACCGGCCCGTGCCTCTGCCGCCTGCGACAGCCGCGCTTCCGAGCTGAGGCCGGCGACCACCTCCTCGAGCGACACCTGCCGGCCGCTCATGCCGCCGCCTGCCAGCGCCGCGAGACGCCCTTCAGCCAGTACGCCGCGCCCGCCACCTGCGCAACCAGCAGCAGGGCGAACACCAGCAGGACGCCGGCACCATCGAACGTGAGATGACGGATCGCCAGCGCCATGATCACCAGGATCAGCCTGAACAACCCCACCGTCAGCATCAACAGATCGGCTTTCCGGTACTGGTAGCACCAGAGACACGCGGCCAGCGCGGCGGCGAACAGCACCGGCGAGAGGATCGTCAGGTTCGTACTCTCACCCGCGCTCGCGACGACGCTGAGCACGCCCGTCGGCCCGAGCACGGTCAGAAACGCGAGCGTCCCGACGATCCGCGGACCCGTGCGCCCCTGCAGCCACGGCACGCCGCGCGCCGCCGCGAATTCCCACGTGACGAGCGCCGCCGCGTTCAGCGCGAAGAGCCAGCTCGCGAGCCGCGAGTCCAGCGTCGTCGTGCCGATCCACACCAGCGGGCCCAGGAGCTGCGAAAGCTGCCACCAGCCGGACGGCGGATGCAGCACCTGCGTCCAATACATAATAAGAGTGAGGTTCAACAGCAACTGGAACAGGAGCCACAGCCCCGGCTGCCGGCCGACGAGCGCGAACGGCAGGATCATGAGCGCCCAGGCCAGGAACAGGCCGTACGGATCGGCGCCGGTCTGGTAGACCTGCCCGAACACGGCGAGCAGCACGCCGATGAGGAAGGCCGCGACGAAGAGGCTCGCGCGCCCGCCGGTGCTGTCGATCGACAAGCGCCAGGCGAGCAGCACGGCGGCGACGATGCCGGCCTCGATCAGCGCGAATTTCGCGAAGTGGTGCAGGTCGGCCCAGTTCCAGGCGAAGAACGCGGCAATGCCGGCGGCGATCAGGAGCGCGCCGACGGCGGCGAGGAAGCGATCGAGGTAGTGGAGCCAGTCGGGGCGGGGGCGGAGCTGGGCGAGCTCGACGGCGCGGTGGTACGCGGGCTCGTCGAGCGTGAGTGCGATGGCCAGTTCGTGCACGGTCGCGTGCGTGGCCGGTGTGGCGGAGTTCCCCATGTGCCCCTCCCCGTTTTCGGCGAAGGATAGCGTATTTCATGCAAACGCCGGGGTGCGTCGCTACAATTGGGACGTTCTTCGGTAGTCAGCCGGTTAGGTGAAGCATCATGCTCCTTGACACACTACGTGCGCGCAAAGAAGCCATCGAAAGCGCATGCCGGCAGTTCGGTGCCCGCCGTATCCGCGTTTTCGGCTCCGTTGCTCGCGGCGAGGAGCGCCCGGATAGCGACATTGACTTCCTCGTCGATTTTCCCCGCGGTTACGATCTCATCAGCCAACGACTTCCCTTGACTGAAAGATTGTTCGAGATCACAGGAAGACGACTCGACGTCATCCCCGAGCATGAGCTGAATCCTCACTTGCGGGACGCAGTTTTGAGGGAAGCCGTAGATCTGTGAACAAAGACTGGCACGCCTATGCAAAGCATATACAAGACACGATCGTAAAACTCGAGCGTATCCAGCAGCGCGGTGATTTGACGAAGGACGAAGTGTTATACGATGCTGCGCTCCGTAATTTGCAAACGCTGTCCGAAGCCACTCAACGATTGCCCGAGTCGATCAAAGAGCGGTTCCCGGAGATTCCCTGGAGAGAGATCAGCGGATTTCGGAACATCCTTGTACACAACTATCTCGGCGATATCGACTCGCAGACAGTCCGTTCCGTTGTGGAAAAGCATCTTCCACCCCTTAATGCATGTATCCGCCAGATGCTCGACGAAGGTTCCAAGGATTAGTTGGTCCTGGCTCCAGGCGAGCAACGCGGTGGTCCTTCGCCTCGCTTGCCGTGGAAATGGGAATGAGCCCGTCGCAGCTTCACTCCGCGGTCAGGCGTGCACTGGCCGCTCAGCTCGCGATACGGGACGGCAACCGGACGGCGCCCCACATCCGAAACCTCGAGGAATTCCTCATCCACGGCCTCAAATATGTATTCGTCCCCGAAAGAGGCGAGCTGACGCGCGGCATTCCGACCGCGCATGCCGCTCCACCATTGAGCAAGTACTTTACCTCAACCGGCGAGCCTCCTCCGGTCTGGCCGGATCCCGAAGGCGAAGCCAGAGGAATCGCTTTCTCGCCGCTCTACAAGCTGGCACCGCGGGCGGCCGCGGCAGACTCGGGTCTCTACGAGCTTCTGGTCATCGTCGATGCGATCCGCGACGGACGAGCGCGTGAACGTGAGGCCGGCATCCGGGAGCTGAGACAACGGCTGAAACAGTATGCGTAGAGTGCGGAACCCGAACCTCCAGATACTGGAAGCAGCCGTAGAACAGCTCGGCCTGCTTGTGGACCGGATGGTGTTTCTCGGCGGATGCGCGACTGGTTTCCTGCTCACGGATGCCGCAGCACCGCCGACAGGCAAGGTTACCGTTGATCGTCGCGAGGATTCAGGACCTCCGCGGAAACGTGTCTTGAATGAGAAGCATTCGCAATGCGTGCGTGGCCTCATCGACCGCTTACTCGCCCCTTCTTTCCCGATGCCCGCTCCAGCGCGGCGGCGATCCGTGTACGGCTCGCGTCGAATGGGGGCCGGTGCCCCGCGAGTCCCGCAAGCAACTCCAGCGCCGCTATCTCCTGCCGATAGATCCTGCAGCGGCGTTCGTAGCTCCAACGGGTCTTCGTGCAGACCAGGGTGTACGGGCGGCCCTTCCGTTCCGTGACATGCGTCATGTCGAGCCGGTGCTGATCGATCTGCCGATGCAGATGCTGCCGCCGATCCTTGCGCAGCGGAAATCGCCGCACGTGATCGGCGGGATCACCGGCGAAAGCGGCCAGCGCGCGGCAATCCCCGCAGTCGCAGGCGAGATCGAAGGACTGCCGCCAGTCCCCGGGCGGCGCCGGCGGATACTCGCTCGCCGCGAGCAGGCTGTCGGCGGCGTGCAGCCACAGGCGCTCGATCCCGGCGTCACCGGCGACGTCACGGCCCCGCTCGCACAGGATGCAGAGTGCCGGCGCGATTACCGTGCGGGCGTCGAAGGCACGGGCGTTGGTTGTGACGGCCTCGCAAGCCGCCTCGCGTAGCGGCGCCGCCTCCAGCACCGCCAAGCCGTCGAGCAGGTCCGCGAGCGCTTCCGCGTCGACGGCTCCCACTCCCGTCGTACCGCTGCTGCGGCGAACATCGGCGCGCGCTGCCGCGT
This sequence comes from Woeseia sp., assembly GCA_040904985.1. Lineage (GTDB taxonomy): Bacteria > Pseudomonadota > Gammaproteobacteria > Steroidobacterales > Woeseiaceae > IDS-8. The sequence continues at coordinate 15,587 of JBBDSK010000230.1, read as the reverse complement.
CGCCGAGGCGAGGGAGCCCCGTCACCACCGCCGCGCCCACCGCGCGAAGTGCGGTCGTCCGCTCCGCATGGCCGGAACCTGACTCGCCGCGCGCACGTGCACCGGGCGCCTTGCCGCGCATCGCCTGGCCCGGCGGCGCATGCCGCGAATGGATCAAACGCACGAAAAGGCTTATACAACCGCGAGGGGCCGTTACCATGTTCTGCTGCACGAGCGACGAAAACACCTCGCTCCATCGTCCGGCGTCCAGGATTCGGGCGGCCACGGCGAGCGCTTCGGCTTCGCTGCCGTCGAATTGCGGCGTCACGACGCGGCGGATGAACCGCTCCAGCAACGCGGCGTCGCCGAGCTGTCCTAGCACCGCCGCCATCCGGCCGCGGTCCGCGCGCTCCGCTTCGTCCGGCCCGAAGAGGATAGCGTCGTCGGTGGTGTCGTCCCTATCTTCGGCGCCGTCTTCCCGATCGTCGACGGCGTCGTCCCGGTCATTGACGTCGTCTTCCCGGTCTTCGTCGTCAAAATCGAGATTCCCGTAATCCGCGAAGGCGCGGCTCTCTCGCTCGACATCGCGCTCCCACGCCTCGAGTACCCGGCGGGCTTCCGCACACAGGACAACGCGGTCGCTCCCGGTTTGCCGCCCGTCGCCCGACGCCAACCGCTGCTCGAGCCAGGGCAGCGCCGCATGCATCCCGGCCTGCAGCAGCACATCAACCGACCGACTCCGGGGCCAGATCACGAACGCGGCGCGATGGTACGCGCGCTCGAAGCTCGCGCCTTCGTTGCCGCTGGCTTCCATCACCCGTTCATCGTCGGGGAGCTCACCGTCGAGCCCTCCCGCCGGCAGCACCTCGCCGTCCCGTAACGGGATCCGACCGAAGCCGGCGGCGTTGTCGCCGGCGTCCATCCAGTGATCGACATAGCTCCAGCCGTCCGAGACTTCCACGACCTCGTAGTCGTCGCTGCTTGCAAGATCGTCCTCAAAGCCTTCATCGTCATAGCCTCTCCAGCCGTAGTACGGCTCCAAGTGGTCACCGCTCAGCTCGGCCGGGCCGTATTCCTCGATATGCACGAGACCGAGATGGAACGCGCAGTCCGCGCGTTCCACCGCCGCCCGCAACACCTTGGCCAGCGCCGCATCGGCGTTCTTCAAGGCGGAGAACGCGAGCCCTGCCGGGCTGTACTGGTGCTCCAGCAGCCAGCCGAGCTTGAGCGGAGCGTCGTCGTCGGCGAACGCTTTCTCGAGCAGCTCCGCGGCCGCGGCCGTTTCCGCGTCGTAGATCGGCGCGGCGAGCGCCGCGGACTTCCTTGCCTTGCGCTTGCGTTTTTGCACGAGGTTGTAGACTAGGCACAGACGATTGCCCTCCCGGACCGGCAGAACCTCGTGCTCGCAGTCGGCGTAGAAAGCGGCGAAGCGCAGCTCGGATACGTCGCCGTCGCTCAGATCGAGCGTGACTTCCCGGCCGGCGTGACGCAGCACGAGCTCGCTGCCCGTGTGCGGGGACGGCAGCACGATCAGCAGCGTTCCGAACATGCCATCGGCCTTCTCGGTGTCGCGATGCGCTTTGAAGAATGCGCCTTCGTCGTACAAGAGCAGCTTGTAGAGCTCCGCTGCGACATCGGCGCCACCGCAGCCGAGCCCCTCGGTCGCCGTCGCGAGGATCTGCCTGAAGGTGCGCGGCCAGGACTTACCGCCGACGGCGACCTTGGCCGGCGCAAGCTGCCAGACCTTGCGGACGGACGTGTCGACGATGGTTTCCGCGCCACGGCCGTAAGGGGCGCGCTCGCATCGTGCAATGACGTCCCTTGCCTGGGCGCTCGGCAGCGGGAAGGACAGAACGCCCACGCCGTCCACCTCGACCCGCGGCATCGGCGCCTCGAGCGATCCCTTTACGAAGAAATCGCCGGGGCGGCGAATCCGCGCCAGCACATCCTGGAGCGGCTTCAGATCGTAATTGTAGGGAACCTCGATCCAGCTCTCGTCCATGCGCGGACTTTACGGGGCAATGCGTCGGTGTCAAGGCCCGCGCTCATGGCTCCCGACGGCCGGTGAATCGCCGAACGAGCCAGCCGCAAGATTGACGCAGCACTGTTGGAAGTTTCCCGTATCAACATGCATTGCAACCACGTCAAGGAGCAATGGCCTGGATCAGATGACGACGGCGACGGACGGTGATGTCCGCAAACGTCTCAGGCAGGCTATCGCTGCCTGATGTTCCCCATTTGAGCGTACCGAGACAGGCTTACCTTGCTAACTTATAGCTCACCCGCCCCTCCTGCACCGTAATGTATCGCAGCTTCTTTAACTGCTCGATCAGCGACGCCAGCTCCGAATGCTCGAGCTTCCTGGTGAACAGCGTGTTAATCGTGTTGTGGAGCGTCTTCAGCTTGCGCGGTCTCGATTGACCACGACCTTCAAGGTTCTTGACGATGGCCGCGATCTTATCGTCGTCACTTGCGGCCTTCGTCATCCGCAGCACCGGAATCTCCGCCAGGTCCTTTTCCCGCTGAATGTTTATATTCCGGCCTTTCAGGTGCTGGATCAGCGTGTCGAAGACGGTATCCTTGCTGATGATGTGGAAGTATCCCTCGGGATCGCGCGCCGCCAGCTCTCCGGCATAGCAGGCAATGTGGAAATCGAGGGCGTTGCGGCCGTTGCCTGAAATTCTGACATATCTGCCATTACTACCGAGATCCTGCATGGCCGTGACCAGATCAGTCGGCAATTTGGTCTGGTTCGCGCCGCAAAAGACGAACACCTTGAATGGGTGCTTCGACAGGAGCTCCAGGTTCTTTGGCTGGACGTTTTCCAGGTCGATCAGTATGTAGTTCGTAGCCAAGCGCGTCCCCTCGTTCGATTGGACTAAACTGAAAGTACCGCTATTTCGATCGACGGACCATGTCCAACGTCTCGGTCGGACTACCGAGCCCACCGCAGGGTCTATACGTTCGCCCCCGATCCAACGAACACGGCGAGAAACTCTCATGGCCAAGCCCGTTTGCGTTATCGCCGGCGTCGGAGAAGGCAACGGCGCAGCACTCGCCGCTCCCGTAGTAGACTCACCATGGGGCGGCCCGCGAGAAATCATTGGGGGACAGACAAATCGTCGTCGTCGGTGCCGGGGTCGTTGGCGCGGCCGTGGCACTTGCGCTGGTGCGCGATGGGCACCGCGTATTGCTGTTCGATCGCGAGGGACCGGCGGCCGGGGCCTCGTTCGGCAATGCCGGCGCCATCGTCAACGGCTCGTGCGCGCCGACGGCGATGCCGGGCGTCTGGAAGGAAGCGTTTCGCAGCATCGGCAATCCCCTGGGTCCGGTCTCCATCCGGCCGGCCTACCTGCCGCGCGCCCTGCCCTGGCTGATCCGCTTCATGGCAGACGGCCGGCAGTCGCGGGTGGCCCGCATCGCGCGGGACCTGCACGCGCTCAGCCGGCGCGCGGTTCCGTCCTGGCGCGACCTGACTGCCGGCACCGAACTGGCCCGCTACCTGCACGAAGGGGGCTGGCTCAAGGTCTACGAATCGGAACCATCGTTTGCGAAGACCGCTGCCGCCCGCCGCCTGATGGACACGGTCTGTTCTCCCTACGAGCTGCTCTCGGCCGACGATATCCGCGACCTGGAGCCCCATCTCGCGCCCGTTTTCGAATACGGCATCTTCCAGAAGGACTCGCTGCGCTGCCCGGACCCCGCCGGGCTGGTGAAGGCGATGGTGGAGCATGCCGTGGCCAACGGCGCGGAGTTCCGCAAGGCCGCAGTCACAGGCCTTGATGTCGACGGCGAAGGCGTGCTGGTGCGGGGACCGGCCGGGCCGGTGCGGGCCGGCAAGGTCGTGATCGCGGCCGGCGCCTGGTCCGGCGCGCTCGCGGCGCAGGTGGGGAATCGCGTGCCGCTGGACACCGAACGCGGCTACCACATGATGCTGCCGAAAGGCAGCGAGCGGCTTTTGTCCCGGCCGGTCATGAACGGGGATCGGTCGTTCGTGCTCTCACCGATGGCGGACGGCATCCGCATGACCAGCCAGGTGGAGATCGCGGGCCTCGACGCGCCGCCGAGCTACGCGCGCATCCGGCAGCTGTTGCCTGAGGCCCGGCGCATGCTGCCGGCGCTCGATGCGAGAGAAGCCTCCGTCTGGATGGGCTGCCGGCCGTCGCTGCCGGATTCCCTGCCCGTGATCGGCGCCTCGAAGTCAACGCCCAACGTGCTGCTCGCATTCGGCCATCAGCACCTCGGCCTGACGCTCGCCGCGGCGACGGCGCTTGCGATCGCGAGCCTCATCGCCGGCCGCGATCCCGGCTTCGACCTCGGCCCCTATCGGCCGGGGCGTTACTGAGCCATGACCGACTACGGCTTCCTGTCGGTCGTGCCGCCGCTCCTGACCGTGGTACTCGCGCTCTGGACGCGCGACGTGCTGGTCTCGCTCATCGCCGGCATCGTCTGCGGCTCTCTCATCATCACCGGCTTCCAACCGTTCGACGCGATGCTGAACGCCATCGAGGAGCAGGTGCTCGAGGAGATCGGCGTCGCGAGCCAGGCGCAGGTGATCCTGACGATGATGATCATCGGCGGCTTCGTGAAACTGCTGGAGGTCTCCGGTGGCGCCCGCGCATTCGCCCGGCGAATGACGGCGATCGTCTCGACCCGCGCGAAGGCGCAGCTGCTCGCCTGGGGCGCCGGCCTCGGTATCTTTTTCACCGACTCCGGAAACGCGCTGATCGTCGGCCCGCTGTTTCGCTCGGTGTTCGACGAATTCAAACTCGCGCGCGAGAAGCTCGCCTACATCCTCGACACCACGTCTTCACCGATCAGCATCCTGATCCCGTTCATCGGCTGGGGCGCCTACATCATGTCGCTGATCGAGCGGAACTACGCGAGCGCCGGCATAGAGGCCAACGCCTTCACGGTGCTGCTCGAGGTCATCCCGTACAACTTCTACGCGTTCCTCGCGCTGTTGACGGTGCCGATCGTGATCTGGACCGGACGAGACTACGGCCCGATGCGGCGCGTGCAGGCGGCGTACCTCGAGCGCGTCCGGCGAGAGGGGCCAGCGGATGCCGCGCCTGAAAAAGCCGTCGAGCAGGCGGAATCGCGCGTCGGCATCTTCCTGTGGCCGCTCAGTGTCATGCTGGTGCTCGTGATCGGGCTCATCGCCTGGCACGCGACCCACGGCGGGATCACCGGCATCCGCATCCGCTCGACGCTTGTGATCTCCTATCTCGCCGCCTCGCTGACCTGCATGGAGATGATGCGCCAATACCAGGGCAAGCCGTACCGCCAGTCCATCCGCACGTTCATTACCGGCGCCGAGAGCCTGGTATACGTGTCGATCGTGCTGGTCCTCGCATGGTCCCTGTCGTCGGTGACGAACGACCTGAACACCGCCGACTACCTTGCGTCCGTCATCAGCGGCACGGTGTCGCCGGCGATGTTCCCGATGCTGGTGTTCATCCTCGGCGCGATCATCTCGCTGTCGACCGGCTCGTCGTACGGCACCTTCGCGATCCTGATGGCCATCGCCGTCCCGGTCGGATTCGAGCTCGGTGCATCGATGCACCTGACCATCGCCGCCGTGCTGAGCGGCGGACTGATGGGCGATCACTGTTCGCCGATCTCCGACACCACGGTGCTCGCCTCGGTCGGGGCCGACTGCGATCACCTGAGTCACGTGTGGACGCAGGCGGCCTACGCCGGGGTGACCGGCGCGGTCACCGTCCTCGCGTTCTGGCTGGGCGGCCTCTACGAGACTCACTGGGTGCTGATCATCGCCGCGGTCGTGTTGTTCGGGGCGATGACGGCGATGATGCGCGCGTTTGGTGTGCCGGAGGCAGGCGCTCGAGCCGCGCTGGCGCACGGTCGGGCCTGATGGTCGGCGGCAGCGGCGAAGCCATGGGCGTGCGTGCCGGCGTCGCTGTGAGCAAGGACTGGCAAGCCCAGGGCGAGGACGCGCAGGTGCTGGCGTGGGCGCAAGCGTTCGAGCGCGAGGCGCCGCGGTTCGAAGCGCCGGCACGATAAAGCGTGCTTTAACGGCCGATTTGGCAGGTGCGCCGAGGCTCGTCCGCTGCCAGGCTTGACCGGTTCTAGCCTCCCCGGTCTCGTAATCATGGTCACCGCCCTCCTCACGAGCTATCCTCGCTTTTGTTGAAGGTTTCAACAATGGTGATCGGCATGGCAACCGTCAACTTCAGCGTGCCCGACGAGGTCAAGGCAGCGTTCGACAGGACATTCAAGGGCCAGAACAAGAGTGCCGTAATCGCGGAGCTCATGCGTCGGGCCGTAAGCGAGGCAAAGCTGAAGCAGCGACGTGAGCGGGTATTCCAGTCGCTTACAGAGCGCCGTAGCAAGCGGCCGTCGCTGTCGGACGCCAAGCTCCGCGCTACCCGGGGCTCCGGACGTCCGTGACCTTTGTCCTCGACGCCAGTGTAATCGTCAAGTGGCTGTTGCAGGATCCGCAGCGCGAGTCGGACTCGCATGCGGCCACCCGGCTGGTGGAAACTGTAATAGCCGGTACCGAATCCGTGCTGCAACCGCCGCACTGGCTCGTTGAGGTCGGGGCGGTGCTGGCGCGCGCCAGCCCGGATACCGCGCTCGACGATGTGGCCCTGCTGAGCGCACTGGAGCTTCCGGCAGCGGACGATCCACGCGCATTGCGCCGCGCGTGCGAAATGGCTATCGACCTGAAGCAGCACCTCTTCGATACGCTCTATCACGCCGTTGCACTGGAAGCGCCGGACGCGGTGTTGATCACCGCGGACGAGCGCTATTTCCGTGCCGCACGCTCGATCGGCAGGATCACGAAACTGAGAGACTGGAGCGACAATACCAAAGCCGGATAGGAAATCCGCGCGACCACCGCTAATTCGACCGCTGGCAGCTTAGATCATCGCAGGTTCTCTTCGGTGTACAGCGATAGCTCGATCATGCGCTCGAGCAGCTCGTCCGGCGAGTACCCGGGGAAGTTCCTCTGCACCATCTCCTTCGCGAACAGCCGACAGATGTAGCGCAGCTTCAGCGAGCGGTTGCGGGAGGCGAAGACGAAGTCCCGGTGACCGTTGTTGATGACGATCACGTTCTGCTCCGCATCGTAGCGGGACCGCCACAGCTCGCCGGGCGCTTTCCGGAACGTGTAGCCCGGCAGTCCCTGCCGGTTGTCCGGCGGCTCCTTCAGGTCCGGCAGCAGGGAGTCCGTCACGGTGACGATGCCTTCGCCCTCGCAGGCGGTCTCGCCCTGCGTCGCCGTCACCGTGAGGCGCGTGAGACCGGGCTGCGCGGGGGCGGTAAACGTGACGATCTCGGAGCGCTCGTTCTGCTGCCGGCCCTCCCCCTCGGCGATGCGCCATACGAAGCGCACGTCGTGCTCGACCACCGTGCGCGTGCGATCGCGCGCGAGGGCCCGGTAGGTTCTCGATTCCCCCACCGGCAGGACGCTGGACTGCGGCGAGACGCGCACGCTGAAAAGCGGGCCCGCGTATTCGAAGAACTGCTTCTGCCCGCCCGCGGGTTCCGTGGCCGGCACCCCGCCGCTCCGCTCGTCCACCGCCATCGGCTCGTCGGCGTCATGGAGCTGGCCGCCGCGTCCCGGCCGGCGTTCCCTTAAGTCGAACCAGTCGTATTCCTCCGCCGGCAACGCGAGCAAGGCCTCCCGGAAGGCCTTGCGGATGGTATTCAGCATCTTGCGGCTGGCGCGCTCGTCCTCGGCGCGGCGCTGCTCGGCAATGGTCCGCGAGAGTGCTGCTTCGACGTCCTCGAGTGCGACGCGGAAGCGCTCGAACGCCTCGTCCCGGATCACGCCGAGGCGCGTGCCTGGCGTAACATTGAGAAACGCCGCATCCACGATGCCCTGCAAAAACCCGCTGGTCCAAGGCTCGCGTGCAAAAGCGTCGAGCTCCGCGATGTCCGCCAGCACCCGCGTGCCGGAGCGGTACAGTCCGACGCGATGAGAGGGATCCTGCTCCGCGAGATACAGCTCCGTGTAGATCTCACCGTCCGCCGGGGAGGCCTGGGGCAACTCGTGCAATAAACGGCCGGAGAACTGGCGCGGCTCGACCTGGTATTCCTTGCGCGCCGTGCGGTCGATGACTTTTATCCGCACGCCGGAGTTGCGGATACGATTGCGCAGCTCCGAGGCCAGGTACCACTGCATCTTGTCGCCGTTGAGCTGGCGCACGCCCGGGAGCAGCGGCTTGATGGTCAGCTCGGTGCCGGACCCCGGGAACAGCAGCGTGCGCTTCGCGTCCAGCGTGTAGCTCGGGCTGCCCTTGCGCATGTGCATCTGGTAAGTCTTGCCGTCTGCCCCGGCCGTCTTCATGGTCAGGTTCTCGCCTACGGTCCAGAAGCTCAGGAGGCCGATGCCGAACTCGCCCTGAACGCCGCGGGCGCCGTCGACCTTGAGCTGCCGCTTGATGGAATCGCAGATGTGCGTGGCGACGTAGCGGAAGTTCGGCTGGCCCTCGTCGTCGACCGGTATGCCCTTGCCGTCGTCCCGGATGCGGAGGTACGTTTCGCCCTTCTCGCGGCCGCGCGTGATCGTGACGTTGCGCGCTTTGGCGTCGATGCTGTTCTCGACGAACTCGGCGACAGCCTTCAGAGGATTCGTCTGCGACAGGGCGATAATGTTGATGGCGTTCCAGTCATCGCCGATGCGGAGCTTGCCGGATGCGCGTCTCGAGGCGCGCTTGCTGGCGGTCTTGCTGGCGGGCACTGTGGTCTCCGGCTTGCGCGGGACGGAAAATATTGGCTCATCCCGGCATCGCGATCAAATCCCCCGGCCGCTGATGCGTGGACATGTTATATGGACGACCTCATCCCATGCCCATGATCGCCGACGCGGCGTAGCGGGCGCTGTTTCGCTCCGGCCGGCAATGGCGGCGACGGCGGCGTCAGTCGCGAGCGCTTTGTTATGAAACCAGCTTGGGCGGCGGGTCTGCGGTTACAAGGCTTGTAACTTGCCCCGTCCGGTGAAACGCTGCCTATCCACGACTTAGCTTGCTCTAAGAAAAGCCGCGCGTTTATTCTAAGTTCTAGAATCTAGAATAGGGAATGGACGTGCTACTTAAGCCGCAAGACGTGCTGGTCATACTGAAGCTGGTCGCTCTGGGAGCACAGCCGTGGTCCTATGGCTGGCTGGCGGTGCAGCTCGGCATGAGCCCCTCGCAACTCCACTCCGCCGTGAAGCGAGCACTGGCCGCCCAGCTCGCCATCCGGAGAGAGGATGCGGTTGTACCTCATATCCGCAACCTGGAAGAACTGCTGATACATGGCGTCAGGTACGTCTTCGTCCCCGAACGCGGTGAGCTGACACGGGGAATGCCGACTCTGCACGCTGCGCCTCCGTTGCTCAGCCATTTACATTCATCCGGGGAACCGTCACCTGTCTGGCCCGATCCCGAGGGGGACACGAGGGGCGTCGCTTTCACTCCGCTCTACAAATTGGCGCCTCGGGCAGCGAAAGCCGACTCCAGGCTGTACGAGCTTCTGGTTATCGTCGATGCCCTCCGCGGCGGACGGGCGCGCGAGCGGGACCTCGCCATTAAGGAACTCAGACAGCGCCTGGTGGATCATGCAGCGGCAACAGAATCCTAATCTCGAAATTTTGGAGGCAGCGGTCGCCCAACTCGGACTACGTGCCGACCAGATGGTCTTTCTTGGAAGTTGCGCGACAGGACTGCTCCTGAGCCAGTTGCGCCTGCCGCTGATTCTCCGGCGAATCGAGGATATCATCGAGTAACGCCATGCCCATGACACGCCGCGACACCCTCGCCCGACTCGCCGGCCTCATCGCCATGAGTGCCGTTCCCCCACGAGGCATCGCCGCCGCCGGTTTGTCCGACCCGCTCGCCGGCACCATTGCCGACTACATCAAAGGCCTCGAAGCCGGCGACTGGACGGCCGCCGGTGTCACAGCGTTAGCACTGGAGCGCTGCCGCACGGTCGGGGCGGCGTGGCGCGCCATCGATGTGCTCGACCCCGACACTGCTCTCGCCGCCGCCCGTGCCGCCGCCGCCCGGCGGCGCAGCGGTCAGCGCCTCGGGCCGCTCGACGGCGTCCCGGTCTTTGCCAAATCGATCTACGACATGAAGGGGCTCCCCACCACCGCCTCGAGCGGGGAGTGGGCGCGGCTTTTTCCCGAGCGCATCAAACGGGATGCGCTCGAGGTGGCGAGGTTACGCGCCGGCGGCGCCATCGTGCTCGGCAAGACCGCCGCGGACGACTTCGCCTATCGCGGCTTCGGCACCAGCAGCCATACCGGCCAGGTGCTCAATCCCTATGACGAGACCGGGACCCGCACCCCCGGAGGCTCGAGCGCGGGCTCCGCAGTTACCGTTGCCGGCGCGATGGCATTCGCGGCCTTGGGCACCGACGACGGCGGCTCCAACCGGATCCCTGCGCAATACTCCGGCGTCGTCGGCATGAAGCCGAACTTCGGGCTCGTGCCGCGGACCGGCGTGATCCCGACCTGGCCGTATCTCGATACGCATGGACCGCTGGCGCGAAACGTGGCCGACGCGGCACTACTCCTCGCCGTCATCGCCGGTGCCGACGCGTCCGACCCCCTGGCGCTCGAGGGTGCGTGGGATCTGCCGGCACTTCGCGACGACGCGCTCGACGGGATCCGGCTCGGGCTGGTCGAGGCGCACGTGCCGCGCGAGGCGATGACGGCCGAGGCGCTATCGGTTTGGGAGCGGGCGGTGGGTGACCTCCGCGCTGCCGGGGCCGTCGTCGAGCCGTTCACCCCCGCCGTCACCCTGGAAACGGTGCAAGAGGTTTTCGCGGTCGCGGCCAGCAAGCGAGGCGGCGTGGCGCCGGACCCCCGTTCGCCCGGTCCGACTGCGAACGCGCTGTACCAGTATTTCGCCGGACGCAGTGACGATCCTCGCGCCGCGATCCGCCGTGGTTACGCAGCGTACCGCGAGTTCTACGCCGTCCTTCCGCCGGATTTTGAAGATTGCGAGCCGCTCCTCGAGCAAGCGATGACGGAAGACGCGGCCGGGCAATCGTTCGCCCGCTCGCGCGCGGCGGTGGTCGCGGAGCTCGCGGCATCGATGCGCTCGCAGCGGGTCGCGGCGATGGTCTACCCGACCATGCCGTTCAACGCACCGCGCGTCGTGGACGGCTGGCCCGACATCCGCACGCCGCTCGGCTACGGCAACTGGTTGGGCCTTCCCGAAGTGTCGGTGCCGGCGGGCTACGGCGCGGACGGGATGCCGGCGCTCAATGTCTCTATCGTCGGTCTTCCCGGCGAAGACGCGAAGGTACTGGCATGGGCGCACGCCTTCGAGCGCCAGGCGCCGCGGTTCAAAGCACCGCCACGGCGGGTTTAGACCTCAGGGGCATCCGCGGCGCAGATGGCGGCCGGCTCGTTACCATTTCGGCACTTTCTGCGGAACTCTCGACTAGCGGAGGCGATCCCCGGATTCGAAGCCTGGTAATCGCGCGGCAAATCAGGAGCCAAGCAGTAACCCGGTCTTTTTCGCTGAAAGCCATCGTTCCGTGTAGTTCATCCGCAAGGCTTCTTTCAACCTGACCTTCAGGTGCGCGGTCATCGCCTCCAGTGACACCAGGCGATCGATCCACCCACCAGCATGTGCAAACCGTACCGCGGCCATGTCAGGGCTATTCAACAGCCATGCTGGCGATTGCATCGTTTCCGCGTAGATCAGGAGATCCTTCTCACCTGGATCCAGCGATGGATGGCTATGACTGATGTTAAATGCAACGCGCTGTTCTTCCGTAATGTCGGCTATGTGTCCGAATGCACCGCGTAAGCCCTCCTCATCGATCCATTCTTCTCGCGTCCTGTTTTGATAGCCGGTTTGCGTCTCTTCCACTACCTTCGCTACCGTGTGCAAGGCAAAGTACAGGGCGATCTGTGTCCAGCAGCCTGTGCGGTGGGCTTCCAAAATGACATTCGTATCTACAAGCACGATATCGTTTTTCCTGAAAGCCATCCCTGGATCTCACAGATCGAACGGCGTCTTCAGGCCATGCTCTGAGAAAATTTCCGAAAGTTCGTCGACGGTCGTGCCGATGATCGAAGCCGCACGCCGCACCGAAATGTGCCCTTCCTCGATGCCCCACCCGAGCGTTTGCATGAAACGCCGACTGTAGCGAGTCGGGATTGGCGTATCTTCAGGAGAGTCAATCCGCAGCGCCGCGTCGCTGATGCGTTCTGCGGCCGCTCCCTTGAGCAGGCCCAGGCTTACAAGGCGCCACTTGACTGCTTGTCCGCTGACATGAAAATGCAGTGCGCCCTGTTTGAGCCAGGCGATCAGTTCAGCCTCGTCTGCAGGAATGGGCAACTTTTGCACCAGCGAAGCAATGGCGTGGCGCGGCATCAAGAGGGCGGACGAAAAATTATCCGCCAATTGCTCGATCCGTTTGTACCTGGGGGGAAGCGCACCATTCTCTTCGATGTGACACGGCGGCATTTGCAGCCATGTAGTCAGGTGAAAAAGTTCGTGCCCCATATCGAACGACCGGCGGCCCTCGGCCTCCCGCCGGTTGATGATAATGGTGTTGAGAGGACCTAGCTGGCATGCCGCGCCTGAAACGCCCGCCACCGTGTCGACGTTCAATATCAGCGTATCGAGCTTATCCTCGAGTACCGACGCCAGTGTGATTGCGGGTACGTCGCCGAGTTCCAGGGCCCTCGATACAGCATCGCCCTCAGCCGAGGCTTCCTCATACGAGCTTCGCGGAGTCAGGTCGACCTGGGTCAGTGATGAATTTACCGACTCGCCTTTCAGACGGCTCAGGTGACGATAAGCAGCGATCCAGCGGCCCGCGCGATTTTCAAACGATTCGAGATCGTCGGCGCCTTCGCCCGTCTTTCTCCACGAGAACCGGGCTTCGCCCGCCAGTTCGAACGGGTCCGTGAAATAGCCGGTGTCCACGTCGAAGAATTCTGCGGCACGCACCAGTTCTGCGGGCGCAACGTTCCGTTTGCCCAATTCGATATCGGACAGCGTTTGACGGTCATTGAAGCCTAAAGCTTGCGACAAATCAGCTTGGCTGACATTGCGGCGCTCACGCAATGCATGCAAGCGACGGCGGATGGTTGCTTGGTTCATAGCGAGTTCTCTTGGGGAGATCGGCATCATATCTTGCATTTCGTGCATTTGCAAGATTTAACTAGCGACGCAGGCTAAGTAGCACCTTCCCGAGCGACTACCTGGACTATTCCGCGATTCGCAAGCAGCTCGCCGACCTCGATGCTGTCTTCTGGGCGATCGGCTTAAGCTCGGTCGGCGTTGATGAGGAGACCTACCGGGAAATTCACGTCGCGTTCCCTCAAGCCTTCTTGAAGGAGTGGTTGAGCGTCACAAACCGGAGCGCCCCCTCGTTTCACTACATCAGCTCGAGCGACATATCGGCAGACTCCCGGCAGATGTGGGCCCGCGTGAAAGTCGAGGCCGAGACGACGCTGTTCGACCTCGCGCGGAATACACGCCTGCGGGTTGTCGCCTACCGGCCGGACTACATCCGCCCGAGTGCGGGCGAAAGACACCTCGGACAAAACCTGCTGTACTGGTTCTTCGCACCGGTGGGCGCCGCCGTCGAGGCGACGGGGATCGGCCGGGCGATGCTCGAGGTCGCCGCGCGCGGCGATGAGTTCAAGAACGGGGACAAGCTGGGCACGCGGCGGATCATCCTCTACAGCGAGGCGAATCGGTTGTCGAAGGGTACTTCCTGAGTGTCGCCAAGCCGGTTTCGAAGAGGCGAGAAAGACGGCAGCGGGCGATTTTCGAAAGGTGAGGCCGCTGGCCGCTTAGGTCCATCGCATCGTGTGCCGCTGCACAAGCCTCCGCACCTCGTGACGACCTGATCACGGCTTGTGCGGAAGTCGGCCGTCATGATGCGTCCGTTGGCGCAAGCTACAGATCCGCCGTCGTGGCACTAACCCACTTCTTCAGGCGGCCGCGTACTTCGGCGTCCGCGGGCAGCGCATCGATTCGATCGCAAAGAACGCCACCGCTGATGAGGTCTTCAGCGAGCATCGTTCTGACGAAACCCCTGTCTTTTGGCCGCCAGGCGAACAGCTTGCTGGCAGCCAGGTCGTGAGACTCCAGGCAACGACCGGTGTTGCCGCGGGTACTCACCGCATCTCTGACAGCTATCGTGCGATCCAGCCATCCGGACGGAAGCGTGGCAGCTTCAATCGATACCCCATGCACGTAAAAGCCGTACGTTTCATGGAATCGCGAAAGCTCGCCCAAGGCCCCATCAATTCTGTCTATTGCGTCCGGTCGGTGGATAGGCTGGACGTCGACCTCGATTGATGCCCGGAGATCAGGAGGCGCCTCCGGATGTTCGCCCAAAATCGCCTGCGAACCGAATATGACGAGCTCCGTGTCCTCGGCAACATCACAGGCCGCTCGAATCGCGTGTTCGAGTTGATCTCGCGTCATGAAGCCGTTTCCAATTCATCAAACAACTTGTTTCGCTCACCGGGTGACAGCACGGCAAAGAAGGGCGAGCTTCGCCGCAGTCTTTGCGCCCGGGGTGTCTCCGACACAATGAAGTCACGGATGCGCTGAGGCGAATAAATGCTCAGGATGTCCTGCCACTCGCGCAGGTCGTGTACCGCCGGTCCCTGCTCTGTCTTCAACAGCTGCTCCAGGTGCCTTGTGGCACGCCGAAGCAACCCTGGATCCTCGTCGATGAGTCTGGCGATGGCAACGCTGAGCAGGACCTCGCGATCGTCCTGGTCGACCGCCGTTTGCGCGGCTGGCCGTAGTCCCGATTTCGGAAACCCGGCCAGCAGCTCAACCGTGTCCCAGTCCACTTTCGGCGCATCAGCCCGGGAATACACATGGATTTCGAGCACGATGTCGAAATCTCTCTCAATGTCGCCGATGCGTTGTCGTAGCTGCTCCCCGAGATAGGTAAGAGAGCGGGAGTCGCTCAGAATCCCGATGTGGAACGGCTTTCCAGCCTCTTCGGGCGCGGCATCAACCCATGCGACGGTGACCTCCGGGAGCCCGGTGAAAAGCGCCTTCAGCCTTTCGAGGAAGGAACGATAGCGCTCGTTTTCGCAGCGAAAGAGCTCCCGGATTTTGATCGTCAGCGGATCCTCTTCTCTGAGCTCGAACAACGGCGATCGGCTTCCGCCGACGCGCCGGACGAGGCCGGTCTTCACCAGCCGTTGCAAGGCTCTGCGTGCACCGGCCAGCGTCAGGCCGGAGAGTTGAGCCGCGTCCGGTGCGTTTACCGGCCCGCTGGTGATCTCAGCGAGCACTCGCAACAGCCGGACATTCGCCGGCGCCGCCAGGAGTTCGTCCAGCGGGTACCGGTCGGCGTTCTGTTGGGTGGCAATCGGTCGCATAGAGTATTACGTGTTCTCAAACGATATTTGCGTATCGAATGGGATACTATAAGATTCTCCGGCAACCGTCCAGCGGCACCTAAGCCAATACAGCGGATGCATCGGATCGCCGTTCGATCCTCCGGCGCTTGAGGCTGCCCCGACGTGCCACCGGGTCGTGGACGGGGTCGTCCGGGCGTGCTTTCTAAAGGCGTCTGGCGCCGCTACCGCTCCCCGAACCCCGCCAGCACCGCCCCATAAATCGACATCGCATCCCACAGGTTTTGCAGGCGGA
>JBBDSK010000229.1:0-22367 GCA_040904985.1 Woeseia sp. | reverse complement strand
TGACCCAGAAGCTCCAGCCCGACAGCATGATCAGCATCAACAGGCCGGGAAGAATGCCCGCCCGGAAAAGCCCGTCGATCGGGACTTCCGCGATCACTCCGTACAAAATCAGTGGCAGCGATGGCGCGAACAGCAAACCGAGGCTGCCAGACGTGGTTACCAGCCCCAGGGTAAAGTTCTCCGGGTAGCCGTCATGCTGCAGGGCGGGATAAAGGATCGCCCCCAGGGCGATGATCGTCACGCCGGAGGCTCCGGTGAATGCGGTAAAGAATGCGCAAGCGGTAAGCGCCACGAGCGCAAGCCCGCCTGGCATCCATCCCAGCACAGCCTTTGTCAGCCGTACCAGGCGCAGTGGAGCGTTACTTTCGCTCAGGAGATAGCCGGCGAAGGTGAATAACGGAATCGCCGATAGAAACGGCATTTCTGCAAGACCCAGAATCTCGATGGCGATCGCCATCAGATCGATGCCTTCTTTCTGATAGCCGATCATTGCGCTTGCTGCGATGATTGTAAAAAGCGGCGCTCCCAGGATCGCCAGCAGGAACAGTACAGCGCCCAGCAGAATCATTCGCGGCGGCCCGGCCGGCTTGCACCGAACAAGCCCAGAACGCCAGCAAGGAAATGCAGCGTGAAGCGATAGCACATGAGTGCGAACGCCAGCGGCACTATCCCCTGCACAAGCCACGACGGAATGCCGAGCAGCACCGTCTCATTGAATTCCAGGGTCAAAAGAACATAACGCGACGAATGCCAGGCGATGATTCCACACATACTCGCGGCGAAGGCATCGACAACCATGGCGGGAAAACGCGAGTACTTCTCCGGCACGTAACGCGAAAGAACGTCAATGCGCAGGTGGCGGCGACTCCGGCTGGCGGCAACGGATGCGATCAGGGCAATCCACAGCACCAGGATCTTGAGCATCTCGTCGGCCCAGATGAAACCGGAGTCGAAAAATAGCCGAAGCACAATCTGGCCGACGGCGAGCACCATCATGATGCCCAGCAGCAGAACCAGCAATGCGTTCTCTATAGCTGCACCCAGGCGCCCGAGACGGTCCGGCAAGCCGGACGAGCCCTCAGCCGCCATGGGCCTGGTCGCCCTTCCTGTTACTGCGCCGCGACCGACTCACTGGAGTCGGAGGTGCGTCTGTAGGTATCGATGTGCTGCATGACTTCTTCGAGCAGGCCCTGGGATATCATGCCCCTTCGAGCCAGCGCCAGGTTCTGTTCCTGCATCACGTCCTGTAGCTTTTTTTGCTCGCCGGGAACGGGTTCCACGACTTCGATTCCGGAGTGGATCAGCGCCTGCAACGCGCGTTCCGCGTCCTGCCCGGCTTCAGCATCCCATTCCGCATAAAGCCCTCCCATGACATCGTCGACAACTTCCTGGTCCGCCTCGTCGAGCCGATTAAACGCTCTTTTGTCGATTGCAAGAAGCCCCATCGAATAAAGAACCGGTAATTCCGTCAGGTATTCGACTTTCGTGTGCCACTGCAACACCAGCGCGCCAGCAGGCGACATCGCGACAATATCGATCAGCCCGGTTTGCAGCCCTGTCAAAACATCGGTTATCGGCAATGTAACGGGTGAAAGCTGGAGGGCTTTCATGGCTTCATAGCTCAACAGATCGCCCTCGGGCACCCACACCTTCCGGCCCTTGAGATCTTCATGGCTGCGCACCGGAACATTCGACATCACAACCGCAAAGCCGCCGCCGGAAAAACCGAAACTGACGAAGCCTGCCTCGTCGAGGCCGTTCTCCAGCTTCGGGTCGATGCGCTCCCGCACATACTCGACCTCGTCTTCTGATTCGAACAGAAAAGGTAAACCGTAAATATTCAGATCCGGATAGACCTGTTGCAGGTCCGTCGGAGTAAAAGCGCCTCCGTGCAGCTGCCCTATCTTGATCTTTCGCAGCACCTTGCCAGGGCTGCCCTGTACGCCGCCGGAATAGAACTTCAGCTCGACACGGCCGTCCGTGCGTTCGCGGATCTCCGCGGCACCGGAGCGCATGTCCTTCATCCATTGCGTATTCTCGGGCAGTACCGTCGCGATCTTGAGCGTGAGGGCGTCGGCTCGCAGCGGGAACGACGCCGCAACCAGGACGAGTATTGCAGTGATGTATCGCATCAATCTCTCCAGTGATCCTTCGCGTTTGCCGTAAGCGGCTGGCAGCGCGACAGGCCGCCTCAGAAGTAGTCGTCCGCCCCGGCCAGCAGGGCTTCGGCCTCACGCTGGGCCAGTACATTAGTCAATGTATAGCCGGGCACGTTCGGGTCTGCCTGCAGCACTTCGGTCAGAAGCCGGTCGTGAAGTTCTCTCTCGTACAGCAGGCGCGCATAGCTGCGTGCGAACTCCACCTTCGCATTGAGGTCCAGTCCGCCAGTAAGTTCAATGGCGCGCTCGAACAACGCCCTGCCTTTTTCCGGTTCACCACCGAGTGCCGGCGGCCTCAGCGTAGCAAGAATGCCGAGATATGTGTGAACACTGCCGCTCATTTCACCGTCACTGATCTCCAAATATCGCCGCAGAAGGGCTTCCATCTGCGGTAACTCGGCCAGCGCGTTCCAGTCGTCGCTGTGCGACCTGATATAGGCGAGCGATGCCACTGAATAGCTGTAGACGGCGTCGGAGTGACGGGGCGCGAGCAGGGAAAGAGACTTTTCGAACTGATCGAAGCTCATATCCTGCCAGCCGCAGGAGGGCTTGAAGCCGAGGCAGAGAGCGCGGATCCCGTAGCTCCGCGCCCGCTCGGTCAGCCGCTCGGCGCGCGCCGCATCCTCGGCGAAGACCGCGGCGTAGGACGCGTAAAGACTTGCCGCCGCGCCCAGCATTGCCGGATCGTCAGGGCTGTCCTCCAGAAAACTGTCGAGCAGCAACATGTAGGCCGGCGCGCCGGCGCGAACGGTCTCCGGGTCGGGCTGATTGCTTATTGCGGCCGACAGATTCTCCGCCATGCCGCTCGCGGCAGAGGACATCAGCGATGCGCACCCTGCCTGCAAAAGACTGGCACCAACCAGAAAAAGCCCTCCTGCGCGCAAAGCAGAGCGCGGCGGCGTCAGGCCTTTCGGCGAAGATTTAGGGCCGCAGACGGCCCGAAAGATCATGGATGCAACAGGCATTGCACACCGGGCGAGCAGAACAAAATTCCGCCGCGACGGCTCCCTAGATCTTTTCCTTGATCCTCGCAGCCTTACCGGTGCGGTCGCGCAGGTAGTAAAGCTTGGCGCGGCGGACATCGCCACGGCGCTTCACTTCCACCGCGCTCACAGCGGGACTGTAGGTCTGGAACACGCGCTCGACACCCTCGCCATGGGACATCTTGCGGACCGTGAACGAGGAGTTCAGACCGCGATTTCGCTTGGCGATAACGACGCCTTCAAAAGCCTGGAGGCGTTCGCGCTCCCCTTCCGTCACCTTGACCTGCACCACAACGGTATCGCCAGGGCCGAATTCCGGCACTTCCTTGTTTATCTGTTCCTGTTCAATCGCTTCGATTATTTTGCTCATGTCTCTTTACCTGCCAATGGTGTTGCCGGTACTAATTTTCAAGCGCTGCCTCATCAGGCGTCTTCGCTTGCGTTCGCTGTCTGCTTGTCCCGCAGGAATTCATCCAGTATTCGCTGCTGCTCTTCGTCGAGGCACAACTTGCGCACAAGATCCGGACGCCGCAGAAAGCTTCTCCCGAGCGCCTGCTTGTACCGCCATCGCGCAATCCTTGCGTGATCGCCGGACAACAGCACGTCCGGCACCCGGCGGCCCTGAACCACTTCGGGCCTCGTGTAATGCGGGAAATCAAGAAGCCCCTCCGCAAAGGAGTCCTGGCCCGCCGAGTCCTCGTCACCCAGAACTCCGGGGATGAGCCTCACGACCGCATCAATCACGGCCATTGCCGCTATTTCGCCGCCGCTCAGCACAAAGTCGCCCAGCGAAAGCTCTTCGTCGACGTGCTGCTCGATGAGCCGCTCGTCGATTCCCTCGTACCGACCTGCAATCAGGATCAGTCCGGGCAGCCCCGCGTATCGCTTTGCCGCCGCCTGATCGAATGTGCGCCCCTGCGGCGACAGGCAGACGACAGGCGTTCCCGCCGGCGCCTCGCACTTCGCCAACCGGATAGCCGATGCCGCCGGTTCGTACTTCATCACCATGCCCGGCCCCCCGCCGTAGGGCCTGTCGTCGACCGCGCGGTGCGGGCCGGCCGCAAAATCCCGCGGATTCCGGCAACTCATGCTTACCAGGCCCCGCGAGACCGCCCTGCCGACGACGCCGTAGTCGGCGACGGCCCTGATCATGTCCGGAAATATGCTGATCACCTGCAAATGCATTTGCGTCAGTCCCATTCCCAATCCACGTCGATGACACCAGCGGCCAAATCAACGCTCAAAACGTACATGTCCGGGACGAAGGGAATCAGCAGCTCGCGATTCTGTTCGTCGTTCCTCCGCACCACTATCACGTCGTTTGCCCCGGTAGCCAACATCCGGGCCACGCGCCCCAGGATCCGACCGTCACGGTGCCGCACCTCAAGCCCCTCGAGGTCCACCCAGTAGTACTCGCCAGGCTCCAGCGACGGCATCTCCTGGCGCGCCACTGCGATGTCGGCGCCAAGCAGTTCAGCCGCCGCATCGCGGTCTTCTACGTCCGCAAGCCTCACAACCACCGCCTTGCCGTGCTTCCGGCCCTCGGCCACCGCCTTCGAACGCCATGCACCCTGCGTATTCAACAACCAGTCGCGGTATTCGAGCAGCGCCTCCACCGGTTCGGTGTAGGAGATGACACGGACCCAGCCGCGAACGCCGTAAAGACCGGCAATCCGCCCCAGGACTACCGGCTCGGCATTCGTCCCGGAGGGGCCTGGTTTGCGCGGTTGCTGTGCCACATGCAGGTAATCCCTGTGTGCTCCGCCCTCAGGCCTTTTCTGCTTTTTGCGCCTCTTTGCGCGAAGCCTTGAGCAGTCCCGCAACCCGTTCGGAGGGCCTGGCGCCGTGGTGCAGCCAGTAATCCACTCTCTCCAGATCGACGCGCAAGTTCTCCTCGTGCAGCTTCCCGACGGGGTTGAAGTAACCGAGGCGCTCGATATAGCGGCCATCGCGACGATTGCGGCTGTCGGTGACCACCAGGTGGTAAAAAGGGTTCTTTTTCGCGCCAGCGCGCGAAAGTCGAATACTGACCATTGCTATTCCGTATTAGTAGTGACAGGCGGACACGCCTACGCTCGGGTGCCGGCCCGAGTAAAGCGCGCATTTTACTGATTTGGCGGCAAAAGTGAAGCGGTCCCGCGGATTTCGGCCACCGATGAGTCCCTGACCGGTCTGGCGGGTGAAATATGGCAGGCTGGCTTCCCGCGGCGCCGGGGACCCATTGCACCGCCCCAGCCGCGGTCTGCCCCTCGTCAGGGCTTCCCTCGCTTCATTGAGGTTCTTTGAGGCCCTTTGAGGCCCTTTTTATGAGGTCCTTTTTTCGGCCGCTGCCTTAAGGGCCCATCCCCGGCGGCAAACGCCCTCCCGGCAAGCCTCGCATCATCTTCTTCATGCCGCCGCGGGACATCTTTTTCATCATTTTTTCCATCTGCATGTGCTGCTTCAGCAGGCGATTGACGTCCTGGATCTGCTGTCCGCTTCCCGACGCTATGCGCCTTTTGCGGGAGCCATTGATCGATTTCGGAAAGCGGCGCTCGCCCGGCGTCATCGAGTTGATGATCGCCACTTGCCGTTTCAATTGCTGCTCATTGGCCGTGTTCTTCAACGCAGCCGGATCGATATTGCCGAGCGGCAGCTTTTCCAGCATGGCGCCGATACCGCCCATGCTCAGCATCTGTTCAAACTGATCTCGAAGATCCGACAGATCGAAGCTTTTGCCCTTTTTCAGCTTCGTTGCCAGCCGGTCCGCCTTGTCGCGGCTGACTTTGCTCTCGATCTCCTCGACCAGCGACAGGACGTCGCCCATCCCGAGTATTCGCGACGCCATGCGGTCCGGGTGAAACAGCTCGAGCGCGTCCGTCTTTTCACCGACACCCAGAAAGCGAATGGGTTTACCGGTAATTTCCGTTACGGAAAGCGCTACGCCACCCTTGGCATCGCCGTCCGCCTTGGTGAGTATGACGCCCGTCAACGGCAGAGCCTCACCAAAGGCCCTGGCGGAATGGACCGCGTCCTGGCCCGCCATGCTGTCGATGACGAAGAAGGTCTCGTGCGCTTCGGCGGCGGCATGCACCCTGGAAACTTCGTCCATCATGTCCGCATTGACGTGCATGCGCCCGGCCGTATCGACGATCAGCACCTCGGCGTGCTGGCGGCGGCTTTCGTCGCGTGCACGGCGGACGATGTGCTGCGGCTGTTCGCCCGCGTCGCTCGGACAATATTGAGCGCCGACTTCACCGGCGAGACGCTCGAGCTGCAGGATCGCTGCCGGGCGGTGCACGTCCACGCTCACCAGCATCACCCGCTTCTTTTCCTTCTCGATGAGGCGGCGCGCGAGCTTCGCCGCCGTGGTGGTCTTGCCGGCGCCCTGCAGCCCGGCCAGAAGGATCACGACCGGCGGCTGCGCCCGCAGATCGAGCGGCACGGTGTCGCTGCCGAGTAGTGTGACGAGTTCCGCGTGGATGATCTTGACCAGCGCCTGCCCCGGCGTGAGGCTCTTGCCTACTTCCTCACCGATCGCGCGCTGCTGGATCCGCTCAATGAAGGTCTTTACGACAGGTAAGGCGACATCGGCCTCCAGCAGGGCAAGGCGCACCTGCCGCAAAGTGTCCTTGATGTTCGACTCGCTGAGCCGCCCCTTGCCAGTGAGACTGCGGGCCGCCTCCGAAAGGCGGTCCGAAAGGTTTTCGAACATGGTCTTCCGTGCCCTTAAAGTAACTTAAAGACAGCAGTGTAACGTGAATCGTTCCATCGAGGCCCCGGCGAAGGGGGCCGGCGGCAGATCAAACCGTGATGACGGTGCCCCGTGAGAGCATGCGGATGTTTTTGTCTGGCGCGGCTGCGATGACCTGGCGGAAAATCCTGTCTTCTTCCCCCGGCTTCATCCCGGTCAGCCAGATCTCCGGCTCGTGCCTCAGCAAAGCCAGGTCTCTGCACAGGGTGCTGGGGCAATAGTGGCCGGCCGTCTCGGCCAATCCCGCAAGTTCGTTCGGGAACGACACCTCGATTACCAGCGCCCTTAAATCATCGCAGTCGTTCAGAACCGGCCACAGGGTGCTGTTCGATCGTGTATCGCCGCTGACTGCGAATACGCCGCCGGAATTCTGCACCGTGTAGCCGATGGAGGGCACGCTGTGTACCACGTCTATAGCCCGGAAATCCCGGTGCCCAATGGTTATCGTATCGCCGGGATTACACTCGGAGTAGCAAAGCATCGGATTTTCGGGGTTCGGCAACTTGGCAAAGTCGGGCCAGATCACCCAGTTGAACAGGTGAGCCTTTATGGCCTCGAGCGTCTCCCGCCGGCCATACACCGTAACCGGCACATCAACGTTGTCGGTGAAGATGCTGTCGATCAGCATTGGCAAACCGGCAATATGGTCGAGGTGCGAATGCGTCAGGAACACGTGCCGAATGGCGTCGAGATCCGCCAGCGCAAGATCGCCAATCCCGGTGCCGGCATCCAGCAGAACGTCATTATCGATCAGCATTGCGGAGGTACGGGATCCGGCGCCTATACCGCCGCTGCAACCCAGTATTCTGATACGCATACCGCTAGTGCCTTCGCAGGACCGCATTCCATTTCCTTGTACCCCGCAACAGTGCAGCTGCCGGCGGCTTGATTGCCAGCCTTGCTGTGAATGCGATCGCTCGGGCCAGGGTTCTATTGAATAGCGCCATATGGGATGATTCGCTCCAGCAAAAATTAGGTCATAGGCGCCAGGGATTCTGTGTTTCAAATCACACTTCTTTTCTTGTACATAATCGCCGGCCTTTCATTCGTGATATCACGGCTGCCGCGCTTCTCGCAGCACGCCCTTATACTCGTCTCGATCGCCTGGGTCAGTGCAATTGCGGGCATCTTCGGTCATGCGCTCTCGCTGCGACAATTGATCCTGCAGCCGGAAGGCATCTACCTCTCTCTCGGCAACACCGCGTCGTTCATCGGCCTCTTGCTCGGCTTGACCGCAGCGGTCATCGCCATTGAGAAAGTGCTGAGAGGTCTGTCCGCCGGGCTACTGCTGCTGGCAGCCGCTACCGCCGGCCTGACCGGATGGTCTGCGGCACCGCCGTCGGTTACGGCCCTTACCTGGCAGGTCGAGTTGCACATCCTCATTTCGGTGCTGGCATACGGGCTACTGTCGGTCGGGGCGATCGTCGCAATCTATGCTCTCGTCCAGGACGCCCGCCTGCGCTCTGGCAGGTTGTCATCGGTCAATCGCCTTTTCGCGCCGCTGGAAACCAACGAAAGACTGCTTTACGGCATCGCCACCGGCGGCTTCGTCGCATTACTTCTTGCGGTTTTCTCCGGCTTCATCTTCATCGAAGATCTTTTCGCGCAACACCTCGTACACAAGACGGTGCTGTCGCTTCTGGCACTCATGCTGTTCGGCATTCTGTTGTGCGGACGGCACTTCGGAGGATGGCGCGGTCGCCGCGCCATTTCGCTTTACCTTTGGGGCTTCCTGGTTCTCGGGATCGCCTACTTCGGAAGCCGTTACGTCCTGGAGCAGATCCTGGGCCGATCCTGGACCTGAAACGCCGGCGGTGGGCCTTTACTGTCAGCCGAAGGCCTGTTCGAGCGCTTCTTCGAGCGTTTCGACACCGCTGACGGCGATACCCGGCGGCACTTTCTTCGGCACGTTGGCCTTGGGCACAATCGCCTGCGTGAAACCCTGCTTCGCAGCCTCGGCAATGCGCTCGGTCCCGAAACGCACCGGGCGGACCTCTCCGGCAAGGCCTGTTTCGCCAAAGCTCATCATTTTCGGGCGGCACGCCCGGTCGCGAAAGCTTGACACGATTGCAAGAAGGGTCGGCAGATCGGCTGAAGTTTCGGCAATACGGAGTCCGCCGACGACGTTGACGAAAATGTCCTCGCCGGCTAGCGAAATGCCGCCATGTCGCTGCAACACGGCAAGAAGCAATGACAGGCGGTTCTGGTCTACTCCCTGCGCCAGCCGCTTCCCGTAGTTGGCTGCCGCATCGGCCACTAGCGCCTGGATTTCTACCAGCAGCGGGCGACTGCCTTCCCACGCCACGGACACTACGCTGCCGGGCGCCGATTTCGAGCTGCGAGACAAGAAGATGGCCGACGGGTTTTTTACTTCACGAAAACCTGCTTCGGTCATCGCAAATACACCCATCTCGCTGATCGCGCCAAAGCGGTTCTTAACGGCACGGACAATCGAGTAGCGGCTAGCCGGATCGCTTTCAAAATACAACACCGTGTCGACCATATGCTCCACAACCCTGGGACCCGCGATCGCGCCTTCCTTGGTGACGTGACCGATCAGAAAGAAAGCCACGTCACGCTTCTTTGCGAACTGCACGATACGGCCGACGCACTCGCGGAGTTGCGCTACCGAGCCCGGTGCCGATGGAAGGTCTTGCGTGGCCATCGTCTGGATGGAGTCGATGACGACAGCCCGGGCACTGCAGGACGCGGCCTGCTCCAGTACATTGTCCAGCGATGTATCCGCGAGCAGCTGAAGTGAGCTCCCGCTTGTGCCGAGCCGCCGTGAACGTTGCGCAACCTGGCGCAGTGACTCCTCGCCCGTGGCGTAACAGGTCTTGAGCGAGCCCGGCAATTGCGCGGCCACCTGTTGCAAAAGCGTCGACTTGCCGACGCCGGGATCGCCGCCGAGCAGGACTACGGATCCCGGCACGAGACCGCCACCGAGGACACGATCGAATTCCGCAAAACCGGTGGGGTGACGAAAGGATGCCTCATCATCGCCGACGGCCGTCAGTGCGGTGGGGCGAGTGCCGACGGCGGCCTGTGATCCGGCGGCGGCAAGAAGCGCCAGTGACGTCTGGACGAGCGTGTTCCAGGCGCCGCAATCGGGACACTGCCCCTGCCATTTCACATTGTGCGCACCGCAGTCGCTGCAAACGTAAGCGGTCTTCGTTCGGGCCATGCGGAGTTGAGTACCTGATGTTTTTCTGAACGGTGGAATGCCATGATAGCACCGTCGCCGGGCGCTTCAGGGCGCGAAATTGCCAACCCTATCTCATTAAGAATTAGTGGCATTTCCTATACTCCGCGCGTTATGTAGCGAGCCGCACACTTGGACAAACGTATAAAAGAACGTCGCGACCGGCTGGTTGTACTCACCTTTGTCGGCATTTTGCTGATCCTGGTGTACGGTCCCGGCGCCCAGTGGTTCCTGGCAGCCGATCGGGTGCTCTACGACCAGATTGCACGACACGTTCAAAACAGACCGCTGGACAACAGCGCGATCGTCACGATCAATCCTGCCAACAAGTCGCCTGACGAAATTGCGGAACTGTACGGAGCACTCATCGGGAAGTTCAAGGAAGCCCGGGTCAGGCGCATTATTATCGCGCAAGGACCTCAACTGGATTCGAAAGCCGAGCTCCCGGACTGGGCGGCAACGCTGGACAGGGGCGTACCCGTTTTCACGCGAAGAGGACTCAGGCTCGCGGAAGTTTCAACCCGGAGCGGCTTCCTCGCACCGACGCCCGACAGTGACGGCGTGCTTCGGCAGTTATCGCTGTGGCAATTCGAAAGCGGTGTGATGTTCCCCTCACTGCCGCTCGCAATCGCACTCAACAACCCCAACTCCGACGCAAACTTCCGCGTCGCGGATGGCGATGATGCCGTTTATCTGTCCAGTTACACGCCGTTACCGAGGTATTCTGGCGAGGATGTGCTCAGGGATGACTTTTCGCTCGCTGCGCTTGCCGGACAGACGGTCTTTCTGGACGCGGAACTGCCGCTTGTCGCCGCGGTTTCAAACCTGCCGTCCGGACAATACGTCACCCACTCGGAGATCACGGCGGCGCTTCTCGCGAACCTCGAGCAGAGCGAGCAGATCACGAGCCCCGGCTGGGTCAGTGCCCTCGAGTGGCTGGTGCCGGCGCTCCTCGGGATCATCGGCATCCTCTTCGGCCCGGGGAGGAGCCGTCGCGAGATTCTTCTGACAGCGGTGGCCATTGTCGCGGCGCTTGTAATGCTGGAGGCGCTCTTGCTCAATTTCGGCCGCATCCGATTTGATCTTGGACGCCCTGTTCTGATATTGGCCGGTGCCGCCGCCATGAGCTGGTGGCTTGCCGGTGTACTGAAAAAGCAGACGGTGGACGCGTTCAAGCGAGGGCTGGACTTTTTGTCAGCCGGGCGCCTGGAGCCCGCCTTCGCCGAATTCAGGCAGTGCGAACGTACCGAGACGGTCGCGGCAGCCTTGTACAAACTGTCGCTGGCGTTCGAAGGCCAGGCAAAGCCGGAACGTGCCGAGGCCGTTTTGCAGTGGCTGAAAGAAGTACAAAGCCCGGAAAAGGACAAGAAGCGCGCGCTGGGTGATGGCAACGGCACACCGGAGCGGCTGGGGCGTTACGTCATTGAAAGGAAACTCGGCCGCGGTGCCATGGGTGCCGTGTACCTCGCTCGCGATCCCAGGATCAACAGGCCAGTCGCGCTCAAGGTAATCCCGATAGAAAAGGAATTCGAAGACGAGGAACTGGAAGAGGCCCGAATGCGTTTCTTTCGGGAAGCCGAACTCGCCGGACGTCTCGCTCACCCCAACATAGTAACCGTCTTCGATGCGGGCGAAGACAAGCATCTTGCTTACATAGCAATGGAGTACCTGTCCGGCGTCCCGCTGAAGAACTACACCGATCCAAAAAAGCTGCTGGCGCCGAAAAAGGCTCTCGAGCTATGCGCCAGGACCGCCGATGCTCTCGACTACGCCCACAATCAGGGAGTGATTCACCGGGATATCAAACCTGCCAACCTTCTCTACGACCTCAAGTCCGATCTGCTGAAAATCAGTGATTTCGGCGTAGCCCGACTGACGGATAACAATCGGACCAAGACCGGCATCGTTCTCGGCACGCCGATGTACATGTCGCCCGAGCAATTGGCTGCCGAAACTCTGACGGGGCACTCGGACTTATTTTCACTAGGTGTTACTCTATATGAGCTTCTGGCCGGCGAAGTGCCGTTCAAGGCAAAAAACATTGCGATGTTGATGACCAAAATTACATCGGAAGATCCGATACCGGTTTCGAACCGAAGGCCCGGCGTTCCACCCAGCGTGGACGCGGTTCTGTCGAAGGCGCTTGCCAAACGGGCAGAAAAACGGTTTGCAAACGGTGCGGAAATGGCCATCGCCCTCCGCAATTGCGCGACCTACGCGTCTGCATAACAAAGAAAAGCAATATGAGCCTGCGCGGAAAGATCAAATTTGCCGAGATAACGGACACAGGCAAGGTCAGGGAGCACAACGAGGACGCGATCGGTTCGAACGCCGATATCGGCCTGATGGTTCTCGCCGACGGCATGGGCGGCTATAACGCGGGCGAGGTTGCCAGCGGCATCGCGGTGCAGACGATCACCGAACTTGCAACCGAAGGGGCGACCCGCGAAAAGCGCCATGAAATCGATGCGGCTACCGGGCTCATGCGGCAATCGATCGTGCTTCGGGACGCCGTTTCCCGCGCCAACAAGATCATATTCCAGACAGCACAAAGCCAGACCCATTGCGAAGGCATGGGTACGACCCTGGTGACGGCCATGTTCTTTGACAACAAGGTTTCGATCGCCCACGTTGGCGATTCCCGGGCCTATCGACTGCGCGGTGAGAAATTCGAGCAACTGACCCTCGACCATTCCCTCCTCCAGGAACTGGTCGACCGGGGCTTCTATTCAGAGGAAGAGGCGCAGCGCTCGACCAACCGGAACTACGTCACACGGGCGCTGGGAGTGGAGCCGTCTGTGGAAGTCGAGGTACACGAGTTCGACGTGCTGCCGGACGACGTTTTCCTGCTGTGTTCGGACGGCTTGCCGGACATGGTGGAAGATGAAGATATTCACTTAACTATCAGCACGTTTAATGCTAGCCTTGATGTGGTTGGTCAACAACTGGTGCAACTCACCAACGATCATGGGGGGCGCGACAACGTATCCGTGATGCTGGCTCAGGTCCTGGAGCCCTTCGCGGCCAGACGGGGCTTGATTGCCAAGCTGTCGAATATGTTTCGCTCTTAGGGAGGCGGAGTGTCAAGGGCGCTCGCCGGGTATGCGATCTCACAGCAAACGGCACGAATCATATGGCACGTTTAATCCTTAGTCTCGACAGCCAGGTCCTGGCCGAATACAACATGTCGAAAGAGCGGTACACCATAGGGCGGCTGCCGGACAACGACGTGCGCATCGACAATCCTGCCGTCAGCGGCCACCACTCACTGATCATCAATATACTCAACGACTCGTTTCTCGAAGACCTGAACAGCACCAACGGCACCTATGTCAACGGCAAGCTGATCAAGAAACATGCGCTGCAGCATGGCGACGTCATTACGATCGGCCATCACCAGCTCCGCTTTTCCGACCAGCAGACGAGCGAGACCGAACAGGACGAGTTCGAAAAAACCATGGTCATACCCGCGGGTCACCAGAGTGCGGAGCAGCTGGCGAAGGCTGAGCGGGCAGCTGCAGCCGCGGCTGCCTCTACCGCTGCCGCGGCCAGAAGCGATGTGCGGGTCGATATGCCCCAGGCAGAGCCCAGATCGCATACCAGCACGGCCGCCGGACTCACTGCGAAAGCAGCTCCGACGGCGCTGCCGCTGGCAAAGCTCCAGGTACTGAGCGGCGCCTTTGCCGGCCGCGAACTCGAACTCACAAAAACGCTGACCACGCTGGGGCGCCCCGGGGTGCAGGTGGCCGCCATTACACGACGCGCCGAGGGTTACTTCGTGGTGCACGTGGAAAGCGGTAAGCAGGGAGACCATCCGCTCGTGAACGGTGAGCCGATCGGCGGCCAGGCGAAAAAACTTGCGGACAACGACGTGCTTCAGCTGGCCGGCGTCAAGATGGGCTTTTTTACGGCCTGATACAGCCGGTCCGATCCAGGATGACGCGTCGCTCGCGGTTGGTGACCCCGGCCAGCAGCTGGTAGGGGACAGTGCCGGCGTGGGCCGCGACCTCCTCCACCGGGAGATCCTCGCCCCACAAAGTCACCCCGGCGCCGATCTCATCTGTCGCTCCCCGTCCGAGATCGACAGTAGCCATGTCCATCGAAATGCGGCCCGCAACGTAGACGCGGCGGCCGTCAACAAGAACCGGCGTTCCCGACCCGAGAAAACGGGAATAGCCATCGCCGTAACCGGCTGATATGACCCCCAGGACCGTGCCTTCCGCCGGCGCGTGCCAGGTGCCGCCATAGCCGATCGGCTCAGCGGCTTGAACCGGCCTGACATCGATCAGGCGGCAGGAGAACTCCATCACCGGCTGCAGGCCGATCTCGGCACCACAGGTGCCGGGGAACGGCGAGACTCCGTAGAGGCAAATGCCGGCCCTTACCCAGCTTTTCGAGACCGGGTGCCCGGCGGTGACGGTGTCGGGCCAGCCAAGCAGCCCTGGCGAATTGGCGATGCTGATGTGGCCGTCGAAGCCTTTCGACAGCTCGCGAAAAACCTCGACCTGACGCTCTGTGGTTTTGTCTTCACGGTCATCCGCGTTAGCCAGATGCGTCATCAGGCGGACTTCATCGACGGCGCGGCAGCGGTTGAGCCGCGCGACCAGCTCGCCCGCCGAAGACGGGTCGAAACCCAGCCGATGCATGCCGCTATCCAGCTTCAGCCAGACTATCGTGCTCCCAAACTGCGCCTGTTCCAGCAACCGGATCTGCCATTCGCTGTACACGACCAGTTGGAAGCCGCGCCGCAGCGCCTGGTCGCGTTCTTCGGCATCGATCACTCCCTGCAGCAGCAAAATCGGCTTTTCTACGCCGGCGTCTGCGAGGGCATCCGCTTCGGAGAGCCTGGCGACTGCGAAGCAGTCGGCCAGCGGCAGGCTCAGCGCAATCGTTGTCAGCCCGTGACCGTAGGCATTGGCCTTGACGACAGCGATGATGTTCGCACCGTTCGCGGCTGCGCGTATGCGTTCGAAATTGTGCTCAAGCGCGCCAAGGCGTATGAGCGCCCGGGCTCCAAAAGTCACGAATAGCCCTCATCCGCATAGCTTTCGGGGACCCAGTTCTCGAACTTGGTAAAGCGGCCAACGAAGGTCAGGGGGAAATCGCCAATCGGTCCGTTGCGCTGTTTTGCAACGATGATGTCGGCTATACCTTTGCGCGGCGTATCTTCGTTGTATACCTCGTCACGATAGATAAACACGATCACGTCCGCGTCCTGTTCGATGGCGCCGGATTCACGCAGATCCGACATCACAGGTCTCTTGTCCGTCCGTTGCTCGACGCTGCGATTGAGCTGGGACAGCGCGATGATCGGCAGGTCCAGTTCCTTTGCCAGTGCTTTCATCGAGCGGGATATTTCCGATATCTCGGTGGCCCTGTTTTCGGTGTTGCCGTGCACCTGCATCAACTGAAGGTAATCGAGCACGATCAGTCCCAGACCGTGCTCGCGTTTCAACCGCCTCGCTCGAGCGCGTATCTCGGTCGGCGACAGGGCGGGCGAGTCGTCAATGTATATGGGCGCATCGGACATCAATTGCACGGCGGTGTTGATGCGTGACCAGTCCTCGTCCGGGAAACGGCCGTTACGCAAGTGCGACTGATCGACACGGCCGAGCGACGAAATCATGCGGAACGCCAGTTGCTGCGAGGGCATTTCCATGGAAAAAATGGCGCAGGGAACCTTGTGCCCGATGGCCGCGTTTTCCGCGATGTTGATGGCGAGGGTGGTCTTGCCCATGGAAGGCCGCCCTGCAATGACAATCAGCTCACCGGGTTGCAGCCCCGCAGTCAGTTTGTCGAATTCATGATAGCCGGTGGAAATGCCGGTGATATCGCCATCGGACTGGTGCAGCAGGTCGATGCGGTCCACCGTGTCGGGCAATATCTGCTTGAGAGATTTGAAGCCGCGCCGACCACGCGAACCCTGTTCCGCGATCTGGAACACCAGTCTTTCCGCCTCGTCAACAAGCTCAGCAGCGCTGCGCCCGCCTGAGGAAAAGGCGCTGCCACTGATTTCGTTGCCGGCATAGATCAGTGAACGCAGAGTCGAGCGCTCGCGCAATATGTTGGCATAGGCCCGTATGTTGGCGGCGCCAGGAGTCTCGTTGGCAAGAGTAGCCATGTACTCGAGTCCGCCGGCCTGCTCCAGCTGGCTGCGCTTGTCCAGGTGCTCGGACAGCGTAATGACGTCACAGGGAGAGCCGCTTTCCACCAGCTCGGCAATGGCCGCAAATATCAGCCGGTGATCCTTGCGATAGAAGTCCTCGGCAACGACGATGTCCGCAATCTTGTCCCAGGCATCGCTGTCCAGCATAAGGCCGCCGAGCAGTGATTGTTCCGCCTCGAGCGAATTAGGCGGTACCTTCAGCCGCTGTTCTGCGGCATCGAAACCTGCCGTGTCTTCCAGCGCTCGCACCATTTATGCTTATCCGTTTGTAACGCGATGTTGCGCGCGACCTGGCCCGATAGCCCCGGCGGCCTCCGCGGCTCCGCGGTCGCGCCCCCTCGTCCTAAAGTACCACGACATCGGCCCCAGAGCAGCGGAGAAATCCATTCCGGAAGTACTACCGGGACGCCCAGCGGAGACCGCGGGATCGTTATTCTCCGGGGACGACCCTGACGATGACCTCGACGTCCAGGTCGGAATGCAAATGTACGCCGACGGTAAAATCACCCGTCTCGTGCAGCGGTCCTTCCGGCATACGAATCTCACTGCGGGCAATCTCCACGCCCACCTTGGCGAACGCCTCCGAAATGTCCACCGGTCCGACGGAACCGAAGAGCTTGCCCTCGGCGCCAACGTTGGCCGAGATCACCAGGTCCATGCCGCGAATAAGGTCCGCCCTCGCCTGCGCCGCCTTCAGGTCCTCGGCAGCGGCCTTCTCGATGTCTGCCCGGCGCGCTTCGAATTCGGCAATGTTTTCCTTCGTCGCCAGCGCGGCCTTGCCTGCAGGAAGAAGATAGTTGCGTCCAAAACCCGGTTTGACCGTGACCAGATCGCCCACGTCGCCCAGGTTTTCCACGCTGTCCAGTAAAATTACGTTCATCAGTTCAAGTCCTGTTATCAATGTCCTTGCGGACTGCTTTTGCCAACTGCCGCTCGTCTGCTGTCATCGGCCGTCGCGGCTACTTTGCGAGCTTGCGGCTGCGAAAGTCAAACCACGTATCGATATACCCGACCACCGCGAGCGCCATTATCATCAACGCGTTGAGAACCGGGATCAACGCATATACCAAAATTACCACCGCCAGCGGCAGCCGGCCGATGCCATGCAACCAGTGCACAATGGCCAGACCCTGTATCCAGAACATTGCGAAAATGACAAACGCAAAGTTCTGCAGCCAAACCGCGCCGCTCAAAAGCGCCACAACGGATGCCAGCGCCATTATCAGCGCCAGAACCCGGCCGAAATTCAAGTCACGAAAACGGCCGAAATCCGGCGTTATTTCCGGAAGCTTCCGGTAAAGCGCATAGCCGAACAGCAACACCATCGCGTACAGAGACCAGGTGGTCAGTACAACCAGCACCGTCATCTGCGGCGCAATAATCTCGCGCTGCTCCAGCAGTACGTCCGCATGCCGCTGCAGCCCCATTTCCCGGAACGATTCGGAGATGTGGGTAAGCACCTCGCTCCAGAACATGGCGGGATCGGCAAGCACGGCATAGATGCCGAGCGTCACCACCATCGCCGCAATGACCGAAACCTGCAATGTCAGCGTCAGCGATCGCCAGCTGCGCAACAGCATGGCAAGCAGTATCACCGGAACCCAAATCACAATCGCGTTCGCAAACAGCTGCGACACGGAAGCACTCACAATCAGCGAAATTACCGCGAGGATCGCCGTTGCCGCCACTGCCTGCATCGCGGCGAGCGCAGCACCGTGCTTGATCACCAGAAGCGCCATAACCGTGCCGCTTATGACCTGTGCAAACGGCAGCATCAAAGTTCCGGCCAAACCGATGACGGCATTCTGCGGCCGCGCTACCAGCCAGGAGGCTATCGGCCGCATTCTTCCGCTCCAGACATCTCCAAAACAGCCGGGAACCGAGAGGCTAAACCCGCACTGTGCCGGTTAGTGCCTGTCGGTGTAGGGCAGCAGTGCGAGAAAGCGAGCGCGTTTTACCGCAACCGACAGCTGACGCTGGTAATGCGCCTTGGTGCCCGTTATGCGGCTCGGCACGATTTTGCCGGTCTCGGTGACATACGCCTTGAGCAGCCCGAGATCCTTGTAGTCGATCTCTTCGATGCCCTCGGCGGTAAAGCGGCAGTATTTCCGTCTGCGTGAATATCGGCTCATGTCTGGTTCCCTCAGGCTGTATTGTCTTTGTCGGCCGAATCATCGGCCTGCGCTTTGCCGTCATCGTCGGCTTTGGACTCATCTTCCCCGGACTTCGGCGCTTCGCTCTCCGCTTCCGGTTTAGTGTCCTTGTCCGGCTGCTGAACAGCCGATTCGCTTGCCGCCTTTGCGTCGCGCCTCTTCTGCGACTCCCGTTCCCGATTCTTCTCGTCCTCGACCTGGACTGCCATTGGTGAAGGTTCCGTGATGGCATTCTTGCGGGAGATGATCAGGTGCCTCAGCACCGCGTCATTGAAGCGGAACAGGCTGCGGATCTCGTCGATCGCTTCCTGGCCGCACTCCACGTTCAGCAGAACGTAATGCGCCTTGTGAGCCTTGTTGATGGGATGAGCAAGCTGGCGCCTGCCCCAGTCCTCGTTACGGTGCACCGTACCGCCGGAGCCGCTCACGATGCCCTGGTATTTTTCAACCATGGCCGGGACTTGCTCGCTCTGGTCCGGATGGACCAGGAACACGACTTCGTAATGTCTCATTATATCCCCTTACGGATTAAAGCCTTCCGGAGCATCCGGTAAGGCAAGAGGTTTGCCGGATTGTGTCACCGGCTGGCCGGTGGGTGGAATCAAGCCCGCCCGCGGGTACGGGGGGACGCGCATCCTAACCAAGCGGCCCGGCTTCTGCAAGCTCAGGGTGGTGGGATCGCCGTTTCAAAAACCACGCTGACAGCGAAGCGACAGCAGCGGAAAGCGCGGCCTCTCCGGTCCAGGCGGCGCTCATTCGTTGCGGGCTCGTGAAGGATGCTGTTTTTCACCGGCATGACAAACGGTGCTGCGGCGTTGCCGAAGCGTTTCGTAGAGACAGACGCCGGTGGCGACGGAGACGTTCAGGCTGGCGACAGAGCCGTGCATTGGGAGGCTCACAAGCTGATCGCAGCGTTCGGCGACGATCCTGCGCAGGCCGGAGTGTTCCCGGCCCATGACGAGGGCAGTGTGTCCTGCCAGATCGCAATCGTAGAGGCTCGTCTCCGCCTGGTCGCTGGTGCCGATTGTGGTGACACCGTACTCGGTCAGCCAGGACAGCACTTTGGCGACGTTCGCCACGGTGGCGAACGGCACGCGTTCGGCGGCGCCGGCCGCAACCTTGCTGACGGTCGGGCTCAGCCCGGCCGCGCCGTGCCTCGGCACGACCACGGCATCGACACCCGCGGCGTCGGCTGTTCGCAGCGCGGCACCGAGATTGTGCGGATCCTGGATGCCGTCGAGCATGAGCAGCAACAGCGGCCGCTCAGGGCTTGCCGACAACCTCTCTTCGACAAGAGTCCTGAGAGCACCCTCGTCCAGGCTCGAGCTTCTGCGGATTTCCGCGACGATCCCCTGGTGTCTTGTTTCACCGCTGATCTGTTGCAGCCGCGCGCGATTTGCCGGCTGTATCTCCACCCCCTGCTCTCTTGCCCGCCCGATGACTGCCTCCACGCGGGGATTGGGCGTCCGGTACTCGGCATAGACTCGGCGGATATCGGCTGAGCGACTCGCCAGCAACTCCTCGACGGCGCGCAGGCCGGCGACGTAACGCGACCTGCTCACCCGGCCTTCCGGCGCCGTTTACCCGACCTGCCGGGCCGATGCAGCCCGGCGGCCCCTGTCTTCGGAGCTTGTGCCGCGTTTTCTCCGGCCAAACGAAAGTCGATGCGTTTGCTTTCCATCTCCACCTTTGCAACGACGACGCGCAGCTTCTGGCCGAGACTGTAACGACGGCCTGTTCTCTCGCCGACCAGCGACAGCGAGCCGGAATCGAAATGGTAGTAGTCGTTCTCCAGGTTCGTCACATGAACGAGACCGTCGATCATCAGCTCCGTAAGCTGGACGAACAGCCCGAAGTTCGTCACGCCGCTTACGACACCATC
Organism: Woeseia sp.; assembly: GCA_040904985.1. GTDB lineage: Bacteria > Pseudomonadota > Gammaproteobacteria > Steroidobacterales > Woeseiaceae > IDS-8. Next base: position 2,089 of record JBBDSK010000229.1, on the reverse strand, counting down.
GAATTCCTGGCCAACCTTGTCTTCCATGTACTGGCACTTGAGCCAGGCCTCGACCTCACGCGTGGCCTCTTCGGCGCGTCGCTCGTGCGCGGAACAGACTGCACCCAGCCGCTCCATATCGCCTTTCGCATAGTGGTAGCCGCCCGCTTTACCCGTACGGATGATGTGGCGAATTGCCCGGTGCACCAGCAGGTCGGGATAGCGCCTGATGGGTGAGGTGAAGTGGGCATAGGCGTCCAGTGCCAGGCCGAAATGCCCTATGTTGTCCGGCGTGTACTCCGCGTGTGTCAGGGAACGCAGCATCGCCATCGAGATGGCCGGTGAATCCGGACGGTTCTCCACCTGCTTGAGCAGCTGATTGAAGGCGCGCGGCTCGACGTGATCCGGGTGCGGCACCTTCAGCCCGAGGCTCAGAAGGTATTGCCGCAAATCCTCGAACCGCTCGGCATCGGGTTTGGCGTGCACCCGGTAGAGGCCGGGAATACGATGCTTTTTCAGGAAGTTAGCCGCCTGCACGTTGGCGGCGATCATGCACTCTTCTATAAGGCGGTGGGCATCGTTGCGCGGCACGGCCCGGATGCTCTCAACCTCGCCGTCCTCATTGAGGCTGATCCGCGTTTGGGGAATATCCAGTTCGATCGCGCCGCGTCTGCGCCGGGCCGCAGCAAGCGCCCGGTACAGATCAGCGAGGTTGGATAAGGGGTCCCGCAGTTCCGGCGACACGGGGCCGCCGCTTTCCTCGCCGCCGGTCAGGAAGTCGTTCACTTCCGTATAGGTCAGGCGCGCAGCCGAACGCATGACGCCTTCAAAAAAGCGGGACCGGGCGACGGTGCCGTCCGGGTTCACCCGCATTTCGCACACCATGCAAAGACGGTCTACCTCCGGATTCAGGGAGCAAAGGCCATTCGACAGGACTTCCGGCAGCATCGGCACGACCCGATCGGGAAAGTAAACCGACGTCCCGCGCCGGACAGCTTCCTTGTCCAGATCCGTTGCAATTTCGACGTAGTGCGCCACGTCCGCAATGGCAACCAAGAGCTTCCAGCCGCTGCCCGACGGCTCACAATAGACGGCATCGTCAAAGTCCCGTGCATCCGCGCCGTCGATCGTCACCAGTGACACATCCCTTAAATCGATACGCCCTTTCTTGTCCTCTTCCGCTACGGTCTTTTTGTATTTTTTGATGTCCCGCGCGACGCCAGGCGGCCAGATTTTCGGGATGGCATGCGAGTGGATTGCGATATCGGTCGCGATACCCTTCTGACCGGGCGCACCGATAACGCGGACGATCCGGCCCGTCGTCTGCTCGACTTTGGTCGGATAATCCAGAACCTCGGCCACCACGATCTGGCCAGGCTGGGCGGAACCGGCCTCTCCGTCGGGGATCAGCACGCGATGTGGAATCCGGGGGTTGTCCGGAATGACTATGCCGATGCCGCGCTCGCGGATGAACTGGCCGGCGATTTCCCGAACCCCACGCTCCAGAACGTCGACCACGCGCCCTTCCGGTCGGCCGCGATAGTCCCGCCCCACAACCTTGACCGCGATCCTGTCGCCATCGATCAATGAACGCATCTCGCGCGCGGACAGGTAGACATCGTCTTCCCCGTCCTCGCGCAGCACAAAACCGAAACCGTCGCGGTGGCCGCTGACTATGCCGCTTACGAGCTCGAGCTTCTCGGCGAGGCAATATTCCTCGCGCCGGTTGCGGATGATCTGACCGGCCTTGATCATCCTTTCCAGCGTGTCGACGAGCTGCGACCGGGTCCGCTGCCCTTTGAGGTTGAAACCCCGGACAAGCGCTTCGAGTTCCAGCGGCTGGCCTGCGTCGCGCAGGTACTGCAGTAGGTCATTTCGCCCCGGTACAGGGTGCTTGTAGGCGCGCCCGGCGCCTGATCTGGGTTCGGATTTCTGGCTATTTTTCGGCAATGCTTCACTCGCTCCGCCGGCGGAATGCCGGCTTGATTGACAGGCTCGGGCGGCTTTGAGTACAGTGCGCCACCCGCAAAGACCGCAATTGTACGCGGTCTGCCCGTGCCGAGGTGGCGGAATTGGTAGACGCGCTAGCTTCAGGTGCTAGTGGGGGTAA
>JBBDSK010000228.1:0-22473 GCA_040904985.1 Woeseia sp. | reverse complement strand
CGCCGTCCAGCAGGACGCTGCCGCGCATGCAAGCCTGCGGCGGCAGCAGCCCCATGATTCCAAGTGCCGATTGCGTTTTTCCGGACCCCGACTCCCCGACCAGCCCCAGAACCTCGCCTTGTTCGAGCGCAAAGCTCAACTGCTCGACAACGGGATACCCGGTTTCGCCGTAACGAATGCCGAGGTTGTCGACCTTCAGCAAACTCACAGCTTTTGCTGCCGCGGGTCCAGGCGGTCGCGCAGCCCGTCACCCAGAAAATTGAACGCGAGAAGGACGATCGCGAGCAAACTCGCCGGAATCAGCAGCAGCCACGGTGCGCGCTCCATTTGCGCCACGCCGCCGTTCACCAGTGCACCGAGCGATGGCTGCGGCTCCTGCACGCCGAGGCCGAGAAAACTGAGAAACGACTCGACGAGAATGGCCTGCGGGATCGTCAGTGTCATGAAGACGACAACGACTCCGAGCAGGTTCGGGACTATATGCCGCAGAACGATTCTGAGCGGCGGAATACCGCCCAGCCTGGCGGCGTCGACGAATTCCCTCTGCTTGAGCGAGAGCGTCTGGCCCCGGACGATCCGGGCCATGTCCAGCCAGTTGATCGCACCGATAGCGATAAAGATCAGCAGAAAGTTTCGCTCGAAGGCAACCAACAGCAGAATGACGAGAAAGACGAAGGGCAGCGCGTAAAGCGCATCCACGATACGCATCATGATCGCGTCGGTTTTTCCGCCCGCGTACCCTGCGGCGGCACCATAGGCTACGCCGATCACGAGGCTTACCAGGCTGGCGACCACGGCGACGAGCAGAGTCACGCGGAGACCGGCAAGACTTCGCGCGAACAGATCCCGGCCCAGGTCGTCTGTGCCGAAAAGATGTTCCGCCTGCATGGGAGCCTGCAGCCGATTGTCGAGATCCACACTGAAGTAGTCTCGAGGGCTGAGCTCAGGCCCTATCAGTGCCACGGCCGTCATCAGCAGCAGGATGCCTGCGGAAATCCGGACGGATCGCCCGCCGGCGCGGCGGCCCGTGGATTGCCGCTCGACGGCGATGGCAGGCGAAGACCTCACTGCTGATGCGCCCCGTCGCGAATCCTGGGGTCCAGAATTCCGTACAGCACGTCGACCAGGGCGTTAAGCGCAATGATGAGCGCCGCGTAGAAGATGACGATCCCCAGCACCAGCGTGTAATCGCGATTGAGGCCGCTCTTGACGAAAAGCTGGCCGAGGCCCGGTATGCCGAAAATCGTCTCGACCACGACGGCGCCGGTCAGCACGGCGGCAATGGCGGGGCCCAGCCATGACACCAGCGGCAGCAAGGCGGGCTTCAGCGCATGGTAGCGAACGACCGAGACTGTACTCAGGCCCTGTGCCCGTGCGGTCCTCACAAAGTCGCTACCGAGAGCTTCAATCATGCTGCCGCGCACGAGGCGCGTCACGAAAGCAATCTGTGGCAGCGCAAGAGCGGTCACGGGCAACAGGTAACGCCAGCCGCTTTCGCCACCGCTCCAGCTGGCGGGAAGCCAGTTGAGTCCGACCGATAGCCACAGAACAAGAAGCGGCGCAACGACGAAGACCGGGATGGAAATGCCGGTCATGGCGAGACCCGTTACAAGGCGATCGACCAGCGTGTTTTTTCGCAGCGCAGCAACGACGCCGGCGCTGATTCCGACCACCAGCGCCGCCGACATGGCCATGAGACCCAGCTTCAGGGAAAGCGGCAGGGTGGCGCCGATCAGTTGTGCAACGCTGTAGTCGCGATAGTGATAGGAAGGGCCGAGGTCGCCGCGCATGAGCCCGGCAAAATAACGGCCGAATTGCCGCGGCAGGGACTCGTCCAGATGATATGCGGCTTCCAGGTTTCGCGCGCTCTCGGGCGGCAATACCCGCTCGTCATCAAAGGGCCCGCCTGGCGCTGCATGGACCATCAGAAAGGCAAGCACGATCACGAGCAGCAACGTGGGAATGGCACCCAGAATTCGCAGCAACGCGAAACGTAACATGCGCAATCGGCTCCCCTGTCCGGCTGTCGCGCCACTGCTCCACTCCGCCCACGGTACCTGGAGCGCGGCAGGGACGATTCGTTAGCCGGACTGATTATTCTTCGCGCAAAAGGCTCAGGTGCTGACTGTAATGATAATCGAGCACATTGTCTCCCCAGCCGCGGACCGCCGGACTGACGAGATGCTTGCTGACGTAGAAGTAGATCGGAATGACAGGATGGTCAGCCAGGAGCAGTTGCTCCGCTTGCTGCAGATACTGACGGCGGCTCTGCGGATCGATTTCGGCTGCGGCCCGGGCAACAAGCGAATCGAACCGCTCATTACTGTACCCCGTCATATTGGACGGCGCATCCGAAAGCATGATCTGCAAAAAGGTGTGCGCGTCGTTGTAGTCGCCCAGCCAGCTCGAGCGGAACACCTCGGTTACTTCCATGGCGCGCATGTTCGACAGTAGCACCTGGAACTCCTCGTTGACGAGCCTCGCCTCGACCCCGAGAACCTCGCGCCACATCGACTGGATCGCCAGTGCGATGCGCTCGTGCGTCTCCGACGAGTTGTAGCGGATCTCGATCTGCAGCGGTTCGTTTTTGCTGAAGCCCGCTTCGTGATAGGCGCGCACTGCCCCCGCGTGACGCTCCTCCCGATTCATGCCCGCGTAGGGAAAAAAGGCCGGGCTGTAGTTGGCCACCCCCGGCGGCACCCAGCTGTACGCAGGCGTTTCTCCACGGCCCGTCACTTTTTCCGTCAACGCCTCGCGATCGATGGCCATGGACAGCGCTCGCCGCAGCTCGGCGTTATTGCGGAAAGGTTCGCGCGTCAGATTGAGACCGTAGTAATAGACATTGAGGTAGGGCGCAACACGGAGTTCGTTCGGCCGGTCCTTCTGCATTTGGGCGAACGATTCGGGCGGCACATTGTCGGTGATGTGCAATTCCCCGGCACGATACCGGTTCAGTTCATCGGCCGGTTCCGGGACGAAGTGATGACGCACGCGTTCGATAGCCGTGGAGTCGTTGTTCCAGTAGTGCTCGTTGCGCTGCAAATCGATGAAGGAGCCGAACTCCCAGGTCACCAGGCTGTAGGCGCCGTTCGTCACCGGGTTCCCGGAACCCTGCCTGGGCTCCTCGAGTGACGCGCGGTGCACGGGAAACATGCTCGGGTGCGTGAGCAGCGCCAGGAAATAAGGCGTGGGTCGCTCCAGCCGCAGGACCAGTTCCAGCTCGCCGGAAGCGGAAACGGCAAGATCCTCGACGGGCCTGGTACCGCCGATGATATCCGCCGCGTTTTCGATATCGATCACGGACTGCGAATAAAAGGCGGCGGTTGCCGGGTCGACCAGGCGACGAAAACTGTAGACGAAATCCGCGGCGGTGACCGGATCGCCGTTCGACCAGCGCGCCCCGGGACGCAGCGTAAAGCGGTATTCGCGGCCATCCTCGGAGATTTGCCAGCTTTCGGCCGCGCGGGGAACAAGCTCCCCCGTCGCGGTGTAACCGGTCAGTCCTTCGCCCAGGTCACGCTGCACGTCGCCCGCCGCCGTGCTGCGGCTCTTGTGGGGATCCAGGGATTCCGGTTCGGCGCCCAGGCCCCGGTGCAGCGTCGGAACCGGCTCCGTACCTTCGCCGTCTCCACAGCCGGCCAGCATGAAGAGAACCGGGACGAGGGTTGCCCAGGACAGGAGTTGCAGCACCGGCAGGCTGTGCGCCCGGGAATTAAGCGTTTTGTACGTCATCGCTATCCGGCCCCGACAGGCGTCGCGAAGACCGCCGTCCCCGTCAGATGCAAGCAGCCCCGCGTCCAGCCCGAAGATCCGGCCGCGCACGCGCGTGCTGACGCTCAGGCCGTTCGCTCCAAATGGCTTTTTTTGAGATGTATCAGCATAAGCGAAACTACGCCTGGCGTGACGCCTTCGAGCCGCGAGGCCTGCCCCAGCGTCGCGGGGCGAGCAATTTCGAGACGCTGACGCGCTTCGTTGGAGAGGCCGGCGACGCGCCCGTAGTCCAGATCCTGCGGCAGCGGCAGCGATTCCTGCCTGGCATGACGCGCGATCTCCCGTTGCTGCCGCTCGATATAACCCTGGTATTTCGCCTGCACCTCGAGTTGAAGCTCCACCTGTTCCGCCTGCTCGTCGGCAAGGCCCCTGCGCCAGCCGCCTTCGCCCACGGCCGACAGTGATGCGACATCGCGATACCCGAGCTCGGGCCGTCGCATGAGGTCGATCGCCCTGCAGTTGCGCGCTTTTTGCCCGCCCTCCGGCGTCCTGCCGAGCACGTCATTATCGGCCGCCGTTGTGGCGCCGGGCCTGATCACGATGGCCGCCAGTCGCGCCTGTTCGGAAACCACTCTTTCCCGCTTGTCTTCGAACGCGTGCCAGCGCCGGTCGTCGACGATCCCGAGCCGCCGCCCGACGGGGGTCAGGCGGGCATCTGCATTGTCCTCGCGCAACAGCAGCCGGTATTCCGCCCGGCTGGTAAACATGCGGTAGGGCTCGCTCGCGCCGCGGGTAATGAGATCGTCCACGAGCACACCCAGGTAGGCGTCGCTGCGGGAGGGGTACCACTGCTCGCGGTTCATGGCCCGCCGTGCGGCGTTCAGTCCCGCGAGAAGGCCTTGCGCCGCCGCTTCTTCGTAGCCAGTCGTGCCATTGATCTGCCCCGCAAACCAGAGGCCGCCGACCGGCTTGGTCTCCAGGGTCGGCTTGAGATCCCGCGGATCGAAATAGTCGTATTCGATCGCATAGCCGGGCTGCGTCATGCGAGCGCTTTCGCATCCCGGGATCGTACGGACGAAGCGCAGCTGCGTTTCCTGCGGCAGGCTCGTCGAAATGCCGTTCGGATACACCTCATCGACGTCCAGGCCTTCGGGTTCGATGAAAATCTGATGCGACGTCTTGTCGGCGAAGCGCACAATCTTGTCTTCCACCGACGGGCAGTAGCGCGGGCCGACACCCTCGATCATCCCGCAATACATCGGCGACTGGTCCAGTGAGGCGCGGATGATGTCGTGAGTCTGCTCGGTGGTACGCGTGATGTGGCATAGCACCTGCCGCGGATGATGCTCGCGCCGACCGAGAAACGAGAATACCGGCGGGGGTTGATCGCCCGGCTGCGGCTGCATGCGCGAAAAATCGAGGCTTCTGCCGTCCAGTCGTGGCGGCGTGCCGGTCTTGAGGCGCGCCACACGAAAAGGCATCTCGCGAAGCCGCGACGCCAGCGCGACGGACGATGGATCGCCGGCCCGGCCGCCGGAGCGCTCGGTTTTGCCGATCAGGATCCGCCCGCCGAGGAACGTGCCCACCGTCAGCACCACCGACGGCGCATAAAAACGCTGGTCGGACGCGGTGACGGCCCCGCGAACGGTTGCACCTTCGATGATGAGGTCGTTCACGGGCTGCTCGACGATGATCAGTCCTGGCTGGCGCTCCAGCATGCCGCGGATCGCCTGACGGTAAAGCCGCCGGTCGGCCTGGGCCCGGGTGGCGCGCACCGCCGGTCCCTTGCTGGCGTTGAGGGTGCGGAACTGGATGCCGGCTCGATCCGCGGCCTCGGCCATGGCGCCGCCCAGTGCATCGATCTCTTTTGCCAGATGCCCCTTGCCGATGCCGCCGATCGCGGGGTTGCAGCTCATCTGCCCCAGCGTCGCCTTGCTCTGGGTCAGCAGAAGCGTGCGCGCGCCGGCTCGAGCGGCCGCGAGACAGGCTTCCGTGCCGGCATGGCCGCCGCCAATCACGATAACGTCAAAAGAGCTCTGTTGAGGCATGGCTGATCCTGAGGATCCGGCAGGAATCTTTGCGAACGGTCGCGCATTTTAGTCTCTCACCGCGGCTGTAACCACCATCGCTTTACATGCAGGGTCGCAGTCGGGAAGATAGCGGCGCTTCTCCTCCAGTGCTCCGTCCAGCGCTTTGCACACGGGTGCCCGATTGACGTATCGACAGATATCCGCCGTGGTGGCCACTATGGCTGCATCGCTCTGGCTGGCGGACGCTACCGCTGCAGAGGATGCCGGGGCTCCGGCCGTCGAGCTGGCGGACTGCCGCATCAGTGCCGGTCCCGGATTTCCGGGCATCAAGGCGCGCTGCGGGAAGTTTCTGCGCCCACTCGACCCCGAGGACCCCGCCTCCACACAACTCGAGCTCCGGGTGGCCGTGGTGCCGGCACTGAGCCTGGACCCGGAACCCGACCCCCTGGTCCCGATTGCGGGGGGGCCGGGGCAGGCGTCCCGCGAGTTCTACGCCGCTTACTCCCATGCGTTTCAGCCCGTGCAAAGAAACCGCGACATCGTGCTGCTGGACCAGCGAGGTACGGGTGAATCCGAGCCGCTGGAATGCGCCACGGACGAGGAGGTTCTGGCCGGCCAGCTGTCGCAGGACCAGGTGCGAGACATGGCGCGGCAGTGCGTGGCGGCATTACCCCACGACCCGCGGTTTTTCACCACCAGCGTCGCGGTAGCCGACCTGGAAGCGTTGCGAGCCGCACTGGGCTATCCGAGCTTCAATATCTACGGCGTCTCCTACGGTACCCGGGTGGCGCAACATTTCGCTCGACGTTATCCGGAGTCTGCGCGCACGCTGATCCTCGACGGTGTGCTGCCGCCGCAGATCGCCCTCGGGCCCGAGATCGCCACGGAAGCGCAAAAGGCGCTGGAGGCGATTTTCGACCGTTGCGCCGAAAGCCAGCCCTGCAACGCTCGTTTCCCGGTCATCAGCGAGCAGTTCGCCCTGCTGCGGGCGCGGCTTGCGGTGCAGCCGGCGGAAGTCGTTGTGCCGGACCCGGTAACCTGGAAGAAACAAACGCTGCGCTTCGGCCACGACGAACTTGCCGGCGCATTGCGGATACTGAGCTATCACCCGAATACGGTGGCACTCATGCCACTTCTGATCCAGGAGGCGGCCGATGAATACTACGAACCGCTGGCAGCGCAGTTTCTGATGGCCAGCAGGTCGCTCGCCCAATCGCTCAGCATCGGCATGCACAACGCTGTCGTCTGTACCGAGGATGCACCGTTTTTTTCCCGCGAGCGCATCAGCCGCGAAAGTCTCGAGGCGACCTATATTGGTGCCGTGCAGCTGGATGCGCTCACCACGATGTGTTCCGTCTGGCCGCGCGGCGTCCTGCATGCGGATTTTCGCGAACCGCTGGAAACGGACATTCCCGTACTGCTTTTGTCCGGCGACGCGGACCCGGTGACACCACCGCGCTTTGCTGAAATGGCGGCGGTCCGGATGTCGAACAGCCGCCACCTGGTGGGCGTGGATCAGGGTCATGGCCAGGCCGCCAGGACCTGCATTCCGGAAATCATGTCCGCGTTCATCGATTCGGCAAGCCTTGCCGATCTCGACGAGGACTGTCTTGTCGAGCGTCAGTTCGCGATGCCTTTTTTTCTCGACTACACGGGGCCCTCTCCTTGATCCGCGTCAGTGATTTGCACAAGGCCTTCCGAGAAGTGAAGGCGGTACGTGGCGTGACATTCGCGGCGCCGGACGGCCGTATTACCGGCTTGCTGGGGCCGAACGGAGCCGGAAAGTCGACGACGCTGCGCATTCTTTACACGGTGATGCGGCCGGACGCGGGCCGCGCAGAAATCGATGGTGCCGATGTTGTCACGCAAAGTCTGGAGGCGCGGCGCCGGATCGGTACGCTGCCGCACGGTTCAGGACTCTATCCGCATCTGACGGCGCGGGAGAATATTGCCTACTACGGCAGGCTCTACGGAATTTCCGGCAGCGAGCTGGACGACAAAGTGCAGCGGGTCATACAGCAGCTCGAGATGGGCGCGTTCGCCGATCGCCGCAGCAAGGGTTTTTCCCAGGGGCAGCGAACGAAAGTGGCGCTTGCACGGGCGCTCGTCAATGAACCGAAAAACGTCATTCTCGATGAGCCGAGCAACGGCCTCGACGTGATGGCGACCCGATCTTTGCGGGAACTCATCCGCCAACTGAAGGCCGCCGGCAAATGCGTTCTGTTTTCCAGCCATGTCATGCAGGAAGTGGCGGCACTATGCGATGAGATCGTGATCGTTGCCCAGGGTCAGGTGGCGATGCATGACAGCCCCGACGGCATTCGCGAGCAGACAGGTTGTGACGACCTGGAGGACGCGTTCGTCGCCGCCATCGGCCGCGTGAAGCCGGAGTGACGCTGTGAACCCGCGAACGCTGGCGATCGTTTTCCGCAAAGAGGTGCTCGACAATTTCAGGGACCGGCGAACCCTTTTTTCGGCTCTGTTGCTGGGTCCGCTGTTCGGCCCGATGATCTTTGCACTCGCGATCAACCTGTCACTGAAGCAGACGCTTGGCGACGCGACCGAGCCCCTCGATCTCGCGGTGCTGGGCGCCGAAAACGCGCCCAACCTGGCGCGTTACCTGCGCAGCCACAATATAAACATCATGCGCGCCCCGCCCAGCAGGGAGGGAGCACAGGAGGCGGTGCAGACGGGCGAGCACGATGTTGTGGTTGTCATTCCCGATACCTTCGCGGCCTCGTTTGCCGAGGGCCGGCCGGCGACCGTCGAGGTCATTACCGACCAGGCCAACCGGCAAGCCGAACGGCAGGCGAGGAGAGCTTTGAACGCGCTCGGTTCTTACGGGCAGGAACTGGCGGCGCTTCGTCTTTCGGCGAGGGGCGTAAGCCCGCTGGTCATGAGGCCGCTCAACGTAGACCTCGTCGACGTGTCGACGCCGAGCGGACGCTCCGCAATGTTGCTCGGAATGCTGAGCTATTTTTTCATATTCGCGCTCCTCACCGGCGGCATGAACCTGGCCATCGACTCGACGGCCGGCGAGCGGGAGCGCGGCTCGCTGGAGCCTCTTCTTTGCCTCCCCGTAAGACGGGACCAGCTCATATTCGGCAAGATTCTGGCAGCTTGCCTTTTCATGGCAGCGTCGCTGGCCATCAGTCTTGTGTCGTTCTACGTGACCCTCAAATTTTTGCCGCTGGAGAAGCTCGGGATGACGCCCAATTTCGGCCCGCCAGTCGTGCTGGTCGCGTTTTTACTGCTGGTGCCCTTTACGCTGCTTGGCGCGTCGCTCATGACGCTGGTCGCCTCCTTCACCAAGAGCTACAAGGAAGCGCAAACCTGGGTGAGCGTTGTGCTGATCGCGCCGACGCTGCCCATTTTGATCGTCAGTTTGCTGATGGTGCGGCCCAGCACCGAGCTGATGCTGATCCCCAGTCTGAGCCAGCATCTGCTGCTCGTAGGGCTGATCCGGAATGAGCCGCTCAACGGCCTGCACGTTGCCGTGTCGATCATCGGCACGGTTGTTCTCGGCGCCTTGCTCGCCTGGATGTGCGCGCGGCTTTATCGGCGCGAGGGCCTGCTGGGCTAAAAGTCCTTGCCGGCGAGGGGCGGAATCGTGGTCCTGCCGGACGGCCCGTCCGATGCCGCCGTGCGGCGGCGGCAAACGGTGAGCCGCTATTTGCCGATGCAGAATTCTCCGAAGATGCGTCCCAGCAGATCGTCGCTGGTGGTCGCGCCGGTAATCTCGTCGAGCGCCTGTTGTGCCAGTCGCAGTTCCTCTGCAAAAAGCTCCCCGGCCCGGGCCGTCCGCAGCGCCTCCCGGCCGGCCGCGAAATGCCGGCCAGCACGCTCCAGCGCATCGATATGGCGCTGACGCGCGCTGAAGGCCCCCTCCCCCAGATCGCGGTAGCCGGCCGTTTGGCAAATAAGCGCTCGCAACGCATCGCTGCCGGCGCCCGTTTTGGCGGACATCGAAATGACGGGCGGCTCGCGTTGCAGCAGGCCGGCGGTCGCCGCGGTAAGGTCCGCCTTGTTGCGCACCACCAGCAGCGGCACATCCGCGGGCAATTTCTCGTCAAGTGTCGCGGCGTCCGGCGTAGTGTCGCTCGCATCCTGAATCCAGAGAATGGCATCGGCTTCTGCCAGCGCCGCGCGTGCCCGCCTGATGCCTTCCGCCTCTATCCGGTCAGGATCGCTTCTGAGACCGGCCGTGTCGACAAGCTCGACCATGAGCCCGTCGAGGTTGATGCGCTCGCGCAGGATGTCGCGGGTGGTTCCAGCCACCTCGGTAACGATGGCCGCCTCCTGGCCACTGAGCAGATTCAGAAGACTTGATTTGCCCGCGTTAGGCCTGCCGACGATGACGATCCGGTAGCCATCGCGTAGCACACGGCCGGCCCCGGCATTCTGCGTGAGCGACAGAAACGCCTCCCTGCAGTCGCGAATGCGCTCGTGAAGCGCCCGGTCGGAGAGGAAATCTATTTCTTCCTCGGGAAAATCGATGGCCGCTTCCACGTGCATGCGAAGTTGCGCCAGCTTTTCCTGCAGCTCGGCAACCGCGCTGGAAAAGGCGCCGGACAGGGAGCGCAGCGCCGCCCTCGCAGCCTGCGAGGAACCGCTCGCCACGAGGTCGGCGACGGCCTCGGCCTGGGCAAGGTCCAGCTTGTCGTTCAGAAAGGCGCGCCGGGTAAACTCGCCCGGCTCCGCCCTGCGGGCGCCGAGGCGCACGGCGGCGTCGACCAGTCCCGACACGACCACGGGACCGCCATGCCCCTGCAATTCCAGCATGGCTTCGCCGGTGAACGACTGCGGCTGTTCGAAATAAAGGGCGATGCCCTGGTCGAGAAGCTCTCCGCGGCCATCGCGGAAGGAGCACAGGCGAGCCTGTCGCGGCGGCGGAAGGCCACCCAGCATCCGTGACCCAATCTCGGGCACCAGCGGCCCCGACAGGCGCACGACCGCTATGCCGCCCGCCCCCGCCGGCGTGGCTCTGGCCACAATCGTATCGTTGACGTAAGCCGGTGCCTCGCTCAACTGGACTCTCCGCCTGGCGCGATTCCTCGACGCTTACTCGGACTCGCTGGTCTCGTCCTTCTTGGCCGCATCATGCTTGGCAGCGCCCTTGCCGCGGTTCTTTTTCTTGCCGCCGGTTTTCTTGGCTTCGCCGCCTTCGGTTTTCCGGACTTCCTTTTTGGCTGATTTGCGCTTTGCGGACTCTCGGCCGACGACCTTGTTGATGTGCCACTGCTGTGCAATGGACAGAAGCGTGTTGGTTACCCAGTAAAGAACGAGGCCGGAGGGAAAGAACGCAAAAAAGCCGGTAAAGACGATCGGCATTATTTGCATCACCTTCGCCTGCACCGGATCGGCCGGCGCCGGATTCAGCTTCTGCTGGAAGAACATCGCGGCGCCCATGATCAGCGGCAGTATGAAGAACGGGTCACGGGATGAGAGATCGGTAATCCAGAGGGCGAACGGCGCCTGCCGCATTTCCACGCTCTCGAGCAGCACCCAGTAAAACGCCAGGAAAAAAGGCATCTGTATCAGGATCGGCAGGCAGCCCGCAGCGGGATTCACTTTCTCGCGCTTGTAAAGCTCCATCATCGCCTGGCTCAGCTGCTGCCGGTCGTCTTTGTAACGCTCCTGCAGCGCTTTCATGCGAGGTTGGATCTCACGCATCTTGGCCATGGAGCGGCCGCTGGCTTCCGTAAGTTTGTAAAACACGAGCTTGATCAGAACGGTGACGATGATGATGGCAAGGCCCCAGTTCGCGACGATGCCGTGCACCTTCGACAGAAGCCAGAACAGCGGACCGGAAATGATCGTGAGCCAGCCGTAATCGACGGTCAGCTTCAGGCTCGGGGCGACCTGGTCCAGCTGCGACTGCAACTTGGGCCCGACAAACAGTACCGTTGAAAAGGTCTCCTCGCCGCCTGCCGCTATTGTCCGGGCCGGACCGATCACACTCGCGATCGCAACATCATCCCGTACAGCAACGCGGTACCCGTGCTGGACGCCGGGATCGGGAACGATGGCACTCAGGAAGTGATGCTCTATGGACGCAATCCAGCCATTGATGGCAGACAGCGTGAGCGGGCCGTCCGAAAGAAGGTCGTCGCGGTCGAGCTTCGAGGACTTTTCGCCGTCGTAGAGGATCGGTCCCTGGAACGAATAGGAATCGACATCGAACATCGAGCGATCCTGCGGTGTGGAGAATCGCTGGATCTGCGCGTACTCCGCACCCCGCCATTCCCTGTTCGCGTTGTTTTCGACGCTCTGCTGCACGTCGATGATGTAGCTGCCGCGGCGAAACCGGTATTGCTTGAGGACATTGACGCCCTGTCCGTCATCCCAGCGCAGCGACACGACGAGTTCGTTCTCGTTACCGAGACGGTATTCCCGCGCGTCGGCCTCGAATTGCGCCAGGTGATTCGGCTCCGGCCCCTCTCCGGCCGTGCGCAATCCGGTCTGGATCAGGCCGAAGTTCGGGTCGCCCGGACTGAGAAGCTTAACCAGCACATCGGGCTGGTCTTTCGCGACCGGGTACTCCAGCAACGCCGCTTCCTGCAGCGTGCCGCCAAGCGTGCTGATTTCCACGTCCAGGACGTCCGTCCGGACGCGAATCGTGGCCGCCTGTGTACCGGCATCGACCGCTCGGTCGGGTAACGCGGGAGGATCGCCCGCCTGCGGCGCATCGGCCGCCGGTGCGGGTAGGTCGGGCAGGTGGTCGGGCGCCTCGCCCTGGTTGCGCGGCTCTGCCGTGGCCGGCTCCGTCTGCCGCTCCGGTACTGCCCCGTAATCCTGTACCCAGGCCTGCCAGGTAAACCACAGCATGAGCCCGAAGGCCGCCCAGACCAGCAATCGTTGATTGTCCATTTAAACCTGTAAACCTGTTCCTGCGCCGGACTGCCGGCTAGGGTTTGCGACTGCGGCTTCTTTGCCAGTGCCCGGCCAGACTGTCGAAAAGCGTCTTGTTGTCCGCGTCGCCCGCCGCCGGCTGTCCCAGCACGACGAGGTCCAGCCCGGCAAGCGCCGCTTTATGGTACCGAAACGACTCCCGCACCAGCCTCTTCAGCCGATTGCGGGCCGTGGCCCGGCGGCAGTGTTTTTTGGATATTGCGAGCCCGAGTCTCGCATGGTCCTGGCCATTCTCCCTGGACAAGACCGTAAAATAGCGGTCTCGGCTCCTTGTTGCGCCGGCAAAGACGCAACTGTACGCCGCGCTGTCCGGCAGGCGGTCGCAAGCTTCGAACCGAAACTCCTGCCGCTTGTTGCATCGAGCGCTGGCTGGCGAGGGTAAGGCGTTTTCCGACCCGGTCTTTTTGTCCGAGGTGTTCGTCGCGGCAGGAAATCGGGATGTCAGGGCGTGAGTTGCGCGCGGCCTTTCGCGCGCCGCCGCTTCAGGACGAGACGTCCGGCTTTCGTCGCCATGCGCGCACGAAAACCGTGGGTACGCGCCCGCTTTAAATTGCCTGGCTGGAAAGTGCGTTTCATGAGCCTGAACCTGTGTCTTGATGGGCGGAATTGGATTGCACCGCAACACGTTCGTCACGGCCAAAAAGAAGGGCGGCAAGGGTACGCGGGGGAATTTTTTCTGTCAACCGGCGCGGTGGGCGAGCCGCCTTCGCGGCCATGCGCGCAGGGTTCTTCGGGGCCCGGCGGCCGAAGCGCAAACTGCAGCGAAAAAGCGGGTCCGAGTCTCTCTGGCGATGGCCCGGTGGACGTTATAGACTGCCGCCTCTTGATGCCCGTACATCCATCGCTTTCTCTTGTTGCTCTCAATGGGGTCCTCTTTGCAGGCTGAGACAAATCTCTGGGACGGTTGCGCCCGCGTTCTGCAGGCGGAACTTCCGGAACAGCAGTTCAATACCTGGATCAGGCCGCTGCAGGCCGTAAACGATGGGCGAGTGTTGAGGCTTCTGGCGCCGAACCGTTTCGTCGTCGAATGGTTGCAGCAGCATTACATCGAGCGGATTCAGCAATTGGTGGGTGGTTCCGACGGGGCTTGCGAGGTACTGCTGGAAGTCGGCTCGCGGCGGCAACAGAACACCGCGGCCGCAGTCAGTCCGCCGCGGACGCCGGGGCGGCGGCAAAATGCACCAGCCGTGATCGTAAGCCGTCTCAATCCGAGCTTCACTTTCTCCGCATTCGTCGAGGGCAAGAGCAACCAGCTCGCAAAGGCGGCGGCGTCCCAGGTCGGCGAAAATCCCGGCAAGTCCTACAATCCGTTGTTTATTTACGGCGGGGTCGGCCTCGGTAAGACGCACCTCATGCAGGCCATCGGCAATTCGATGCTGGCAAAGGATCCCGCGGCGCGGGTCAGTTACGTGCATTCGGAGCGCTTCGTCGGCGACATGGTGAAAGGACTGCAGCACAACACCATTTCGGACTTCAAGCGCTCCTATCGTTCGCTCGATGCGCTGCTGATCGACGACATCCAGTTCTTCGCTGGAAAGGAACGTTCGCAGGAGGAGTTTTTTCACACCTTCAATGCCTTGCTGGAAGGGCAGCGACAGATCGTCCTCACTTGCGATCGTTATCCGAAGGAAGTTGCGGGGCTCGAGGAGCGGCTGAAGTCTCGTTTCGGCTGGGGTCTGACAGTCGCCATCGAGCCGCCTGAACTGGAAACCTCGGTTGCGATCCTGATGAGCAAGGCCGCCGGTGAGAACACCGTGTTGCCGGAGGAGGTTGCCTTTTTCATCGCCAAGCGCATTCGCTCCAACGTGCGCGAACTGGAGGGCGCGTTGCGCCGCGTAATCGCGACCTCCCAGTTTACCGGACGCCCGATCAGCCTCGATTTTGCCAAGGAGGCGCTGCGGGATCTGCTGGCACTGCAGGACCGGCTGGTATCCATCGAGAACATACAGAAGACCGTTGCCGACTACTTCAAGCTGCGGCTTGCGGAGCTGTTATCCAAACGGCGCAGCCGCTCCATTGCTCGTCCGCGACAGCTGGCGATGGCGCTTGCGAAAGAGTTGACCAACCACAGCCTGCCGGAAATCGGCGATGCCTTCGGCGGCCGCGATCACACGACGGTTTTGCACGCCTGCCGACGGATCGCGGCGCTGCGCGAAACCGAGAAAAGGCTCGATGAGGATTATTTGAATTTGTTGAGAACTCTGACAGGATAGTGTGGATAACCGGTGGACGGATTCGACCGGTTATTTTATCCACAGGTGATGCACAGGCTGCCTGCCCGTCGTACAGCCTTTATAACAACCGGAAATATGGGTTAGCCCATTGTTTAAGAAAGAAAAAAATAAGTTATTCACAGGGCGTCGGGGCCTTAATAATAACAATAGAAGAGTTATTTCCAATATTTATTAACAGGTGGAATCGATGAAGTTAATCGCGGACCGGGGGGCGCTGTTGAAAGCCCTGCAGGCGGTGATCGGCGTGGTAGAGCGCCGCCAGACGATGCCGATCCTGGCAAACGTCCTGCTGCAGGCGAAAGCCGGAGTGGTGTCTATTACGGCAACGGATCTGGAGGTAGAGCTCGTTGCGGAAGCCAAGGTCAGGGTGGAAACGCCTGGCGAGGTAACGGTACCGGGCCGGAAGCTGTTCGACATTTGCCGGGCGCTGCCGGAATCCGCAGAGATCGCAATCAGCCTGAGCGGAGAGAAACTGGTGGTGAAGTCGGGTAAGAGCAAATTCAGCCTGGCCACGCTGCCGGCAGCCGAGTTTCCGACGGTGGACGATATCAAAGCCGGCGAGAGCCTGGAGCTGGCACGAGAATCGCTGGTGCGATTGCTGGAGAAGACGCATTTCTCGATGGCGCAGCAGGACGTGCGCTATTACCTCAATGGGCTGCTGCTGGAAAGCGGGAAAAATGGCTTGAGGGCGGTCGCGACCGATGGCCACCGGCTCGCGTTGTGCCAGGTCGGGCTGTCCGGGGCGGACGCGCCGGAAAAGCAGGTGATCGTGCCGAGGAAAGGAATCGTCGAGCTGCAGCGCCTGATGGGCATGGGAGGCGACGGTGACCTCACCATCGAGCTGGGGAGCAACCATATCCGCATTCAGCTGGCCGGAATCCGTTTCACCTCGAAGCTGGTCGACGGGCGGTTTCCGGAGTACGAGCGGGTTATACCCAGCGATACGGGCAATCAGCTGTCGGCTGACCGCCAGTTGCTGAAAGCCGCACTGCAGCGCACCGCAATTCTGTCCAACGAAAAGTATCGCGGCATCAGGCTGGTCATTCGTAAGGGCAGCATTGTCCTGCAAGCGCACAATCCGGAGCAGGAGGAGGCCGAGGAAGAGGTGGAGGTCGTGTACGAAGGCGAACCCATCGAGATCGGTTTCAACGTCGGCTACCTGCAGGACGCACTGGGCGCGATCGAATCGGAGCAGGTGACGCTGTCGGTGGTGGATGGCAATTCGAGCTGCCTGATGCGGGAGCCGGGCAACGACGACTGCAAATACGTCGTTATGCCGATGCGGCTTTAGCCGCCGCGCGGCCGGAACCGCGTTCGCGCGGGGTTGATTGCCCATGGCGCTCCGCTTTTTCAGTTGCACGGATTTTCGCTGTGTGTCGTCCGTGAATCTCGAGCCGGACGCTCGCTACAACCTCATCTACGGATCCAACGCCTCCGGCAAGACCAGCCTGCTGGAAGCGATCGCCTGCCTGGGCCGCGGCAAGTCCTTCCGCGGCGCGCCAACCGACCGCCTCGTTCGCCACGGCGCCAGCGAGTTCCTGCTGTTCGGGCGGGTTGAGGAGGCGGGCCGCGCGCAAACCATCGGGGTGCGCAACGGCCGCTGCGGGCTGGAGATCAGCATCGATGGCGATCGCAGCGGCGGTACGGCCGCGCTGGCGATGACCCTGCCGTTGCAGGTCGTGGATCCGGAGGTGCACAACCTGGTGGCGGGCGGGCCGGAACACCGGCGCCGCTACCTGGACTGGATCGCGTTCCACGTGGAACCGGACTACTTGCGAGTTTGGCGGCGGTTTCGCCGGGTGCTCCGGCAACGCAATGCGGCGCTGCGGAGCGGGGCGGACCTGCGGGGCTGGGACCCCGAGTTCACGGAAGGCGCGCTGGCGGTTCACGAGGCGCGTCAGCGCGCGCTCGAGCAGACGCTCGGGGCTCTGGAGCGCACGGGCCGGAGGCTTCTGGGCAGCCGTGTCGGCTTCGAGTACACGCATGGCTGGAACGCGGGCTTGTCCTTCCCGGAGGCTCTGGCCGCCGGGCTCGAGCGGGACCAGCAGACCGGGACGACCCAGTCAGGGCCGCAGCGAGCCGACCTGCGATTGGTCTACGATGAGCGCCAGGCGCGCAAGCTGGTATCGCGGGGGCAGCAAAAGCTGCTGGCCTGCGCCATGATCCTGGCCGCCACGGAGGTTGCCCAGGAGAAGCTCGGGCGGTCGATGCTTCTTTTGCTTGACGACCCGGCGGCGGAGCTGGACGAGCATTCGCTGGAACGCCTCATGCAGGACGTGGCGGCGCTGCAAAACCAGGTCATAGCCACCTCGCTGGAGCCGGAGCCCCGGCTGTTCCCGGAGGCCCCCGCCCGGTTCCACGTGGAACGGGGCACCCTGAGCCCCGGCTGAAAGCTCGGCCCAGGGTCGAATGGCCGGGCACGGTTGCAGGCCGAGCCTCGCTCGATCACAGGACGTGGCGGCGCTGCTAAGCAGGTGATCGCCACCCTTGCTGTTGCGGGCCTTCGGCCAGGTTCCACGTGGAACCGCCGCGCTTGAGCCGCGACTGAAAGCCGTGCCCGCCCAACCCTGGCTGGGCCACCGCCCCCGATTTAAACCGCCCGGAACAGGCTTTGCGGGCTGCAGAATGGTACACTGCGTCGGTTACGTCCAGAGGATGGGGAATGGTCGACGATAGAAAGTATACTTCCAGCAATATCAAGGTCTTGAAGGGACTGGAGGCGGTCCGTAAGCGCCCGGGAATGTACATTGGGGATACCGATGACGGCACCGGGCTGCACCACATGGTTTTCGAGGTCGTCGACAACTCCATCGACGAGGCACTCGCCGGCTATTGCAACGTTATCACCGTCACCATCCATGCGGACGAGTCCGTCACGGTGACCGACGACGGGCGCGGCATTCCGGTGGACTGGCACGCGGACGAGGGTCGTTCGGCGGCGGAGGTCATTATGACCGTCCTGCATGCCGGCGGTAAATTCGACGACAACTCCTACAAAGTCTCCGGCGGCCTGCACGGCGTCGGCGTGTCTGTCGTGAACGCGCTGTCAGAGCAGCTGGTTCTGACCATCCATCGCGACGGCAAGATTCACCAGCAGGAATACCGCCACGGCGAGCCGGTGGCGCCGCTCGGAATCGTGGGCGATACGGAGAAGACGGGCACGACGCTGCGCTTCAAGCCGTCCAGCAACACCTTCAGCAATATCGAGTTCCACTACGACATCCTGGCTCGGCGCCTGCGGGAGCTGTCCTTTCTCAACTCCGGAGTGCGAATCGAGCTCATCGACGAGCGCGAGGACAAGAAGGACTGCTTCCAGTACGAAGGTGGCATCCGCGCATTCGTCAAGCACCTCAATCGCAACAAGACTCCGATCCATCCGCTGGTATTCCATTTCCAGACGGAGCGGGATTCGGTGGTTGTCGAAGCCGCGCTGCAGTGGAATGACGGTTACCAGGAGAACATGTTCTGCTACACCAACAACATTCCACAGCGTGACGGCGGTACTCACCTGGCCGGGTTTCGCAGCGCGCTGACACGCACGCTCAATGGGTATATCGAGCGCGAGCTGTCAGGGCGCAAGGACAAGCTGGCACCCGCCGGCGACGATGCCCGCGAAGGCCTGACAGCCGTGCTGAGCGTCAAGATGCCCGACCCCAAGTTTTCATCCCAGACCAAGGAAAAACTGGTTTCTTCCGAAATCAAGGCGATCGTCGAGGCCGCGATGGCCGAGCGCCTCGAGGAGTTCCTGCTGGAGCATCCTCAGGAGGCAAAAGCAATCGCCGGCAAGATCATCGATGCGGCGCGCGCGCGCGAAGCGGCCCGGCGAGCCCGGGAAATGACCCGCCGCAAAGGGGCGCTGGACATCGCGGGCCTGCCCGGAAAGCTTGCCGACTGCCAGGAAAAGGATCCGGCGCTGTCGGAGCTTTTCCTCGTCGAGGGCGATTCTGCCGGCGGCTCCGCCAAGCAGGGCCGCGACCGCCGTACCCAGGCGATTTTGCCGCTCAAAGGAAAAATACTGAATGTGGAAAAAGCGCGCTTCGACAAGATGCTTTCTTCGGTCGAAGTGGGAACTTTGATCACCGCGCTGGGCTGCGGGATCGGCCGGGCGGATTTTGACCCCGATAAATTGCGCTATCACCGCGTCATCATCATGACGGACGCGGATGTGGACGGCTCCCACATCCGCACGCTGCTGCTGACATTTTTCTACCGCCAGATGCCGGAGCTCATCGAGCGCGGCCACGTCTACATCGCCCAGCCGCCGCTTTACAAGATCAAGAGAGGCAAGCAGGAGGTGTACGTCAAGGACGACCTGGAACTGACCGCCTATCTGCTGAACTCGGCGCTCGATAATGCCGAACTGCACGTCAATGCGGAGGCACCGGCGCTGTCGGCCGCGGCGCTGGAAACACTGGCCGGGGATTACATGCGGGTGGAGGGCATCATCACCCGGCTGTCGAACCGCTATGGCGAGGTGGTGCTGCGCGCGATTGCCTCGCTTCCCGCGGTAGACGCCGCCGTTTCCGATGACCTGGACAAGCTCGCGGAGTGGGCGGAACGACTGTCCGCTGCATTGCCCAAAGAGCAAAGCGGACGCGGTGATCGCCACAACAATGGCAACGGCGGCACCTACACGGCGCAGCTGGACCGCGGCGACAGTGACGGCGAGGGTGTGCGTATCGAAATCCGCAAGGTGCAGCACGGAATGGGCACCACCCGTTACCTGCCGCGGGAATTCTTCGACACCAGCGAATACAGTCACATCGTTTCGCTTGCCGCGAAGCTCGATGACCTGATCGGTCCCGGCGCCTACATCCAGCGGGGCGAGAAGCGCCTCGCCGTCGGCCGTTTCGAGGAGGCCATCGAGTGGCTGATGGCCGAAGCGCGCAAGGGCCAGTCGGTGCAGCGTTACAAGGGTCTCGGCGAAATGAATCCGAACCAGCTGTGGGACACCACGGTCAATCCGGAAACGCGACGACTCATGCAGGTAAAAATCGAGGATGCCGTCAAAGCGGATGAAATATTCACGACGCTGATGGGCGACCACGTCGAGCCGCGCCGGGAGTTCATCGAACGGAATGCCCTGACCGTCTCCAACCTGGACGTCTGATCGCGGCCCCCGAACGCCGCTCGGCAACAGCCGGCGTCAGGGAGGACCCGCATAATGGCTGATCTGCGTCATTTTCCCCTCGATCCAGCTGCGCACCGACTGATTGATTTCCTTCGGCGACCGGTCCTCCACCGCTACAGGCGGCCCGACACAAAAACGAATGAGGCCGGGTTTTTTGATCAGGCTTCGGCGCGGCCAGAAATCGCCGGCGTTGTGCGCGACAGGAATGACGGGGCAGCCGGCCTCCTTCGCGAGCGCCGCGCCGCTGACGCCGTACTTTTTGCTGCTGCCCGGCAGGACGCGGGTGCCTTCCGGAAAAATGGTGAGCGAGATACCTTCGGCCAGCCGCCGACGGCCCTGCTGGATGACCTGTGCCACCGCCGTGTGGCCGGCGCGCCGGTTAATGGCAATGGGCTTTAGAAGGGCGAGGCCCCAGCCGAATATCGGAATCCACATGAGTTCCCGTTTAACGACCCAGGTCTGCTGTGGAAAAATGGCGATTTGCGCGTAGGCCTCGAAGACGGTCGAGTGCTTGATCATGATCACGCAGGGCGTCTGCGGAATGTTTTCCCTGCCTTCGATCACATAGTCGAGGCCGCAAATGACGCGCCCGGCCCACAGCATCGACACGCTCCAGAAGCGCGCGAGCGCAAAGCGAATCCGGTAGGGCAGCCAGCCGCAAAGAACAATCATCATCGCGAACGCGATCGCGGTAACGAAAAAATAAGCCTGAAAAAGAAGCGAC
The DNA here is from genome assembly GCA_040904985.1 of Woeseia sp. Taxonomy (GTDB): domain Bacteria; phylum Pseudomonadota; class Gammaproteobacteria; order Steroidobacterales; family Woeseiaceae; genus IDS-8. Next base: position 1,731 of record JBBDSK010000228.1, on the reverse strand, counting down.
CGGACAAGAAGCATCAGGCCTCATCCCTTCCGCATCCGGCCTGCCCCGATACCAGCGCCTCAGCCGCCGCAAGAAGATTCTCGTAGGTTTCGATATTGCAGTGGCGGCTGCAGATCTTTTCGCGCGTAGCGGCGCCGTTCCCCGTGAGGACAAGTATCGGCCTGGCGCCAACCGCCCGAGCGGCTTCGACGTCGCGCAGCGAGTCGCCCACGACAGGTACGCCGCGCAAGGATAGCTGGTAAAGCCTCCCTAGCCGCTCCAGCAGCCCGGGCGCCGGCTTGCGGCAGTGGCAGCCGACGTTCGGCAGATGCGGGCAATAGACGATCCGGTCAATCAGGCCGCCGGCCTGCTTCACGCAGCGGCGCATTTTGCGGTGTATCGCGTGCAGGGCCCGGCGGTCGAGAAGCCCGCGCCCGACGCCTGACTGGTTGGACGCTACCGCCACCGTGAAGCCGCTCCGCGTCAGGCTGGCAATCGCGTCCAGGCTTCCCTCGAGGGGGATCCACTCCTTCGGCGACTTTACGAACTCCGTGGAGTCCCGGTTGATCACCCCGTCCCGGTCCAGAACGACCAGCCTGGTCCGCCGGGTGTCCTGCTGCGACATCACATGAGCCATCGCCGGGAGCTTGGCACGTCAGCCGATCGACAAGCGCGAGATGTCGGCGATATCGAGAAAAAGTGCGCGCAGCTCCGCCAGCGTCGCCAGCCTGTTCTGGCGCAAAACCGGCTCCTCGCTCATGACCATTACCTTGTCGAAGTAGTTGTCGACCGTTTCCCGCAATCCGGACAGCACCGTGAGCGCCTCCCTGTACTTGCGTTCCTCGAGCAGTGGCGCGACCTCCTTTCTGCGAGACTGCAACGCTTCGTACAAGCGCGCCTCTTCGCGCTCCTCGAACGCCCCCGGGTTTACCGGGCCGTAGCTGTCCTTTCCCGCCTGCCGCAGGATATTGGCAATGCGTTTGTTCGCTGCCGCCAGCGCGCGCGCTGCCTCCAGCTGGAGGAATGAGGCCACGGCCTGCACACGGGCGTCCAGGTCGCTGAGGGATGACAGTCGCCGGACCCGAACAGACTCGAAGACTTCCGCCGGCAGTTCGAGCTCGCTGCTGTAATACGCCCGCAGCCGTTCCATAATGAAATCGTAAATCTCGCCTGCCGGATCTCCGCCTGCCGCCGCGGCTCCCGGCTGAATCTCGCAGGCAATCTTCAGAAGCGACAAAAGGTCGAGGTCGAGATCGTTCTCGAGGATGATCCGAACCACACCCTGGGCAGCGCGCCGCAGGCCGAAAGGATCGCGGCCGCCGCCCGGCTTCCGGCCGAGGACGAAACTGCCGGCCAGGTGGTCGAGCTTGTCCGCGATCGCCAGAATGGAGCCGGCGCTTGTGCCGGGCAGCGCGTCACCGGCAAACCGTGGCCGGTATTGCTCCGCGATGGCATCGGCTACCGCGTCCTGTTCTCCGGACGCCCTGGCGTAATAGCCCCCCATGACCCCCTGGAGTTCCGGAAACTCCCCCACCATTCCGGTAAGCAAATCGCACTTGGACAGCGACGCCGCTCGCTCCACGACCGGCCCGTCGCCGCCTGCCTCCCCGGCCACGGCAACGGCGAGCCGCGCCACGCGATCGCTCCTGTCGGCAATGCTTCCCAGCCCTTTCTGGTACACGACCTCCGCCAGCCCTTGGCGGCGCGACTCCAGCGGCGTCTTCAGGTCCTGCTCCCAGAAGAAGACCGCAT
>JBBDSK010000227.1:0-23032 GCA_040904985.1 Woeseia sp. | reverse complement strand
CTTTGGTGGCCTGGAACTTTTCGCGACCGCAGCGTCGCGGATGCGCCCGCGCCGCGTTGATCAGTTCGAGAACGCGCCGGGCGGCTGTCTGCGCGTCCTGGTGGTCTGGAGGGGATAGCGGCGTCGCCAGCACCATCCAGATTCGGTCGCCGCGCCGAAAGGCGCCGATGTCGCGCAGGCTTTTGTCTGCGACGATGTCACAAAAGCGCTGCGCAAGTATCTGCGCCACATCGCTGTCGCCATCGGCGGTCCGGATTCGGATCGAGGCCGTCTTTTTGGCGCGGTAGCCCGATTCAGACGTCGCTTTTTCCAGTCCGTCTCCCTGTGCAAGGCGTCGCGCTGCCTCTTCGAGCGGTGCCCGAGAACGCAAGGGCCGATCGACGGCCGGTAATTCTGCGCATCCCTGCGACCGCACGGCGTTCGCGATATCGACAAGATCGGCGGCGCCACGGGCCGGCGCTACAGTGAAAAGTGCCGCGATCGCGGCTGCTGAAACAAGCTTCAGTTGCATAAGGATGATCTGACTCCGGCGGACTCAGCGGCGCAGGATTGCCCACCAGCGCGCGATATTGAGCAGGCTCATAAGCGACGCCGCAACGTAGGTAAAGGCGGCCGCCCGAAGCAGTCGCCGGGCGTGCGGACGGTCGGTGGGTTTCAGAATTCCGAGTTTGTCCAGCATCGGCAGCGCGCGGCCGAAGCTCGCATCGAATTCCGTTGGCAAGGTCACGAGATGCACGAGCGTCGACGTTCCGAGGCTCATCAGGCCGCCAAGAAACATGAAGATGCCGAGCATCGGCGCCCGCGTGATGGCGCCCACGAACGGGGAGATCATGAGAATGCCCGCACCAAGCCGCTCGACGTGGCGAAACGAGCCGACCAGGCGGTGCCGTAAGCGTAATGGACGATATCCGGTCCGGTCCTGGATTGCATGGCCGACCTCGTGGGCAGCGACGGCGATTGCGGTCAGCGAGCGGCCGTCGAACTTGTCGGGCGTCAAGCGCACTGCTTTGGACGACGGATCGTAGTGATCGCCACTGTCCGACCGCTCGATGCTGACCTCCGACATGCCGTGGTGGTCGAGCAGGTAACGAGCCAGGTCGCCGCCGGTGGTCTCGTAGCGGTTCGCGGGCTCCGAATACTTCGCAAGCACGCGCTTCACCCACAGCCCCGGCCCGAAGACCAGGCTGATCAGGACGAGGCCCAGAATGAGAAAATGCATGCGGTCATGATAATGGAATCCGGCCGCGGCGCCCGGAATCGCAGCCAGGCCGGATTCGGGGAAATTACCCGCCCGGGTCGGCAGCAAGCCTCTGCCGAACCCATTCGTGGAACTCCCACAGTGCGTATTCCTGTGGTACCAGCACACCGTGTTCGTGTTGCCGGCTGTTGAGCCCCTGCTGATTGAGCTCGCAAGCCCTGCTGTCCTGTTCGATAACAAGGCGTCCCAGCGCCAGCATGTTATCGACCTGGTCCGGGTGAGCGTCCTGCGTCCCCGGCGGCAGGAGCCAGTCAATGACCAGCTCCGTTTCCTCCGCTCCCTTCGGATACATGCGCACGCTGCGTACATAATCGGGATGCCCTACGACGAACATGCTTGCGGTGAAGGAGGCGAAGGTCATGCCGCGTGAGCGCTCCGTTTCACCGGGACCGTCCAGGAGCGGTAACGATGACTTGCCATCGAGTGTCCATGTGGTCTTTCCGGGGCCGACGTGCGGCCGCCCGCCGTCGTTCTCGGTAGATCCGTCCGCTATGTCGCCGTAACTCAGCACGCCTTGCCGATACAACGGCACGACTTTGCACAACTCCGGATGCAGTCGCGGGCAGTGATAGCACTCCGAGTAGTTTTCCCAGAACAGCTTCCAGTTACACGCGACCGTCTTCGATTCACGCTGTACCGATCTCAGTTCGGCTAGCGGCCAGCTCGCCAGTTCCTCTGCTTCCGGTCCCAGGAATTCGGTCAGCGTCGTGGCTGGATGACGGCTCAGATTGACGAAGAGAAAGCCGCCCCATACGTCCGCGTGTACCTTGTACAGGGGATAGTCGCGGAGATCGAAATCTTCCGATTCCAGGCGCGCAGGCGTCGCCAGTAGATCCCCGGCGAGTGAGTAAGTCCAGGTGTGATACGGGCAGACAATGCGGGCATTCGCAAATCGTCCCCGAGGTGCTTCGCACAGCGCCGAGCCGCGGTGGCGGCAGGTATTGTGAAAAACCTGCAGCTGATGCTTACTGTCGCGCGTTGCGATCAGCGACTGATTGCCTATCGCTGCCAGCAGATAATCGCCCGGTTCCGGTAATTCATCGACCCTTCCGACGCAAACCCAGTCGCAATACCAGATGGATTCCAGTTCACGCTGGTAATGAGCCGCGTCGTAGTACCAATGGCTCGGTAACGTGGCTTCAGTTCGCGTCAGTAGTGACATGGTAAAAGGCGGTGCGCCGGCTGCGCTTATCGGAAGACTGTTTTCGGCACGCGCTCCGGAGCCCGTGCTGCAGTGCTGCAGCCGGACGTCGCGCCCGCCAGCGCAATCAAGAGGAGCGCTGTCAGGTCGCCCGATTTCGCAGTGCTGACATTCATATTGGTGCTCAGTAGCCGAGCGCGGCGCCATCGAAGCGCATCTCGGAGGCGCCATGGTAGACGCCGGTCTCCGGATCGCGCCACACGGCCTGGTAGCCGCCCACGGAGCCGATATACGGCCGCGCGCCGTGATCGATACGGTGGCCGCGCCGCCGCAACTCCTCTACCACGGCCGGATTGATCCCGGCTTCCATCAGCACCTTGCCGCCGTCGGACATTTTGCCGCCGGTCGGCTGGGAATCGCCGCCGTGCACAAAGCGCGCAGCGTCGCCGGCTTCCTGCACGTTCATGCCGAGATCGATCATGTTCACCAGGATCTGCACATGGCCCTGCGGCTGCAAAAAACCGCCCATCACGCCAAAGGCCATGACCGGCGAGTCATTCTTCATCACCATCGCCGGAATAATAGTGTGAAACGGGCGCTTTCCGGGTGCGTAGACATTTGCGTGATTTTCGTCCATGGAGAACGAACTGCCGCGGTTCTGCAACGCAAATCCCGCGCCCTCGGGGACCAGGCCGCTCCCGAACTCCCAGTAATTGCTCTGGATGAAGGACACCATCATGCCGTCCTGGTCGGCGACCGCGAGATAGGTGGTATCGCCGTGTGGCGGTGGCGCGCCGGCCGGGACAGACAGGGCGGCTTTCTGCATATCGATGAGATCGCGACGCTCGTCGGCGTAGCCGGGCGACAGCAGCCAGGCGTAATCGCTGTCACTGAACGCGGGATCCGAGTAATAGTGCGCGCGATCCTCGTAAGCGAGCTTGGTCGCTTCCACCATCAGGTGCCAGAAGTCGGCATTGTCCCGGCCGAGTTCCGCCAGCGGGTAGCCTTGCAGCAGATTGAGGATCTGCAGTGCCGCGATACCCTGGCCGTTAGGCGGCAATTCGTAGACGTCATAGCCGCGATAGCGCACGGAGACGGGAGACACCCACTCGCCGCGATGCGCATGAAGGTCCTCACGGGACAGTGCGCCGCCCCCGTCCTGCACGGCCGCAACGATGCGCTGCCCGAGGTCTCCCTGGTAGTAGGCTTCCCGGCCACCCTGCACAAGCCGCGCATAGCTGTCGGCAAGGCCCGGGTTGCGGAAGATTTCGCCGGCGCGCGGGGGCCTGCCGTCCACGAGATAGGTCTTCCGAAGTTCTGCGAGCTGTTCCGCCGGTAAGCCACTTGCTTCGAATTCCGCCAACGCGTCCGCCCAGAGGGCGGCATCGACCTCCGTTACGGGGACGCCGTCGCGGGCATAGCGAATGGCCGGTGCGAGCAGTTCGCTCATTGGCAGGCGGCCGAAGCGTTCGTGCAGCGCAAACCATCCGTCCACGGCGCCGGGCACGCTTACCGAGAGTGGTCCGAACAGTGGCAGGCGCGAATCCTCCCCCACTCGTTTGGCCAGCGTCTCGTAGTCAAGCCCGAGCGGCGAACGCCCGCTGCCGTTGTAACCTTCCAGTTTCTTCGACCGGGGATCCCAGACGATCGCGAAAAGGTCGCCGCCGATGCCGCAGGCATGCGGCTCGACCAGCGCCAGCATCGAGTTGGCGGCGATCGCTGCATCGATCGCGCTGCCGCCTTTTTTTAGCGTCTCCACGGCGATAAGCGAAGCGACCGGATGCGACGTAGCCGCCATGCCGTTCCCGCCCAGTACAGGGCTGCGGCTTGCGAAGCCGTCGCCGGTATAGCGCGTACCGCGTTCTTGCGGTTGGGCGGCTACCGCCAATGCCGCCAGTAACAGTAGCGCCCCGGCTGCGGCGCGCGCCGGTAAGCGAATAATCATGAGAGCCAGGCTCCGTAGGGAAAGATTGCAAGCATTACGTCGTTCTCCGGTAAATGCATCCCTGGCAAGTGCCGAGGCGCAATTCCAAAACATCCAACCGCCGCACCACTGATCGAAGGTGTTGCTGCATCGAGCGTACGGTGCAGGGCCGCAGCAAAGAGTAAGACCCCAACGGGGCGCGGTGCAACTGCCGTGGTGCCTCATCTCCGCTGGCCCAGCACGAGTACCGCCACGCCAATGACAATGGCAAATGCGACGAGCCACTCGTAAGTGGTTATCGTCTCACCTCCCACCGACACGCCCAGAAGCATTGCCACAACCGGGTTGACGAAACTGTAGCTCGAGGCAAGGGCCGGACTTGCGCCTCCCAACAGCACCATGTAGGCATAAAAACTGATCAGCGAGCCGAAAAGAATCAGATACAGCCACGCCGCGGCTGCGAGCGGCTGTGGCGGCCACGCGAATACTTCCCCGACCGACACGGACAGCAGCATCAGCAAGGCGCCACCGCAGACCATTTGGCTCGCGATGCCCGTGGCGGAGGGCGCGAGGCGGAAAAGATGCTGACTGAACACACTGCCAAGAGTCCAGGCGACGCAAGCGATAAAAATCGCAGTGAGACCCGCGGGTGAAGCCGCAAAGCCCGCGCCGCGAATGAGCAGAAATACGCCGGCAATCCCGATACCTATGCCGACGAGCTCCAGCCTTGTCGGCTTGACGCCGAAAGGCAGGCTTGCAAGCGTCATGAGCGCCGGCGTGATGGCAATGAAAGCGACCACCAGGCCCGATGCGACAGTCTGCTCTGCGTACGCCGTGCCGCCCATGCCGCCGCCCAGCATCAGCGCCCCGATAATGGTTGCATTGCGCCATTCAACCGGGGTCGGAAGCTTATGGCCGCGCCAGCGAACCCACAGCAAGAGCAGAATTCCGGCGATCAGGAACCGCGTACCCATCTGAAAGAACGGCGGGAAGCTCACGAGCGCAAACTTGATCGCCAGATAGGTCGAGCCCCACACGATCCAGGTGATGCCGAGGCATACCAGAATCAGCGGACGCAATGGAGCTTTTTCGATAAGGGTGGCCAAGTCGTGACGTCGCTGATTCCGGCGGCGCGGTTGCTGTGCGGATGAGAAGCAGCCGCTTGGGAATCAGGGATATGACCACAACCGGACACGGTGCCGGTACCGGCATTTCATATGCTGTTCAGCGCCCCAGGGTCGTGGAGTTCTTATGGCCGCGACCGGGCACCGCCAGAGGCGGAACCGGTGCCGCCGATTCGCCCTTGGCACCGGTCCGCCTGCAGGTTATCGATTTACATCGCGGCAGGGTCCTCTGCAGGTTCTTCGCCGGCTTCGGGAAGTGACGAAATATCGTCTTCGCTCATTGTTGTCTCGAGGTCGCCATCGGGATTCAGCGAGACGCCCGACAGCGGCAACTCGACTTCCCGTGCGCCAAGCCCGAGGAAAGTATCCAGTTCCACGCGGGCGGACTGCTGGTCCTGGCTGACGCCGACTACCTCGCCGACAACCTCGCCATCCACCGACAGCACTTTCTTGCCCTGCAGTTGGTCGGCTGACAGGGAAGCGACACCCTGCTTCTCGCCTGTGCCCGTTTCTGCAGCAGCCATCTGTTCGAACGGCTCATCCGGGTCGGCCGTCGCACTGGCCGAACGCACCTCGAACTGCAGTCCCTGAACGTACTCCGGCTGTTCGCCCTGCATCATTTGCTGGACCGTCTGCGCGTAAAAAGCGCGGGCGTCCTCGACCCCCCGCTCGCCCTCGATGAGGTCATGGGCCAGGTTGAGAGCCAGGAAATTAGCGGCTTCCTTGTCGCAGCGCGCTGACATCTCTCCGTTCGTGCGGTACGCGACCACGCTGCCATCGTATTTTGCGAGATCGGAGAATTTTTCTTCCGGCACCTCGTAGTTGATGAACTGCTCGAGCACATCTTTATGCGGCACGGGGAACTTGTGATCAATTTCTTCCTTATGCACGATTGTTCTTACCCACGGACCGTTGTCATTCCATGTCAACATGCTGTCCGTCACTCCGTCCGGCTCGCCGTACTCCTCGATCATTGTCTGTGCGACCTCTTTTGAGGTTTGCGGCCACTCCTGGATGACCTCCGTTGCTTTCGGTGAACTCTGAGCTTGCTGCGACCCCTGCTGCTGCTGCTGGGACGCCGGCTGCTGCTGGGACGCGGCGGGCTGCTGGTCTTGGGCGAGGGCCGACGTAGCGCCTGCCCCGGTGAACGCAAGGATTGCGAGAAAGCCGAGCGAATGGCGGTTGCCGGATTCCGGAAAAGCGGCTGAATGTTTCATGTTTCTCTCCTTTGCCTCAGTTAGTTGCGGACTACGGATTTGCGGTCTACGTTCCCTGCAATATCCATGCCCCCGAAAGGGGAGAGTCTCCGGTAGCTGTCCAGTTGCACGCTTGAAATGTTTACAGGTGATGTGCAGTTTTTTCTCACCGCACGGAATACAGGCTGCTTGGCAGCAAAGCAGGATGGGCATAAGCTGCGGGTTGATCTCGTAGCCCTCAATAAAACGGCCCTTAAAACAACCCTGCGCCGGATAACACCCAGGAGGCGAACATGATTGTCAACCTGATGTCCTTGTGGCTGCCGATACTGCTTTCCGCGATCGTTGTTTTCGTTGTCAGCAGCCTGATCTGGACCGTCCTTCAGTGGCACAACAGCGACTGGCAAATGCTGCCTGACGAGGACGCCTCCCGCCGGGTCCTCACCGGCGTGGCGCCGGGGCAGTATACGGTCCCGCACGCGGCCGACAACAAAGCGCGCCAGAGCAGTGAATGGCAGCAAAGGTACAAAGAAGGCCCGGCGGTTATGATTACGGTGCTGCCGCACGGCTCTCTCGCGATGGGAAAACCGCTCGCCCAGTGGTTCATCTACTGCCTGGCTCTTTCCCTGCTGGTCGGATACGTTGCGAGCGCTACGCTCCCGGCCGGAACGGAGTACCTGAAGGTTTTTCAGGTGACCGGCACGGTGGCGATCCTCGCTTACGCGGGGCAGTCGGCGATGGGAGCAATCTGGTTCGGTCATACCTGGGGACGGGCGGCGAAGGAGATGGTCGATGGCCTGATTTACGGACTCTTGACCGCGGGAATATTCGGCTGGCTTTGGCCCTGATAGCCCCTCGCGGACTGAAATGATTGAAGTTCGGTAAACTTGCGCCATGGTTTCTGTCGTTGAACATTCTGTAATTACCTGTCCGCTGTGCGAGCACGAGGCGCGGGAACAGATGCCTTCGAACGCCTGTCAGTATTATTATGAATGCGGAGGATGCGGCGAGTTGCTGCGGCCGACGGCCGGTGACTGCTGCGTGTTCTGCTCGTACGGCACGGTGAAGTGCCCGCCGATTCAGCTTGATCAATGCGGCTGTAGTCAGAACAACTGAATAGCGGTCAGGGCAGAGCCGAGCTGAAGGCCAGTCAGAACAGCAGCGCCACGACAAACATGCCGAGCATTGTAAACGCGATCGCAATTTTGACTGCAGTCCCCAGCAGCAGACCCACCCAGGTAGCTACTCCGACCTGTCCCGCGCGCTGCAGGTCTCGCAGGGCCAGATACTCCCCGATGGCGGCACCCAGCAGGGGCATGAATATCAGTCCCCAGAGGCCGGAGAATATGCCGAGCAGCGTTCCGAGCACTGCACCGATCACCGCCTCACGGCTCGCACCCACGCGCCTGGCACCGAGTGCTGCGGCGAGGTAGTCGCAAACGAGGCTGATGACCATCAGCACGCCGGCCACCGTCACGGTCCAGCGTGAGATTCTCGCGAACTCGTCGATCCAGCCGCCGAGCAGGATGGCGCCGAAGATCAGCACGGTGCCCGGTAGCACCGGCAGTACGATTCCGGCAAATCCAAGTACCATCAGCACGACCACTCCGGACCAGAGCGCGACGTTGAGTAGTGTGCTGTCCATATGCTCAGGTGGAAAAGAGGTCTGCCTGCCGGTCGTCCCCGATTACGCGCTCGAAGTCGAGCCCCAGCGTGTCCAGAACCGGTTCGGCTACCGGCCTTATCTGCCTGGCGACGTAGTGTTCGCGATCAAGAGGATGCTGCCGGTCCTGGAGCGGTTCAGGACCGTCGGTTGTAATGACGTAGCTGATCCGACGCCGTTGCGGCCGGGTCGATTTCCGCGCTGCGGCAACGTGCGGTGGAGTGCTGGCGGTGTATTCACCGACGGCCTTGCGCAGGTTCTTTCGATACACGAGCGCATCATCGTGCTCTCCGCTTCGGACTTGCTGCACGATCGCTGCGAGATAGGCGTCCACCGGCTGATCCGTGAACAGCCGCTGATACAGCTCGCGCTGCACCTGTTTCGCCAGTGCGGTCCAGTCGCGACGCACGACTTCCATCCCGACAAACTCGACCTTCGGGTCTGTCCCCGTTTCCACCATCCCCGCGTATCGCTTGCTTGCGCCCCTCGTGCTGTGGCGCGCGCGCGGCAGGAACAGTTTGAGATAAAGCTTTTCGAACTGCAGCTCCAGTCGGCTCTGCACGCGCCACCGCGCTGACACATGGCGCGTAAGTTCGCGGTTCAAATCTTCGGCAAGCTCGCGGGCCTGTCCGCGAAGAGCCTCGGTACTGCCGCTGCGAGAGCTGACGAAGAGGCTGTCCGTGTCGCCGTAAAGTACCTCATACCCGGCCGCCTCGAACCAGCGCTTGGACCACAGCAACAGTTCCTTGCCCATGCCGGTGATGGAATTGGCAAGCGCCGGATTGTAGAAGCGACAGGCCGGGGTGCCGAGGACACCATAAAAGGAGTTCATCAGGATCTTGATTGCCTGCGAGGCGACAACGTCTCCATCGGCTTTCGCCGCATCGCGGCGGGGGAACAGCTGATCCAGCATTCCCGGCAGAATGGCGGGATCGCGGCGGAAAGCGCCCCCCGGGGTCCGTATGAGATCGTCGCCGCTCGCTTCGTCTGCCACGTACGCCAGCGGATCGATGTTGAACGTGCGGATGATGCTGGGATAGAGACTTTTGAAGTCGAAGACCCAGACGTTGGGGTGCAGTCCCGTAACGGGCGCCAGGACGTGCCCGCCCTGCTGAGCGGCGTGCACACGCGAATCGTCCGCCCGCACGGTCGGGGCAACGATGCGCCGCTGTTCGAGTTCAGTGAGGTAAAGATGGTCGAACGATGCGATGCTGGCGGCTACGCGATCCGGCGTCATGCCGGTCAGTCCGCTGCGCGCAAAAGCCAGCGGCACCAGGTTGAGCTCCTCGACGATCCCGTAAGCCAGCCGGGCGTCGGTCCGCGCATAAAGCGCGAAGGCGGGCAGATCGTGCTCGTAGTTATGCAGAATCTCGCCGAGCCTGTCTCTTACGTCGCCTGCCACCGCCTTGCCTTCCCCCAGCACTTCGCGCGCCACGGCATCAAGCGAATAGTCATCCATGCGCACGAAGGCGCCGCGCAGAAGATCAATGCCGTCCAGCACCAGGCGCCCGGGAATCGAAGCCTGCCCGCTGCCGAAATAGCCTTCGGCCTTGCGCAGCCGCATCGCGCCGTCTCCGCGACCGAGGTTAAAAGGATGACGCAGACGGGCGGCAATGCGTTGCAGCACCGTGAGATCAAAGTCTATCGTGTTCCAGCCCGTCAGAACGTCGGGGTCCAGCCTGCGGATGCGGTCGCAGAACATATCCAGTGCGGCAGTCTCGTCTGCGCAACGCACCGCGCGCGCCGGCATCGGGCGATCACGGCTGTCGACAATCAGCACCTCGTCGACTTCGAGTGAATAGAGCGAGATCGCGAGTAACCGATCGGATTTGCCGTCGGTTTCGATGTCGAACGACAGAATGCGGGGCTCCACAGTCACGGTCGCGGGCCGGACTGCAGGGTTGTCGAACAGCAAGGTGATCCCGTCCCCGGGCACCGCATCGCCTGTGATCTCACAGCCACCCTTGATGCCGCGCTCGATCAGGTAGCGGGAGGCGAAGCGCAGATCGGCCTCGAAGGTTTCTATCCCGGCCTCGTGCAGCCGGTTGCGCACTGGAGGTACGTCCGACGGTACCGCCACCTCGATCCGGCACACCTCTGTGACGTCGAACGAGTATCTTCCGGCGGGTTTCGGCAGTGGCGCGCCGCAGGCTTGCGCAGCCTCGGCGTCCGTCGCACGGATGTAAAAGTGCGGGCGCTGCCGGTCGTCGCGGATCAGGAAGCTCCCGCCGCTCTCCAGCCGGCCGTAAAGATGCACCACGGGCAGGCGTCCGGCGGAAGGGTCGGAAGCAATGCGCCAGGTGGCCTGAAGAATGAAGCCGCGGAAGGTTGTCACAGCGCTAGTTTGCACCAAGCGCCGCGGCAGGTGGTGATGCTATTCCGCCGGCAGGCCTCGGCCGCGCCAGAGCGAGAACATGGCGGGAAATACGAACAAAACCAGTATCAGAGCGGAGCCCACGCCGCCCAGCATGGGGGCGGCAATGCGCTTCATGACGTCCGCACCGCTGCCGGTGCTGTACATGATCGGCAACAGGCCCAGGAAGAGTGTCAGGCCCGTCATCAGCATCGGGCGTATGCGTTGGCTGGCGCCGGCAGCGATGGCGGCGGTCAGTTCGGAGCGGGTTTTGATGCCTCCCTCGTGCTGCTGCTGCCGCCACGCCAGGTCGAGGTACAGCATCATCAGGAGTCCGAGCTCGACGGCGAGGCCCGCAACCGCAATCATCCCGACCGCCACCGCAACACTCAGGTTGTAGTCGAGCGCCGCCAGTAGCCACAGGCTGCCAATGAGCGAAAACGGCAGCGCGGTCATAACCAGCAGGGTCTCTGTCACGGATTTCCGGTGCAGGTAGAGCATGAAGAAGATGAGAAGCACCGTCAGCGGAATGAGCACCCACAGTCGCGCCTTGGCGCGTTCGAAATAGGTAAACTGTCCCGCCCAGTCGATGCGGTAGCCGGCTGCAATCTCGACCTGATCGGCGACCACCTCGCGCGCCAGTTCGACATAGTCGGCAATGCCTATCCCGCTCTTTACATCCACGAACACAAAACTGACCAGCTGCCCATCCTCGTTGCGCAGGGCGGGCGGCCCGGTGCGGAAGCGGATGTCTGCAACCTGCGTGATCGGGATCTGCGCGCCGTTCGCGGTGGCAACGAATATGCGTTCCAGCGCCTCGAGATTGTCGCGGTACTCGCGAGCGTAACGTACGAGAATGCCGTAACGCTCCCGCCCTTCCACCGTCTCGCTCACCCTGACACCGCCGATGGCAGCTTCGATCACCGTTTGCACGTCACCAACGTTCAGCCCAAAACGGGCCGCCGCTTCACGGTCGATGTCGAAGTCAAGAAAATATCCGCCCGTTGCCCGTTCCGCGAAAGCGCTGCGGGTATACGGCGCTGTGCGCTCGTCCTGAAGCAATGCGTGCTCGATGTCGACAGCCGTGGATTCGATCGTTTCGAGTTCCGGGCCGAATACCTTGATGCCCAGCGACGAGCGGATTCCGGTCGCGAGCATTTCGGTGCGTGTCTGGATCGGCATCCACCAGATGTTCGGCATTCCGGGAAAACGCATGGCGCTGTCCATTTCGCTAATCAGCTTGTCCCAGGTCATGCCATCTCGCCATTCACTTTCGGGCTTCAGCATGATGTTGGTTTCGATCATTGAAAGTGGCGCTGCATCGGTCGGGCTGGTGCTGCGGCCGACTTTACCGAAAACCCGTTCCACCTCGGGGAACTTCTTTAGCTGTCGGTCCATGGTCTGCAGCACTCGCGTGGCTTCCCCGATGGAAATGCCGGGCAGTGCCGTCGGCATGTAAAGAAGGCTGCCCTCGTTGAGCGGCGGCATGAACTCGGTGCCGAGACTCCGGTATACCGGCACCGTGGCCATCAGCGCGAGGACCGCCCCGATCACGACGGCCACGCGCCACTCGAGTGCAAGTTTGACCACTGCGCCGTAGCCTGCCTTCAGAACCCGGTTAAGGCGGTTGCCATCGCCGCGGATGCGGCCCCTGATCAGTAACACGGCGAGTGCCGGAATGAGCGTAACCGAAAGAAGCGCGGCAGAGAACATGGACCAGGTCTTGGTAAAGGCAAGCGGTCGGAAAAGGCGTCCTTCGGTGCCTTCCAGGGCGAAAACGGGTATGAACGAGACAGTAATGATGAGAAGCGAGAAGAAAATACTCGGGCCGACTTCCTGCATCGCTTCAATAACGGCCGCGGTCCTCGATTCTCCTTTTAGTGCCTCGCCATGCAAGCGTTTGTGAATGTTGTCGATGATGACAATGGCGGCATCGACCATTGCGCCAATCGCTACGGCTATGCCGCCCAGCGACATGATATTGGCCGTCAGTCCCTGGTAGTACATTGGTATGAACGCCAGCAGGATTGCGATGGGCAGCGTGATAACGGCGACGAAGGCGGAGCGGAGGTGAAGCAAAAACAGCGCAATTACGAGCGAAACGATGAGCATTTCTTCGACCAGTGCAGTTCGCAGCGTACTGATCGCACGCTCGATGAGGCTCGATCGGTCATACACCGGGACGAGCTCGACACCCTCGGGCAAGCTGGTCCTGAGCGCGGTGATGCGCTCCTTGACCCGGTTGATCACTTCGAGGGCGTTTTCGCCGTATCGCATCACGACGATGCCGCCCACCGTGATCCCTTCGCCGTCGAGATCTGCCTGACCGCGCTGTAATGCCGGACCGAGGCTTACGCTTGCGACATCGGTGACGCGGATCGGCACACCGCCGTCACCAAGACCTATCACGACTTCTTCGAGATCGTCGATTGACCGGACATAGCCTCGGCCGCGGATGAACTGTTCATGGCCGGCGATTTCCAATACCCGACCGCCAACATCGTTGTTAGACTCGCGTACCGCTGCGGTGACCTTGCTCAGCGGAATGTCGTAAAAGGCCAGCCGGTTTGGATCGACGTTGATCTGGTATTCCTTGACGAAGCCGCCAACCGAGGCCACTTCGGCCACGCCCGGCACGGATTCCAAAGCGTAACGAAGGTTGAAATCCTGCAGGCTGCGCAAGTCGGCGAGGCTCTGGTTACCGCTTTTGTCGACCAGCGCGTACTGGTAGACCCAGCCGACCCCTGTCGCATCGGGTCCGAGCGTCGGGCGCACGCCATCCGGCAGCCTGGGCGCGGCTGAATTGAGGTACTCGAGCACTCTGGATCGTGCCCAGTACATGTCAGTGCCGTCTTCGAATATGACGTAGACGAAGGACAGGCCCATAAAGCTCTGCCCCCGAACGAAACGGACTTCGGGCGCGGCGAGAAGGGCGGTGGTCAGCGGATAAGTGATCTGATCCTCCACCAGGTCGGGGCTGCGCCCGGGCCAATCCGTGAAGACGATAACCTGCACGTCCGAGAGATCCGGGATTGCATCAAGCGGGGCATTTACGAGTGAGCGAAAGCCCCAAAGGGAAGCCGCCGCGACCATCATGAGCGTGAGAAGCCAGTTTCGCGCCGAGAACGCAATGAGCTTCTGCAGCGGCCCCTCCCTTACGGCATTGCCTACCATGAGTCCATTCCTGCTTTTAGCCGCCGCTCGGCCGCAATGAGGAAATTGCCGGAGGTCACCACTCTGTCGCCGGAAGAGAGGCCGTCCAGCACTTCAACAAAGCCGCCGGCGCGGCGGCCGGTTTCGATCGTTACCGGCTCAAGGCGCCCCTCGCCGAGATCGCGGAACACCACGCGGCTCTCACCGGCGAAAATGACCGCCTCCTCCGGCACGCTCAGCGGCCCACCCAGCTCAGCCCGAAGCGATACCTCCGCATACATACCCGGCTTCAACTGCCCGTCCGCATTATCCAGCGTGAAACGAACCCGGCCGGTGCGGCTTTCTTCTTCAAGCCAGGGGTACACAAATTCCACGCTGGCCGAGTAGCTCAGACGCGGCAGATGGGGCAGTGTTATGAGCGCCGCCGTTCCGGGGCGCACAAGCTCGAAATCCGCTTCGAATATTTTTGCCTCAACCCAGATACGGGACAGATCGGCAATCGTCAGCAGCGTCTGTCCCGCCGTAGCGGCGCTGCCGTCAGCGATGTTGCGCTCGATCAAGGTTCCGCTGCGGGGCGCGTGGAAAGGGACGTAGTCAAGCGGCGCACCGCGGCGTTCCAGCGCCCGGAACTCCACCGCGCCGAAATCCCATAGCTCCAGGCGCTGGCGCGCGGCCCGTACCAGCGGGTCTTCAGCATCCCCATTGCTACGGCGGCCAACAGCCTCGAGATACTCCTGTTGCGCCGCGAGCAATTTGGGACTGTAGACCGTAAAAAGCAGCTGGCCCTTTTCGATCGGCATGCCCACGTAGTCGGCCTTCAAATCGCCGATATAACCGTCGAACCTGAGCGCCACCTGCGACAGCAGGCGCTCGTCGAAGGCGATCTCACCGACGGCCCGAATTGGCTTGACGAGATTGCGACGGATGACTTCGCCCGTTTTCAGGCCGATCAGCTGGCGGCGCCTGTTGTCGATATGGATGCCTGCGGCGGCGTCCGCTTGTGCCGTAGCATCGGCTCCGCTTGTCTTCGCGCTGTCGACAGCTGTGCCGCCGGCGGCGAGAGGCATGTCCGGCCTGTCCGTGGCCAGGTCGAACTGGAGACGTACCGGCTGGCCGTCGGGTGTCCCGAACCTCAGGGTGAGCGGCCACTCGCCGCGCATCGCCAGATCGACGTTGCCCGTATAACGGCCGGGGGCAACCTCACGCATTTCGGCGGGCGCACGCATGGCCGGCATGGCTCCCATGGCCGGCATTTCTGCATACCCGGTCATCTCGATGCCCGGGACGGGGACGCCCTCCGGCGTCCTGAGCTCGACAATCAGGCGGTTTTCTCCAACCTGCGGCGTCGCCGGAAGGGTGGCGACGCCGATCTCCAGTCCAGCGGCGCGATAGCGGCGCATATCCGTTGCGCCATCGGTCGGCAGGTCGCTGCCCCGGCCATCAAGAAGAAGCCACAGGAGGCCCGCTGCGACGATGACGCCTCCGATAGCGGCCATCGAAAGAACCAACGATGGTTTCATTCTGTTGCTCCTGCTGCAGTTGGCGAAGATGCCTCGGGCGGGCCGCCTGTCCAAAGTTCGAGTTCCGCCATGCCTTTGACGTAATCGGCGCGTGCTCTCGCAAGGTCGAGATCAGTGGCAAGCTTGCGCTGCTCGGCAGTGATTACGTTGACGAAAGCCCCGGCGCCGCTTTGATAGTCGGCAATTGCCGCCTCCAGGTATTCCGCTGCAAGCGGCACCAGCTTGTCCTCGAAAAGCCTTACCGTGTTACGCGCCTCAATGACCTCGGCTCGTGCCGTTGCGAGCGCCGCCAGCAACTCGGCGCGACGATTTGACAGCGAAAAACTTGTACGGCGTTTTTCGGCACGTGCGCGATCGAGATCGGAACGCCGCTTGCTGCGGTCCCAGGGAATGTTGATCGAAAGACCTAGCACGGGCCGTTTGTCCACGGGATCCCACAAGCTGTTGTAGCCGACGCCCACCTGGAAATCCGGGTAGAAAGCCTTTTCGGCCAGTGTGATGCGGCTTTCACTGGCGGAAATGCTCGCGTTCAACCGCGACAGTTCCGGATGGCGCGCCAATGCGAGTGTTTGCAGCGTCTCGAGGACGGGCGGTGGCGGCAGCAGCAACTCCGGCGATGCCGCGGGAAGCGGCGCATCCGGATCGCGGTTCAGGAGCGCGTTTATTCCTGCCTGTATCGCGGTCCGCTGGCGAACAAGACGCAGCAAGTGATTGTCGAGATTCGCCCGCTCCAGTTCCGCTTGCAGCACATCCTGCTTCAGCGCCCGGCCCGCTGCATAACGAGATCCGGCGGTTGCGATCAGCTCATCCAGCAGCGACCGGGTGTCGTGGTGGGTGTCCATAGCCGCGGCAATGAACTGCCACTCGGCGTGTGCGGATTTGGCTCGGGCGACGACCTGCAATCGCAGCGCATCAACATCTCGTTCGGCCACGAGCGCGTCGTAGCGGGCGGCGTCCTCCCTTGCTGCGAGAGTGCCCGGCCAGGGAATCTTCTGGCTGATATCGAACTTCTGATTGAGGCTGCGATCCGCGCCGGCCGTCAGGGGCGCAACGCCATAGCTCAGCATCGGGTCGTCGAGCGATCCGGCAGGGTCGATCCGGAAGGCGGCCGCCTCTGCCGCGGCGCGTAATGCCGCCAGGCCAGGATTTGCGTCCAGAACCCAGGACGCGAGGTCGTCGTCGGTCATTTGCTGCGCGGGCGGCGCTCCGGCCGATTGCTGCGGCGCAGGGCTACCGCAGACGGTGCTGGCGGTCAGCGCCAATAGCAGAGCGCCGACTGAATGGTGTATGGCAGGCACTTTTCCATCTCCTTCTATCTGTTACATGAAATGCAACACGCCCACGGCTGCCGACGATGCGTCGACAGCCGGGTTTCAGAAGGAACGGACTTAGATTCGCAGGCGCTGCGTGGTAAGCCAGATATCGGAGCCGGAAAGTCCCGGGACGGGCGGGGGAGAAGAAGTTGCCTGAACCGGGAGTGGCACTGGCGGGAAAAATCCGTCGAACAAGGAAATCAGTGCATACGGAGGGTCGGTAGCGGAGAAAAGGTCCGGTTTCAAAACAAGCGTGTCGTCCCGGGCCTCCTGATCAATGCCGACTTCGACAGATTGTTCGCAACATGGGCCCTCTCCGGCTTCCAGTGCCGAATCGCAACCCGGCTCCCGGCAATCGCCGCCTGGCATCTGGCTGTCGCAGCAACAGTCTTGCTGGACGACGGTATCCATCATCGCGCAGGCGAAAACCGCCTGCGCCTGCAGCGGTGCGAGCACCAGCACAAGTTGCAGGACCTTCAGGAACGAAAAACCCCTGTTCATATCGCCACGATAGCGCCTGATGACACTTTGCGCCAGTAAGCAGTGACTGTTCCGGCCCCAAAAGCACCGGCCATTCCTGTCTGTCACCAACGCAACGGCGCGCCGAGTTGCGTAAACTCGCAGGACTTATGAATGATCCTCAACGCCTGTCGCTCGACGTTACCGTGGAAAGGCTCCCCTTTTTGGAGCCCTTCCGCATTTCCGGGCATGTTTTTATGGAGTCAGAAGTGGTCGTCGTCACCTTGTCCGACGGCCGCCATCGCGGGCGCGGTGAGGCGAGCGGCGTCTATTTTCTCGGCGATGACGTGGAGGCGATGTGCCTCGCGATCGAGACGGTCCGGGCCGAGATAGAGCGGGGTCTTACTCGCCAACACCTGCAAACGCTGCTGCCTGCGGGGGGCGCGCGCAATGCGATCGACTGTGCGCTATGGGAGCTTGACGCGCAACGCAGCGGAAAGCCTGTGTGGGACCTTGCCGGGGTACCGCCTCCCCGATCCCTGCTGACGACATTTACGCTCGGCGCGGGTTCGCCGGAGGCGATGGCAAAAAAAGCAGGCACGTTCGCCGATGCACGCGCGCTCAAGCTGAAGTTGACCGGTGATGTCGAGCTCGATATCGCCCGCGTTGAGGCGGTCCGGGCGGCGCAGCTCGAGTGCTGGCTGGCAGTCGATGCCAACCAGGGTTACGGAATCGAAAGCCTGGACCTGCTGATGCCGGCATTGCTCGAGGCCGATGTGCAACTTCTCGAGCAGCCGCTGGCTCGCGGGCGCGAGGCGGACCTCGACGCCTTCCGGTCGCCCATTCCGGTTGCCGCGGATGAGAGCGTCCTGACCCTGGCGGATATCCCGGGCCTCCGCGGGCGCTTCGATATCGTCAACATAAAGCTCGACAAATGCGGCGGTCTGACTGAGGGCCTGGCGATGGCTCGAGCGGCAAAATCATTGGGGCTGGGCGTTATGGTCGGCAACATGGTCGGATCGAGCCTGGCCATGGCTCCCGGCTTCGTGCTGGGTCAGCTTTGCGACGTTGTCGATCTGGACGGGCCAACCTTTCTCGCTGAAGATCGCAGTCCGGCGGTCGTCTATCGTGACGGCCGCGTGTGGTGTGATGAAGCGGTGTGGGGCAGCGAGAAGCCGTAGCCGTCGCTGGCGCCACCGCTGCCGCCAATCCAATCCATTGATCTGCTATGCACATTGACGCAGCTAAAGCGTCGACAGATTCCGCCGCGAGCGCGAGGCCAGGTACAGCGTGCCGACAAGGCCGATAGCCGCCATGGCGACCAGCAGCAGAAAAGTCTCGCCGTAGCCGTAGCGAAAGAGGATCCAGCCGATGATCTCTTCCTGAAAGATCGGCCCGATGGAGCCCAATCCGTTGATCAGTCCCGCCGCAACGACGGCGCCCTTGCGTCCGCCGACATCGATGGCGCCGACGCCCGCCAGCAAGGAATCGGGCCCCATCAGCATGAAGCCGCACAGCGAGAGGCCGATGGCGAACATCCACACCGAGACGCCGCCCGACCAGGCGAGAAACATGAAGCTCGCAAGCATCCCGCCCGTCATGAGCACGATCGTCTGGTAACGGCGGCCCTTGAACAGTTTGTCGGACATGAATCCGGCGGCCAGCACGCCCAGGAAGCCGACCCAGTCGAACACCGTGGAGATGTAACCTTGCCTGCGCGAAGCCCGATCACTCCGACGACGTGCATGCCGGCCGCGCGCGCGGCCTGCACGCCGGCGCGGCTGTCCTCGAACACAAGGCAACGGCCCGTGTCGGCAGCGGCGATCCGCGCCGCAAGCCGATAGCACTCCGGGTCGGGTTTGGACCGCTGCACATCCTCCGCGCCGACGGTCACGCTGCAAAGATTCGCAAGCCCTGCATTGCGGGCCACCGCATCGATCGTTTCACGCCGGCTCGATGAGACGATGCCGGTCCTGCACACGCTGCTGGCGGTATTGCAACCGGCAGGAAGTGATACTGCAGGTTCGGATAATCGACATCGCTATTACTGCGGATGAAACCGCCGGCTTCAAACTGGTTGCTGGCACCGATCCCTGTGCGCCGCAGAAGCCAGTCGATTCCGATTTTCGGCTTGCTCCAGCGGCTGAGCGCCGGGAACAGGCTCACTGCCTCGCGGCAGGCATACTGCACGTACACTTCGAGGTGATCCTGCAGGTTCCGGCCGACACCAGGCAAATGGCAAACCAGCGGCAGGTCGAGGAAAAACGCATCGTAAAGCGGGTTTGCGCAGTCCGGCCAGGTCAGGTACACGGGCCCTTCAGCCCCGCGGTAGTCATCGCCGCCCTTGAGGCAATGCTCCAGCCGGCGGAAGTAAGGCAGACAATGTGCGTAGGACCAGTTTTCCAGGCCGGGGAAAGAGGACCACTTTTCGAAATCCATCGCATTGCCGCGAATGTAGATCATGCCGTTGATGCAACTTGAGCCGCCGAGCACTTTGCCGCGCGGGTGATAGATACGCCGTCCGTGCATGGAGGGCTCCGGTTCGGAGTCGTACCACCAGTTGTAATCACGGCTGACGAGCGGATAGCTGAGGGCGGCCGGCATGTGGATGCGAAAGTCCCAGCGCCGGTCGACTGGACCCGCCTCCAGCAGCAACACGCGGTTGCTTCGATTCGCGCTCAACCGGTTTGCCAGCACAGCAACCGGCGGAGCCGCCGCCGACGATTATGTAGTCGTACTCGCGCGCGCTTCGAGCCATTTTTGCTGTGTCCTTCGTGTTCTATCGCGTCAACGACAAACCATCATACTGTGAGCGGCGTCCGGTGCAGGGCAAGTGCCCATAATACGAATCGCAGATCGCAACTCTTTACTCCGAGTTCGCTTCGGCCGCATGAATGATGAACGGTTCCGACTGCGCGAGCCGTTTGAAGCCGTCGTCGGCGAGCAATGCCGCGATATAGCGACCCGGCGGTAGCGGCCATTCGGCCACCGCGCTGCGAGCGTCCAGCGTGATCCGACCCTCGATTCGGGCGCCGATGTGCGCCCAGGCAAGGTAGTCCCCCTTTTCCGCATGGTTTTCCGGGTAGATAACAAGCCAGTCATAGCGATTGCCAGGCGCGTTTCCCCATGCGAGCGATAGCGGTTCGCCCAGAACGAAACCTTTGCTCGTCGTTTCAATGACGGCCTTGGCGTCTTCCGGCAATATCCAGAACTCATTCTGACTAACCGTTTCCCCCCGGCTGCCTGCAAGCACGACGCGGTAGCGCCCGGTCGAGGGTGGCGGCTCCGTCAGGTGTAGCGTATCGCGGCGTTTGTCGAGACCGATCCGTCGCGAGCCAGCGCCGTTCCCACTGGGCGGCACGATAAGGAGACTGCCGGCAATCGTCCGATTGGAGTAGATGAGGGAGACCGGTTCACCACGCCGAAAGGAACGCTTGCCGGCCGCGACCAGCAAGGGCATGGGCGCCGCTTCGACGGCAAAGTCGGACAGCACGGCGCGATGATCGCTCGGCCACGGATCTATTTCGATAGAGACGTCGGCTGCGCCACTTTCACCGACCAGCGTGCTGCCTGTTACCGTGACGGCCCCGGCATACCAGACAAAGTCGATGCGGCTTTGCCAGTCTTCCGGCGGTCCCGGATTGTAGTCGGGAATTGCCGGCCGCCCCGCCCACCAGGTGAAGCCTGGCTGTTGCAGCGGGTCGGGGTGCCGCTGACGGTAGGAGTCGCGAAACCCGGCCGCCTGAATCGCCTTGGCCACCGGCCACTCCACACTGTATCGCCGGTAAGGCCAGCGATCGATCGTTTGCCGTCCCCAGTCATCGTGGGAAGGGGAGTTGAAGTCCCCGGCGAGAAAAACCGGCATGCCCTTTTTCACGAGTTGCGGCAAAACCTCCAGGAAGGGCTGTATTGCAGGCAGACGGACTCGGCGCTCCATCGCAATGACTTCTTCGACGCTGTGGCCGTCGCGAATCCAGTACTCACCGTAGGGGTCAGATGGCAGATGGACGTTGGCGACGGCGACAACTTTTCCGGGTTCAACCTCGACAAGGATGTACCTGCCGTCGGCACCCGGAGGATCGATCAGGCGATGGCGCGAGATGACGTGGTTGCGCCGGTCGTGATGCCATCCCAGCGCAACGGCGAGCCGCTCGAGGTTGCCCTCGGCTTCCTGCACCGCAACGATGTCAGGATCGGCCCGCCGTATCGCCTCGACCACCTTATGAAAACTGACGTGGGTGCCGCCCCATTCGATGTTGAAAGCCATCACCCGCAAATCCATCGGCGATGCCGCCGTCTCTGCCGGTGGTTCTTCATTTGTGGCGCTGCAGGCCGGGAGAAGAGCGCAGACCAGAACGACCAGAACGGACGTACAGAGTGTACGGGGCGCCCGCAGCCGTTGGAATCCCGGGGCGGTTGTGCATCTCTTGTTGATTGCCACGACACTGCCTCTTTTGCAGATTGAAAGAAGGGATTTGGTATTGCAGGCTGTACAGAGTACCGACACAGGCGCCTTTTCGCGAGCAGGCCTTGCCTCGCCACGTCAATCTCCGGTTGTCGCCTGTACACGCAATCGGTAATGTATATACGCTGCGTTGCACAAGACCATTCACCTTGCTGACCTTCCAAACAGCGGTTCGTGATTTCGATTTCACGCTCAGCGCGGAACTTCCCCTGGCGCCGGCGTCGACTCGTCACAGCGTAGAGCGCGATATCGACCGGCTCGGTGACATAGTTGACGCGTTTCAGGTTACCGACAGCCCAACCGGTGTCCCTCACATGTCGCCGCTGGTCGCTGCCGGGTTTTGCCTGCAGCGCGGGAAAGATGCCGTGCTCCATGTCAGCGGCCGGGACCGCAACCGCATTGCGTTGCAGAGCGACATCCTCGGTGCGGCGGCGGCCGGCGTGACGAGCCTGCTGCTGCATCGCGGTGACAAGTTACCGGAAGACCTGAGTCCGCGTGCACGCAAGGTGTACGAGTTCGGCGGAAAGCGCCTTTTGCGTTGCGCGCAGGTTATCGGCGAAGAACTGGGGCTGGTAGGGGAAAGCGGATTTTTTCTCGGTTCGAGAGTAAGCGTCATCGTCGCGGAGAGAGAGCGTCGCCCGCTCAGCATCGAAGCCAAAGCGGATCTCGGCTGCAGGTTCGTACAGACGCAGCCGGTGCTGCATCCCGACCTTTTGCACAATTACATGCGGCGGCTGGTTAGCAGCAAGGTCATCCACCGCGTGTCAGTTATTGTCAGCGTGCCGCTTCTTTCTTCGGTTGAACACCTGGACGCACTGATGCAACGGTCACGGCCCGTGCTCATTTCAAGGGAGCTGGAAGGCCGGTTTCGAGCCTCCCGGGCGCCATGCGATGAAGGCATCACGATCACGGCTGAAGTCCTGGAGGCTGTCAGCAGAATTCCCGGCGTCGCCGGTGCCAACCTGGTGTCGATCGAGGATAGAGAGGCGGCTGTGGAAGCTATTGCCTTATTCAAAGCCCGTAGCCCCGGGCGGCTGGAGGTCGGGTCCTAATTGTGAGCGAACTTGACGAAGCGCGGGCGACCTTCGATCGCGCCGTAGGTTTTCTTCGCGGAGGCAATGCCGCGATGACCGAGCAGATAGCGCGGGCGGCGCTTCGTGATTATCCGGGTGAGGTGAACTTTCTCGCGCTCCTGGGCGCCTCCCTTACGCGGCAGGGACGTGCGCAGGACGCGGAGGATTACCTGCGGCAGGTCGTGGACGGCGATCCGGATTACGCCAAAGGTCACGAACAGCTGGGAGAAGCGCTTCTCGCGCTGGGACGGCCGGGCGAGGCGATCGAATCGTTCCGTCGCGCGCTGGAGCTCAACCCGGCCTTCGATGCCGTCCACCTCAAGCTGGGCCAGACGTTGCTGAGCCTGGGCCGCGAAGCCGAGGCGAAAGAGGTCATGGAGGCGTTCGTGC